>CAIYMF010000120.1 GCA_903927265.1 uncultured bacterium | reverse complement strand
TGCAGGCTCGTGAGTGTTCCGTTACTCAACTCGACCACGAACCTCTCATCGTTGTCAGGCGTGATGAGATTCATCGTGAAGTGCGCGCCCGCAACGGCCGCAGAATCGAGGCGAATGCCGAGGTAATCAAGGAACTGCAGAGTGCTCAGTGCGCGCACCAGATCAGGGCCCGTACTCTTGGGCGCCACGCCACTGGGAATACCTGATCGCAGTTCGAGTGCGGCGGCGAGGAAACTGTTGCGCACGCTGGGGCTTTCCTGCTGGTAGCCCACTTGCTCGAACGCGTCGGCAAGGAGTTCGCGACCCGCTACGTGATCAGGTTCGCCGTACACGAGTTTATTGAGAATCTCGATCGCGAGCAGGTAGTCGCCGGCTTCCATCAGTTGCTGTGCCCGATTGATGATGGCGTAAGGACCACCCATCATCTCGACATACAGCGGGCCCGACTCGCGTGGCGCAAGCGGAATGAGAGTGGAGGGGTTGCCATCCCAGTAGCCCAAGTAGCGATTCACCACAGCGCGCGAGTTGTGCTCGACCGAACCGTGGTAACTCCGTGCGGCCCAATTGCGTTGAAGCGATTGAGGAACTTGGTACACGCGGTGAATCTCGTTGATCGTGACGCCCTGGTTGGCCAAGTGCAACACACCGTTATTGAGGTTCGCGTACGTATCGCGTTGAGTGCGCATCACTTCTTGAATGCGCTCATTGCCCCATCGAGGCCACGAGTGCGACGCAAACATCACCTCGGCCTCTGTTCCGAACATGTACAGCGCCTTGTTGATCTGTCGCGACCATTCGAGTGCGTCACGTACGAGAGCGCCGCGAAGGGTGTAGATGTTGTGAATTGTGGCGACGATGTTCTCTGCTGCCCAGAATGCCTTGAGGTCAGGGAACCAGGTGTTCATTTCGGCGGGTGCTTCGGTGCCGGGCGTGTTGTGGAACACCATGCGCACGCCGTCGATGGTGAGTTCTTCGATGTCGTCGACGATGTCGATGGTCGGCGGAATCAGGCCGGCCGAGCCTGAGGCGACACCCTTTCCGATGGCCTGATCAACATGTCCGAACGGACTGCGATCGAGCAGGGTGCCGTACTGGTAGAACATGCGTCGGTTCATCGCATTGCCCGCGTAGACGTTTTCGGCAACGGCGTGTTCAAGGAAACCCACGGGTGCGATCACAGGAACCTTGCCCGACCGCACGTCGGCTTCATCGACGACTCCGTGCGCGCCGGCGAAGTGATCGCCATGCGAGTGCGAGTAGACGACAGCCACGACGGGACGCTCGCCGAGTTGTTCGTTGACGAAAGCAAGTGCGGCGGCAGCGGTTTCCTTCGCCGTCAGCGGGTCAAAGACGATCCACCCGGTGTCGGAGCGAATGAACGAGATGTTGGCGAGGTCGAAGCCGCGCACTTGGTAGATGTGACCGGGCACCACCTCGAACAGCCCGTACTCCATGTTGAGAATCGCCTGGCGCTGCAACGAGGGGTGAATCGAGTCGAATTCCTCACCCTCAAGCAGGAAGTCGTAGCTGCCCATGTTCCACGCCACGTGCCCTGCCTCGGCCATGATCTGCCGGTATTCGGGCGCGGCGATGAAGCCGCGGTGCGCTTCCTCGAAGTCGCGCGCATCGTCGAACGGCAGTTGGTCGTTCAGTGCTGCGCGCAAGGCGATAGTGGCAGCTGACGGTTGCTTACCCAGTGGGTGGAAATGCTCGTGCGACACGTGGAAACCTCTCGGGCTCGGGTGTTCGTTCTCGTCACCCTAAAGCAGACGCGGCACTGGGACACTTTCTGTGAGCGTGGAACGCCCTATTTGGGACTCTCACGCCCACAGAATGCGGGTAAGTCGCCCTACGACAGTGGCGTTGGTGGGGGCGTCGAACACGAGGTTACGCCGGCAATTGGGGCCGAGGTTCCGATGAATGCGTTGTTGATGAACTTGATTGCGGCGAGTGCATCAACCGAGGCACTGTTCAAGTGGGCCATCGCCATGGTGACAAATGAATTCGGAAGTATTCCGCTGGGCTTGACCCAGAACATCTTCAGGTTCGATCCGGCCGAACACCATGCGGTCTGCAGCGACGCGTTGGTGTTGGCCAGCACGACGCCGTCATTTTGCGTCTGACCGATCAGCACCGGGATTCCTTTAACCACCGGGGGAGTCTGAGCATTGAGCATGGCGACCCAACCGGGGTTGGTGTTGACCGTTGAGAGGAAGAACGGTTTCTTACCGCGCGGGTCCTTCAGTAACGCGGCCAGGGCAGCCTTCGTGACGCACTTTGCGGCGAGTGAGTTGACGTTGGCCTTACCGATGGTCGTGAGCACGTCGTTCGCGTTCAATGACGGCTGCACGCCGGGCCACGCCAATGCGACTTCCGGACCAAGTACCCACGCGATGAGTTTGTTGTACTGCTGCTGCACCAACGGCACCATGTTCGCCGCGGGGTCAGAGGCAACGACGGACTTCAGCGTGAGTTCTGGGGCGTACACCGGCGCGATAGTGCCCGTGAACAGGGCGGCGTGACCGCCTTGGGACTGGCCATAGACCGCGTACACAGGCTTGCGCCCGAATGGCCTCGCGCCGCTTCCCGGGAATGCTGCCGCCAGTCGAACGGCGTTCGCAGTGTCCATCGCTTCACTTGCACCGACGAGGTACTGAAGTTGCGTCGATTGGCCGATGATGCCGAGACCCGCGTAGTCAGTCGCCGTGACGACCCAGTTCTTGTTGATCATGTTCTGCACGAAGCCGTACGACATGTTCGGAACAGTCGCGGCCGTGACCGCAGCAATCTTTTTGTAGGCACTGATCGACGGTGCGCAGGTTTGACCCATGCCGACAGTGCCGTGATCCCAGGCCACGATCTTGCGGCCAGTCAGCGGTGCGAACGCCGTTGGAACGAAGATCATTCCGGTGCTGTAGCGCTTGACCAGTGCCACACCTCGGAACTTACGAGCACTCGATGTCGACGTGTAGCTGCCGGGTGCGGGTGCCTCGGTGACGTACATGACGCGATACGCGTGCGCACCGGTGAGGCCTTGGATGTCAGTGCGCTCTTGGCACCGGATGAGCGTGCCCGGGTCAGCGGTGATCGCGCCGGGTGGCGCCGTGTAGAACGCGGTGAGGTCATCGTCAAAGGTGCATGGCGTGCCGCCTCCTCCGATGAGGTCTCCCGCGACGCTCGGTGTGGGAACGGCGGCAATGCTCGCCCCGATAAAGGCCAGCGCAGCGGTAGTGATCAGGGCAGTCCGTCGAATGCGACTCATGGTGCCTCCTGTGTCTCTTCCATGGTCACACGCGGATGCTCCGTGAACTAGGACTGCGTCCTCATTAGGGACTTATGGCCCGGGTTCATGATTCCGTCCGGATCGAAGTGCGCCTTGAGTGCGCGCAGCACATCCATCTCCGCGGTGCCGAGGTGCTCTTTCAGCCACGGGGCGAAGAGATTGCCCATGCCATGGTGGTGACTGGTCGAGCCGCCCAGTTCAACGATCTTGTCGACAATTGCCGAGCGGAATGCGAAGTATTCCTCGGGCGTCTCGGGCTTAAGAATGAGGATGAAGTACAGGTTGGTGCCCTGCCCGTAGAAGTGCGAAGCATGAGTCATGCACACCGTTCCAGGCCGACTCTTCACAAACGAACGCACGCCGTGATAGACGGTCTGCAGGTTGTCCCATGTGACGGACGTCTCAAGAGTGTCGATGACCATTCCAAAATCGAGAATGTCTTCGCGCACGTAAATGTCGCTGTAGCGACCGTGTTCCCATTGCTTGGTAGCCAATCCGGTGAGTGTCATGCCCCCGTGACGTCGAGCGATCTTGCGTGACATGGAGGCAACGTGTTTGGCAAAACCTTTCTCACCCTCGGCGGTGCCCACGAGTAGGCAGCGTTTGCCCGGTGTGAATCCGCGCATACTCAAGAAGGTATTGGCGGGTCCGGTGTCGAAACCCTTGAGTGCCAGTGCACGCTCGGTCTCTTCTGAGTCGGAAATGCGCAGCACGGCAGGCAAGCCGAATTCGCCCTGCACGATGTCGCGCGTGGCTTCAACGCCTGCTTCCCAAGTAGGCAACATGAACGCGAAGCGCTGTGTGTTCTTCGGTTCGTAGCGAAAGATCTTGACCGTCGCCTCAACGAGCACTCCGAACATTCCTTCGCTGCCCTTGAGAATGTCGTTCACCTTGGGGCCGGTCGCGGTGGCGGGGTAGTCCTTGGTGCGAATGATGCCCACAGGGGTGACGTATTCCTGGCTCACCACCAGGTCGTAGGCGTCGCCGTAGTAGGTCGAGGCTTGGCCTGAACCTAAGGCGCTGATCCATCCGCCGACTGAGGCGAGTTCGAATGATTGAGGGAAGTGGCCGCAGGTGAAGGCGCGTGACGTTCCGAAGGTGCGGGGAGCGTCGTTCAAGAGCGCTTCGAAGTCTGAGCCGATCATTCCGGGCTGAACGATTGCGGTCATCGTGCGTTCGTTGACCGAGAGCACATGGTTCATGTGCGTACGCATCACCAGAACGATGCCGCCGTCGGTACGCGTACCGATGACCGTTCCAGATCCTGCGCCATAGGGAACGATCGGCAATTCTTCGGCGGCGCAGTAGGCCACGATGTCGACGACGTCGGCTCTGTGGCGAGGGTGCACGACGAGGTCAGGTACCTGGGGTGCCACGCCAGCACGTAGGGCGAGATCTTCATCGACCGACTTGCCATGCCCGTACTTAACGCGGCTGTAGTCGTCGTCGGCCACGTTCTCGGCGCCGACGATTGCCACCATGGCCGAGCGGTGTCGGGGGTCGATTCGCGATGGCTCAGCCAACTCCACGAGGGCATCGCCCTGATCGCCCGATGTCATGAAATCGGTGTCGGTCATGCCGAATTCGTCCTTGAACATCCGCACCCACCCGGCACTGGGATGCTTCACGCGCGTGGAGTCATAGGCGAACACCGAGCGGTACGTGCCTTCGTCAGCTCCTCGCTCGCGCCACGCGGGGACGGGTGCCTCGTGCTGCGCCACAACAGACTCCTGTTCGTTGACTACTGGTACAGTGTGACACATGACGTCGATTCGTAACAGTAAGTCTCTGCCGCGTCCGGTATCGCCGGCCGTCACAGACGATGCGGTGTTGCGAGCCTGCTACGACTGCGTTCTCGACTTTGGCGTCTCTCGCGTCACCATGGCCGATATTGCGCGCCGGGCCGGGGTTTCACGAATGACGCTCTACAGGCACCACACCGATCTACCCACGCTGTTCACCACCGTGTTGCGTGAGGAGCTGACATTCCTGCTGGCCACGATCGAAGCGGATCTGCCCGCGAAACTCAACGCGCGAACGAGCACCGCCCAAGCGGTGGCCGCCGTCACGAAGGCGGTGGCCATGCATCCGTTGATGCGTCGAGTGCTCGACGTTGACCCTGAATCGCTCCTTCCGTTGATGGTCGATCGACTCGGCTCCACGCAGCGCATGGCGCGCGAACACCTCGCCGGCACCATCGCTGCCGGTATGAGTTCTCGTGGTGGCGACGGTTCGGTGCGTGACGGTGATCCCGATCTGTTCGCATTCACGCTCACAATGACCGCGCAGTCATTTGTGTTCTCCGAACGGATCGTGCAGGAGATCGACCCGCGTGCATTCGATGAATTGCAGCAATTGGTCCTGGGCTATCTAGCCCCAGTGGGGAGTGCGTCATGAATGTGCGTTCATCGTCGGCAACGATCACCCCCAGCGACATTCGTGCCGACCTCAGTCCGCGGCGGCGATCGCGCGATCGTGATGTGCTCGCCAAAGGTCAACTCGTTGATGTGTTGGTGATCGGCGGAGGGGTGACGGGTGTTGGCGTGGCACTTGATGCGGCGAGCCGCGGTATGACCGTGGCGCTCGTTGAGCGGCATGACTTGGCATTTGGTACGTCGCGGTGGTCAAGCAAGTTGGTGCATGGTGGCCTGCGCTACCTCGTGACAGGCAATGCTGGCCTGGCATGGGAAAGTGCCGTTGAGCGGGCCTATTTGATGCGCGTCATCGCACCTCACCTCGTACATCCGCTCACTGGCCTCGTTCCTCACATGCGTGAAGATAGTCGTCGCGATTCGTTCCTCACCAGACTCGGGTTTGGAGCCGGCGACTTGCTTGCGCTGGGTGCGCGCACGGGCGGTCTACTTCCGCGTCACCACCAGGTGAACGCTGAGGAAGCCGCGCGATTGGCGCCGGCTCTTGATCGCGCTCGACTTCTATCTGGCACCGTCAGTTTCGACGGGCAACTGGAAGATGACGCGCGGCTGGTGGTGGCAATCGCGCGTACTGCGGCGGCCCACGGGGCGCGCATCCTTACGCGTGTAGGAGCACTCGAGGTCGGTGCCGGGGGCGCGGTTGTTGAAGACACGCTCGAACCCGGACGGTTTGAGATTCGCGCCAAGCATGTCATTAATGCAACAGGCGTATGGGCTGACACACTCGATCCTTCAGTCACACTGCAACCTTCGCGTGGCACTCACGTGGTACTTCGTGCCGCCACTCTCGGTTTTCCGCAGGCCTCGATGATTGTGCCTGTGCCCGGTCACATGGGTCGATTCGTGTTCGCGATTCCGCAACCCGATGGCCTGGTGTATTGCGGCCTCACCGATGTAGTGGAAGAGGCGCGCCCACTTCCTGACGAGCCGGTCGCATCAGCGGCCGAGATCGACTGGATTCTTGATGTCATCTCATCGGTCTTGGCCACGCCGGTAACGGCAGCAGATGCGGTGGGCTCCTTCGCTGGCCTTCGCCCGTTGGTGGCACCCGACGACGGCGGAGTGGGGGCAACGTCAGACATCTCTCGCAGGCACCTGATTCGCCAGACGGGAGATTCGTTGATCACGGTCACAGGCGGCAAACTCACGACCTACCGACGCATGGCGCAAGACGTGGTTGATCTGATTAGTTCAGTGCCGTGTCACACGCATGAACTTCCGTTGGTGGGCGCGGGCAATTCAGTCATCGAGTCTGTTCCTCGGCTGCAACGACGATTTGGTACTGAGGCGGGCCGTGTTGCTGCGTATGCCGAAGACCGTCCCGAACTCCTTGAGCCGCTGGCGCCCGGAATCGCGGTGCTGGGCGTTGAAATTGTGCACGCGGTGCGAAGTGAGGGTGCGAGCGACCTCGACGACATCCTGTCTCGACGAACGCGCCTGTCACTTGTTCCCGATGACCTCGCTGCCGCTACTCCACGGGCTGCTGAGATTCTCGCGTCGATCGAGCGCTGAGCGGCGAGAGCTTTTTTCTACCGCGACATCAGTGTCGACGCAGCGGCCCATCCGACTGCGATGCCAGCAACCACGATGATTCCCTGTGCCACGGTCAGTGCACGCTTCCCAGCATTCGCGTTCGGGTCGGCCTCAGGCGGACGGCCCTGTGTGCCAAGAGGCGAATCCATGACGCGTGCTCGCATCTCGGCCATGTCTGCCTCGCTGAGTCCGTCGTCGCGTCCCATGTCATCAATCGACTTCATTGCTGTTGCCAGGGTGTATCCGCGCGGGTATCCCCGAACACGTCGCGGGGCCGCAACAGCGTCGGCGTAGAACACTGCGCGCAGGGTGTCGCGACGCCATAAATCGATCAGGGGAAAGGAACCGAGTACAAGGAGCAGCAGGCCAAACCCCAGGCCGCCCCACCCGCCATATCCGGGTTGATGAATCGCGCCGCTCAACACAGTCCACGCCTGCGGAAGAAACGCGGCCGGCCACACCAAGGCAATGAGGTGGGGTCCTGGCAGTCGAGGGCTGGTGACCCGATAGCCGGCGAAGCCGACGAGTCCAGCGATAACTGATACGAGGAGGAGTGTCGGTGCGCCGACAGGGCACGTCGCGACAGGTGTGCCTCCGCCGTCCGCGGGGCACAGGCCACCGGCGGTCACGATCGTGCGGAACCCGAGGAAGAGTCCGGTGAGGCTGGCACTCAGCGCGAGCAGCGACACAAGCATCGCGATGATCCGCAGTGGCCTGCTCATGTGATCGACGCTAGCGCTCCGCAGTTCGTCGTACAGGCCACATTTGGAAGAAGTCCGCGTGGAAAGCTAGGAAGGGGAAGGTCACCGCGAGAAGTGCTGAAGCCAGCCACACTTCACCCTCGAAGGCGGGCGGACCCCACGGAACTTCGCCGGTCACGTACACGCAGAGCGCTACGTACAGCCTGGCGAGCGCGATTCCCACAATGGCTGCGAGCGATTGCCACCACTGCGCCGACGACGAGTGCCAGTACGAGGTAGGTGATTCCCCTCCACGGCTGTCGTAAGGAGTGCACGAAGCGGGGGGTGTTCGGCGCGCCAGAACGGACCCACCACGAACGCGAACGGAATGGTGCAGATCAGGAAGAACGACCGGTATCCACGAAGTGCTCGTTGACCGTTACGGCGCTGCCCTCCTCGACCAAAATCGCTCGACGGGGAAGTGCTGTCTTGGTGACACGGGTGGTGACTTCACCAGGATGTCGCCTCACCATTTCGACAGCAGCTGGCGCTGGGGCGACACGACTTGGAGACACGAGGCCAGCGACGTTCTCGGTCAACCGAGTCACAGGCCGCGTCACGGTGAGTACTCACGGCGTTCCGCGACTTCCGGTCAAGGTGCGTATCGTCGCGGTTCCCACCACGTCTGCCCATTCAGGTACGACGACGTGGACGCGTGTGTGGCGCGCTCGTTAGGAAGGTGATCACCGCCTAGCGGCGCGTCGGCGTCAATTTCGGAACGGCGATGAGCGCCAGCACGGTCGAGGCTGAAATGAGTGCGAAGAGTGCCGTCCACGAACCGGTGAGGTCGAGCAGAATCCCAGCGGAGATGGGTCCGATCGCCGCGAGCAAGTACATTCCTGCGTACACCATGGCCGTTAATCGTGCCGCATGAACGGCGTCGGTGCTGAGCATGCCGATGAGCGCCTGACCCATGGCAAACCAGCCGCTGTTGGTGAGACCGAAGAGCACCATCCACAGGGCTGTTGCCATGAAGGGTGCGAAGGCAATTCCGGCGAATGACACCAAGTCGACAAGCACGACAACGGCGAGCAGCGCGCGTGGAAAGCGTGTGCGCTGTAGCAACGGTGGCAGAAGCAATGCAGCGATGAATCCGACGGCCGACGACAATCCGAACGCTGCTCCAGCATCTGCTTGCGACATGCCACGCGCTTCCAGTGACGGGGCTAGCCACGCGACGGTGGTATAGAAGGTGATCGAGTTAATCGCAAGGAACCCGGTAATAGCCCATGCGGTGCTGCTTCGCCACGGAAGATCGCGGATTCCTGAGGCGCGGCGCGCAATTGGTGGCGCGAGGCGCTCGCGACGCTCGACGACCGACCACACCAGCCACGCGCCTGCAGCGGGAATGGCCCACATGGCCAGTGCGACCTGCCAGGACCCAAATCGCTGTTCGAACGGAACAGTAAACATCGCGGCAAGCGCAGCGCCGATCATCATGGTGGTGGTCCACGCACCAGTGACCGATCCGATGCGATGCGGTAGTTGTTGACGCACAATCGCGGGAACACAGCCCCCCGCGAGAGCGATGGCGGCGCCTGCCAGAAGCGCAGAGGCATACAACACCAGCACGTTCGCGCCCGCGAGGCGAATACCCGAAGCGATCGCAAGAATCCCCGTGGCGATCCACACCAGGCGAGTGAGACCAATGCGTGCCGACAAACTCGGCACGGTAAACGCGAGCGCACCCATCATCAGAATGGGCATCGTGGTGAGTGCCCCAAGGCCTGCTTTGCCCAGACCGGTGGTCGCCTCGATATCGGTGACAACGGTCGGAAGTGAAGTAATCGGAGTTCTCAGATTGAATGCAACAAGCATTAATGCGATGAAGACTGATTTGCTCGCGCGTTGGGAGCCTGTCGTCACTCGGCCATCATCGCGTAATGCGATCAGCGAGTGCTGGGCGGGAGCGCGAGGCCCCCGCCCAGTTCACTTCAACTACCGCTGATGGCAACTCCGTCGAGCTTGACGACTTTGCCAGCTGAGGTCACGACGATCTTGACCTTTCCGGTTTTCACCGAACCCAGTCGTGGCAACGTGACCAGTGCTCTACCCGCTGCCCCGCTCTTCTTCAAGGAAATCGAGCCGACTTTACTCGAACCCACGTAGACATCGACCGAACCGCAGGTGCTGCAGCGCCAGGCCACAACGCCCACTGTGCGCACAGAACGCGAGGCCGTCGTGACGAGGTACGAACCCTTGATCGTCGACTGTGATGAGGTGTTGGCGATCCAGCCAGAAGACGTTGCCCGCGTCCATGCCGTTGACTTGTTGCGAGTCAACGCACGATCGTCGGCCGGCACCGTCGTGCACTTCTCGGCAGACCAGGCGCCAGCGACACCCGACGTGGCTTCGCGCGTCTGAGATGAGAAGCAGTATCGCGTATCAGGAGATCCAGAGAAGGTGGCCGATGTTGACACAATCGCTGGCCGCCACTGGATGTAATCGCCAAGGGCTCCACCGGCTGTTGCGCTGCGATAGCGCACTGCGTACTGGCCGACCCCGGAGGTGACCTCGCCGGTCACCACCGGGTCACTGCCCGACCACGAAACTCCGAACGACGATGACTTTTGGAATTGCGCCGTCGGAGTGAGCATCGCTGAAATCGGTGGTGTGGAATCGGGAGCCGCAAATCGAGCGAGCCCTGAACTGGCGACGCCGCTAATGGAGGAGAACCATCCCCCGATAACGGCCGCGCCGTTGGGTAGTGCCGCGAGTTTGAACACCTGCGGTTCACCGGTATTCGTGTTCGAGAACGTCAGCCCGAACATGTTGGCAGTGAAATTCGTGTCGGGTAGGCCATCGATCGACAGGCGTGCAACCTGACCGGTGGTCACACCGTTGGTGAGGTTGAAATCGCCACCGACGAGTAGTGAGGCATCCGGCATTGCAATGACGGAGCGAACATCGGAGAGAGTGGCCGAGGTCTGAAAGCCACTTCCAACATTCGTGGTGAACGTTGAGTCGTAGCTTCCGGCGCTGCTCAGGCGCACGATGTTGTTGCTGAGATGCCCATCGAATCCTGTGAAGAATCCGCCAATGATGATCTTGCCCGACTCCTGCTTAAGGAGCGTGTTGACATAGGGGCTCGGCGAACCGGAGAAACTGGAGCCCATGGATGAAGTGAATCCGGAGTCGAAGACGCCATCTACTGAGAAACGAGCGAGGTCGATACTCGGCGTGCCGCTGGCGTTAGCGAAGTCGCCTCCGACCAACAGATTGCCGCTGCCATCTTGGGCAATAGCGTTCACGTCTCCGTCGAGTCCGTTGTTCGGGGCGGTGCCGAGGTTGGTGCTAAACGTGGTGTCGGGTGAACCGTCACTGTTGAAACGCGCCAGATGGTTGCTATCAGCGCCGTTGAGTGTCGTGAACAGTCCGCCAACAACGATCTTGCCGGAGTCTTGAATCGAGATCGCGCGCACCGAGCCCCCAACGAGTCCGGTGTTGTCTCCACCGTTGGTCAGCTGCTGTGAGAAGCGAACATCGACGGCGCCAGTGGACTTGAGTCGCGCGAGATGCAGGCTGGGCACTCCGTTCGCTGTGCCAAATAGTCCACCCACGACGATGCTGCCGTCGTTCTGCAATGCGATCGATCGAACCGAGCCACCCTCAAATCCGACGTCGAGCCGGTCGGAGAAGGCTTCGTCGACGGTGCCGTCGGGGTTCAAGCGCACGAGGTGTCCGACTTGCGTGCCGTGGAAGTACGTGAAAATTCCGCCGACGAGGATCTTGCCATCGGGCTGCACTGTGACCGCAAATACCGAGCTGGCGTCGCCGGGATCGCCGTCGGTAGCGCCTGGGTCGATGGCGGTGCTGAAAGAAGCGTCGACGACGCCGGGCGTTGCTTCCGTCGCTGAAGCTGAACTCGCCGCGCCGGTGACGAGTAGGCCCGCAATGAGGACTCCGCCAAGTCCTGTGGCTGTGACGCGTCGGGACCTACGCAGCATGGGACAACCTTTCGCTCGGTGACACGTGTGGTGTGCGCAGAGTAAGTCTCGTTGGGCGATTTGAGGAGGTGACCTTTCCAAACGGTAAGGTCACCGCATGGCTCTGCTCGTCGATGAAGCGCATTGGCCGTGGCGCGACCGCATGTGGTGCCACTTGGTCAGCGACACGTCGCTCGACGAACTGCACGCCTTCGCTGAATGGATTGGTATTCCCAAGCGCGCATTCGGTGGCGACCACTACGACATTCCCGACGAGATTCGACCGATGGTGATTGCCGAGGGTGCGCAGCCAGTCACGAGTCGTGAAATCGTGGCGGCCCTTTACGCGGCGGGAATCCGTCAGCCGCCTAGCCAGCGCAACAGCGTCACTGAGTAATCGTCGACGTCACGCGCTGACTGTCGATGCGCTCCTGTTCGCGGGCCAACAGCCCTAGCGCGATGCGATCTGCCTCGGTGGGATCGTCCTTGTCAAGGCTGCGCGGCCACAGATGCCACGCCTGAACGACGGTGATCTCAGCGGTGTAGACCAGCACTCGACAAATGATCGCGATGAAGGCAAGTAGCCCCACAATCGTGGCGAACGCCCCGTAGACAGCGCCTGACTTCTCAACGAAACGTGGAATGAGGATGGCGGCAAAGGCAAGGAACGCGGTGATCATCACAGCACCGAGCAACGCCATGAGCCACACTTCGTGCAGTCGCGGGGCTCTCGGCAAGAGCAGTGCCGATGCAGACCAGATGACGAGGAACAGCATGCCGACAACCGCGACCGCGTTCGCGATAGTTGTCAGCGTCCCGGGCCCGCGCGTTCCGAGGAACACCGAGAGTCCGCCGATGGCCGCCGCCGCAACCATCAGCACGGCCAGGAGAGCGAAGATGCGCAGGTACCGCCTCACACCCTTAATGAGACGGCGATGTGGAACGGCGGCGACGTGGTTGAGAGTGTTGAAGGCGCTGGTGATAATTCCGATGGCTGATCCAAGAACACCCAGAACACCGAGAAGTAGCGGCAGTCCACTCGACGGCATCGACTGAAGCGCCGCATCGACGGTCGCCTGCGCCTGATCGGGCACGATCGCCGTGATCACCTCTTGGCGAAGTTGGTCATTGCCGGCAAGTACGCGCGACACGATTGCCACGATAAGAAGCAAGATTGGAAAGAGGCTGAGAAACCCGTAGTAGGTCATGAGCGCAGCGTGTCTACCGCCGGCATCTTCCGAGTATTTACGCTGCACTGCCCACGGGAAACCTAAAACCGGATGCTTTCGCTGAAGGGCGTCGAATCGAGCCTTGAAACTGGGCGCAGGAGGGGCTGCTTCGTTCACGGTCACAGTGTGCCCGAACGCAGGTCAGGTGGCTCGCTCAACGGGACGACTGGCTCTGGGAATTGGCAGGGGCGGTGGAGTATCAATGGACTATGAACACTGCGTCGCCCGACCTTGTTATCGATGTGCGCGGACTGGTGAAGAATTTCGGTCGCACGCAGGTTCTCAAAGGTCTAGACCTACAGGTCAATCGTGGCGAAGTGCATGCGTTCCTCGGCCCGAATGGCGCTGGAAAGACCACCACTCTGCGACTGCTTTTGGGGTTGCTGCGTTCCGATGGCGGGTCGATGTCGGTACTCGGCCTCGACCCGTGGAGTCAGGCGGCCGACGTGCACCGTCGATTGGCCTACGTGCCAGGGGACGTGGCGTTGTGGCCCGGCTTGAGCGGGGGAGAGGTGATCGACCTTCTCGGCCGACTACACGGTGGCATCGATCAAGCGCGCAGAACTGAACTGCTTGAGCGCTTCGATCTCGATCCGACCAAGAAGGCGCGCACCTATTCCAAGGGCAATCGGCAGAAGGTGGCCCTGGTCGCTGCGCTTGCGACCGATGCTGAGTTGTACCTGCTCGATGAGCCAACGGCCGGACTGGATCCGTTGATGGAGGCGCAGTTCAAAGAATGCGTTGTACAACTTCGCGATGCCGGTCGCTCGGTACTGCTGAGTTCGCACATCCTGAGTGAAGCCGAAGTGCTCAGCGACCGCGTCAGCATCATTCGCGATGGTGCAGTTGTTGAAACGGGCACGCTCGATCAATTGCGTCACCTCACGCGCACCACAGTGTCGGCCACCGTGGCTCGTTCACCTGAGGGAGTAGAGGCGCTGACCGGCGTGTATGCGGCGACCCTCACGGGTGATCGCTTCACTGCTCAAGTCGACGCAGACGGTGTCGCACCGCTACTCGCCGCACTGTCGTCGGCCGGAGCCACCTCGCTCGTCAGTCATCCACCGACCCTTGAGGAACTCTTCCTCAGTCACTACTCCGAGCCCGGCGGGGCACCATGACCGGAACCTGGCCGTTGGTGCGGTTGGCACTGCGGCGCGATCGCATCTTGTTGCCAGCGTGGATCATCGGTTTGAGTCTGATGGTCGCGTCATCGGTCACTGCGACCCGTGACCTTTATCCAACGCGCGAATCGCTCACGTCGGCCGCCGAGACGATCAACGCAACCGCTGCGTTAGTCGCGCTGTACGGCAAGGTCTACGACCCCACGTCTCTGGGTGCGATATCGCTCATCAAACTCACGGCGTTCGGCGCTGCGATTGTGGGAATCATCTTCGTTTTCATCGTCATTCGTCACACTCGCGCTGAGGAAGAAAGCGGTCGGCTCGAGTTGATCGGAGCAGGAGCGGTAGGACGAGCCGCGCCACTGACTGCGTCCCTCATCGTCAGCATGGGCGCGAGCGTCGTGTTGGGAGTGCTCACAGCATTAGGACTCGGTGCTGCCGGGCTCGCATGGGGTGGCGCCTTCGCATTCGGTCTGAGCTGGGCGCTTGCCGGAATTGTTTTCAGTGCCATCGCTGCGGTTGCTGCTCAAGCAATGACGTCTGCGCGCGCCGCGATCGGAGTAGGTGTTGCGGCCGTGGGTGCTGCCTACGCACTACGAGCCGTGGGCGACCTCGGTGACGCCGACCCAGGTTTGTTGTCATGGCTGTCGCCGGTGGGGTGGAGTCAGCAAATCCGTCCTTTCGCCGGCGACCGCTGGTGGATCGCCGCCGTCCCCATTGTTGCGACCGCTGTGTTGGTTCCGATCGCGTATTCACTGCGCGCACGACGTGATCTGGGAAGCGGGCTGGTACCTGAGCGAGGGGGTCCGGCACTCGGGACTATCGGCGGTGTCATGGGGCTCGCGTGGCGACTTCAGCGAGGGCTCTTCATCGCGTGGGCTTTGGGTTCCGCGCTCATGGGCATGGTTCTCGGTTCGGTGGCGCACACCATTGCGGGCCTGCTCAACTCGCCGGAGATGGCCAAGTTCTTCGAAGCCCTTGGTGGCAGCCAAGGCTTGACCACCATGTTCCTCGCTGCCGAGATCGGAATCCTTGGCTCGCTCGTCGGTGCGTACGCAATTGCGGCCGCTTCGCGGCTGCGGTCGGAAGAAACGGCGGGCCATGTTGAACTGTTGCTTTCAACACCCGCCACTCGCGTGCGCTGGGCGACTTCGCATCTAGCATTCGCATGCGTGGGTTCGGCGATCATCATTGTCATCACCGGAAGTGCGATCGGCTTGGCGCATGGACTTGCCATCGGCGACGTCGGCGGTCAGGTGCCTCGACTCTTTGCAGCGTCGGCGGGGCAGGTTCCTGCAGCGCTCGTGATCGCCGGAATCGTGATGCTGCTGTTTGGAGTCGCGCCTCGGATGGTGGTCGGTGCCTGGGGATTGCTCGTGGCATTCATCGTGTTGGGCGAGTTCGGATCGCTGTGGCAACTGCCGCAGTGGGCCCTTGATGTCTCGCCCTTCGCGCATAGTCCGCGCTTGCCAGGTGGCGAGGTTGACCCGGGTCAGTTGGCGCTTCTGACGGGCGTTGCGGCGGTACTCATCGCGGTGGGGCTGGTCGCATGGCGTCGTCGCGATCTGCGCCCCTGAACTTTCGTTCCACTGATCCGCGCGTCGTCGCCTGACCTGCCCTCCACTGGCCTAGCCTGCCAGCCATGGACATCCTCATCATGATCGTGCTGATGGCTTTGGCCATTGCGATCTATCGCGGAGCTCGTGCCGGAGTCGTCGTGACGTTGTGGGTGGTCGGACTAGTCGCAATGCTGCTGCTCTTCCGCTACCACGTCACCAGCCCTCTCGACCTGAGCTTCTAGGAGGGCATCATGTCCACTACTGATTCCACACTTGATCCGCAGTCGCCCATGCGCGAGTTGCCCATCGAACCGCAGCCCAACCCGGTGCTCAGTCGCATCATGTTTTGGGGTGCCGTCGCATTCATCCTCGGCTACTGCGCGACGCTACTTGGTGCCTTCGGCGTGCAACTCGGTCTCGGTGAGTTTCCGTGCCCGCTGTGCATGGTGCAGCGGTACGCGATGATCCTTGCCACGCTGCCGGCGATGTGGATAGTGATCGAAGACCTGCGCGGAACGCTCACTCGCGGACGCTATGTGCGATCACTCGGACTGTCGATCATCGCCAGTGTGTGTGGTGCTGTTGAATCAACGCGACAGATCCTGCTTCACATCAAACCTGGAGACCCGGGCTACGGCGGTGCCGTTCTGGGAATGCACCTCTACACGTGGGCCCTGATTACTTTCGTCATCGTCATTCTCTACTGCGGTGTCGCAATGACGCTCAACCGCTATGCCGTGCCGCTCGCTCCCACAACTCCGGCACTGCGTGGGGTTGCGTGGGGCGTGTGCTGGTTGTTCATCGCAATCATTGCGGCCAACGTCATCGCCATCATCCTGCTCGAAGGATTCGCCTTGGTGCTGCCCGATGACCCGACGTACTACAACTTGCTGCATCAACTAGGCATTGGCGTCTAGCGACTACTCGAACACGACGCCCTGTGCCAGCGGCAGCGAGTCGGAGTAGTTAACGGTGTTTGTGGCACGACGCATGTAGGCGCGCCACGCATCCGAACCACTTTCGCGGCCGCCGCCGGTTGTCTTTTCGCCACCGAAGGCGCCACCAATTTCGGCGCCGGAGGTTCCGATGTTGACGTTGACGATGCCGCAGTCAGAGCCGGCCGATGACATGAACAGTTCAGCTTCGCGTTGGTTGAGCGTGAAGATGCTCGACGACAGCCCCTGAGGAACGTCGTTATGAATGGCGATCGCCTCGTCGAGTTCGCTGTACGACATCACGTAGAGAAGGGGTGCGAACGTTTCCTCGCGCACCACTTCGGTTTGTGCAGGCATTCGCACGAGTGCCGGACGTACGTAGTACGAGTCATCGCCGGCTACGGCGACACGTTCTCCGCCGGCCACCAACGTTCCACCCTGCTTGACAGCACGCGCGATCGACTGCTGCATGCGTTCGTACGCCGCTCCATTGATGAGCGGCCCGACCAGAGTGGTGTCATCAAACGGGTCGCCGACATTGAGGCGACCGAAAACTTCAGCGATACGAGTCACGAGCGTGTCGACCACCGACTCGTGTGCGATGACGCGGCGCATCGTGGTGCAGCGCTGACCAGCTGTTCCGGCGGCAGCAAAGAGAATGCCGCGCACGGCAAGTTCGAGATCGGCCGACGGAGCAACGATCGCGGCGTTGTTGCCACCGAGTTCGAGCAGGCTTGTTCCGAAGCGAGCGGCAACGCGTGGTGCCACCTCGGCGCCCATGCGCTCACTGCCGGTCGCGCTCACCAGCGCCACCCTCGGGTCGTCGAGCAAGACTCCGGCTGTATCGCGATCGGTGAGGATGAGTTGGTGCACGTCTGCGGGAGCGCCGTGTTCGGCAATGGCACGGTCGAGTACCGCGGCGCACGCAAGCGAGGTGAGAGGCGTCATCTCCGACGGTTTCCAGATCACCGAGTCACCGCACACCAGCGCGATCGCGGTATTCCATGACCACACGGCAGCGGGGAAGTTAAATGCCGAGATCACAGCGACCACACCGCGCGGGTGCCAGGTCTCCATGAGGCGATGTCCGGGGCGCTCGGATGGCATCGTGCGGCCTTCGAGTTGGCGAGACAGACCCACGGCGAAATCGCAAATGTCGATCATCTCCTGCACTTCGCCGAGTGCCTCGGCGCGAATCTTTCCCGCTTCGATCGTGATCAGATCGGCGATGTCACCCTTGTGCTGCTCAAGCAGTCGTCCACATGCCTTGACCAAGAATCCCCGCTGAGGCGCGGGAGTCGTGCGCCAGGTCGCAAAGGCGTCGTGGGCGCGCGTGATTGCCTCAGAGACACCGCCGGCATCGATCGTTGCCAACTCGATGAGGTCAGTTCCGGTGATGGGGGAGCGGGCGGTGAGCCCGATGCCCGTGGGAACATCGGCGCCGCAGGTGGCGAGCGCGGCGAGCGCACGGGTGGTGAGGGCATCAGAGGTCGACATGTGCCGAAGCCTTCCACATTGACACTGATAGAGAAATACAGAAATATGTTAATCTGTATCAATGCGTACCACGCTCGTTCTCGACGACCAATTGTTTCGTGATCTCAAGACCGCCGCGGCAGCGCGCGGGCGTTCGATGACCTCCCTCATCGAGGATGCCCTGCGCGTTGCGTTGCATCAACCAGTGGCTCCTGTGGCAATTCCTGCGTTGCCTGTCTCGCGCTCGACGGGTGGCGTGGTGGCTGGGGTCGACATCATGGATTCGACGTCGGTGCGCACGGCGCTCGATAGCGACCGGCCACTCGATGCTGTGCGTTGACGTCAATGTGTTAGTCGCCGCTTTTCGCGCCGATCACCCTGCACATCAGGCTGCTACAGGGTGGTTGGGTAGTGCTCGCGCAGCTGACGAGACGGTCGTCGTGCTCACTGAAGTCGCAGCGAGCTTTCTTCGCATTGTGACCAATCGACGCATCTGGAAGTCACCGAGTGCGATCGCCGAAGCGGTGACCTTCCTTGAGGTGCTCCTGGCGTCGCCAGTGGTGCACCATCTCACTCCCGGGCAGTCTCGTTGGCGCATCTTCACCGAATTGCTCACTGCTCACGCCGCCAGTGGTGACGCCGTTCCGGATGTGTTGCTGGCTGCCGCTGCACGTGATCTCGACGCCACTCTGGTGTCCTTCGATCGGGGATTCAGTCGATACGACACCGTCTCTTTGCTGTTGCTCTAGTACCGACCGATAACCTGCGACCTATCACCACGACGCGCGCGGAGGTTCGCAGTGAATAGCCCCACCGAGATCATTGGAACCGCTGAGGGTGCGGCGAAACTCGATGAGTTCGCGACGATGTGTGCCGACGCTGAGCGCGTGCAACATGAGGTGCTGCTCGACATCGTGGCAAAGTCGCGCGACACCGAGTGGGGCCGCCGCCACTACTTCAATGAGGTGCGCAGCGTTGAAGACTTTCGCGAACGAGTTCCTGTCACGTCGTGGGATGACTACGCAGAAGCTTCTGAACGTATGCAGCGAGGCGAGACCGACATCACGTTCGCGGGTGCCCCTGACTTCTTTGTGCTCACCAGTGGCACCACGGGCGCGGCGAAGCATATTCCCGAATCTGCAGCAGCCATGGCGGCTAAGAAAGCGACCAGCGACCTGCGTGCGCAAGCATTGGCCGATGCTGTGCCTGGTCTTCGCGAGTCAGGAGCGATCCTCACGTTCGCAAACAGGTTGGTGTTCTGGGATAGCGAGTGCGGAATTCCGTGTGGTTCAGCGTCAGGAAGTAACCTCACCTATGCGCCACCCCTTGGCCCTGACCGTCTCGCATACCCGTTGTCAATCTTGGAAAACGTTGATGCTGCTGAAGATGTCGACTACTTGATCATGCGCACGGCGCTGATGAAAGACGTTCGCGCGGTACGAGGAAACAACCCCGGCCGGTTGAGTGCATTGCTCAACGATGCCAATGCGCGTCGAGACGAACTTATCGATGACATTCGCAACGGAACGGTGAGTGCCTCGGTGAAGGCCGATCGCGCCTTCCTCGATTCACTGCAACTCGCACCCGATCCCGCGCGGGCCGATGAGCTAGCCGCGGCCATTACTGAGCGGGGCACTCTCGACGCCGGTTCGGCATGGCCAGGTTTGCGCGGGTTGGTGTTCTGGCTCTCAGGGTCAGTCGGCCGATACATGGCAGACCTCGCTGCTCAAGTTCCTGATGACGTGGTGCGTTTCGACATTGGTTACGGCGCGAGCGAAGGTCGCTTCAATGTGCCGCTTGTCGTTGGTAAAGCGGCGGGACCGGTCGCGCTTGCCGCGCAGTTCCTCGAGTTCATTGCGATCGATGGTGGTGAGCCACTTCTTGCACATGAACTCACTGACGGTGGCGTGTACCAAGTCATCACCACGTCGTACGCCGGTCTGTTCCGATACGACATGCATGATCTCGTCCGCGTTGACGGATTCACTGGAACAAACCCCAACATCGTGTTCGAGTCGAAAGCCGGGGACATCGCCAACATCGCGGGGGAGAAGATCGCGGGCGGTTCTTTGCTCAAAGAGCTCACCGCGATGTTCGCCGACGCCGGAGTCAACGTGCGTCACTTCACGGTGGTCACCGATTACGACCGGCATGGTTACGACCTGTGTGTTGAACTCGCCGAATCGTCGGCGCCTTTTCCTGACGACATCGTGCAGCGAGTGGATGCCGCACTAGAACGAGCCGGAATGGCCTACCCCATTTTCCGCGCGCAAGGGCTCATCGTGCCGCCGCGAGTGCTCGTGATGGCAGCCGGTTGGCAAGACCGCCTCTACGAACGACAGTTGCGGCCGGGGGTCTCGAGGGCACAAATCAAGTTGCGGTTGCTCGAACTTGAGGTGCCAATTCCGAGCGATGTCACGCGCACGATCGGTTGAATCACTCTCTGTCGATAGAAAGCTGGTCTAGTTGACCATTTCGTTACCCTGTGTTCATCACGGAGTGTGACGAAGCAATCACGGAGTTGTTGGAACTTCGTGTATCCGTGTGGTAACTTTAAGCCATGAAGAGCCGTCGAATCGCCTCAGTCATTGGGGCAGTTGCCTCAATGGCGGCAATCGGCGTGCTCGCGGCGGGTCCGGCAATGGCCGTGATGCCGAGCAGTGTCGCGGGTTCAACACCTAGTTGGTCGTCATCAGTTCTCAAGGGTGGCGGGTCGTTCAAGAACGCGGCCACCGTGACCGCTACGTACACGGTGACACTTCAACTGATTCGCACGGCCACCGCCACGAAGCCAACATGTGTCGTCGCGACGGGTTGCGCGACCACAACGACCCAGACTCAGTTGAAGAATTCCGGAGCTGTGTCGTATTCCGTGGCGAAAGCAACGACAATGACGGTGACCGCGACGACGGTCAACTGCGCTGCGTCGACCACTACGCGCTATTACTGGACCTGGATCAAGGTCGCTGACGCATCCGGAAACGTGGCCACGGCGCTGTCGTCTTACCTCTCTGGCAAGTACTGCTAATCCGCGTTCCCCCGCACACTCGCGTGATGCGGTGACGTTGCGTGACCACACAGTGTGACGAAGTGATCACTCAATTAGCCTCCCGAACGCTTGACGTGAGAGTAGTGTGTAAGTATGTCGAGCAAACGGGGCATCTTCCTTCTGGGATTGGTCACGGCATTCGTGTCGCTCTTCCTTTCCGTCGGAGTCGCATCTGCCATTGCTCCCGCAAGCGTTCAGGCCGGAACCCCCGCGTGGAAGAGTTCCGTGCTCTCGGTGGGTGGATCGTTCAAGAATGCGGCGACCGTGACCGCGACATATTCGGTGACTGTGCAACTGGTTCGTACATCGACGGCCGTGAAGCCCGCCTGCACCGCTGCGAACAACTGCAACTCAGCCGGTACCGTCCTCAACTCGGTCACCAAGGCCTACTCAGTCGCCAAGAGCGCCACGGTGAGTCTCACTGCACTGACGGTCAACTGCCCCACATCGACGACCACTCGGTACTACTGGGCATGGGTCAAGGTCGCCGACAGCACCGGCAAAGTCGTCACAGCGCTGTCGTCGTACATTGCCGGCAAGTACTGCTAATCCACTTGCAGCACATGGCGATCGCACATGGGGTGGGGGATGCCGCCCATGAATGATCTCGTTGAGACACCGTCCGCCGATGTGGTAGAGCGAGACGGTCGGCTCCGAACTCTGGTTCTGGCTGTCCTGGTCGCGTTGGTTGCTGCCGGTGCCGAATGGGTCACGCATCAAACGACCGGATACATCAGGGCCGACGTGCTCGTTCTTATCGTCGTGTTTGCCGAATCAGTTCGGCGACTCAATCCGGTGGTAGCGGTTGTCGTCATGGCATTGACCACGGTCGTTGTTTCCGGAAATGACGCTGCTTCCATCCTTCGTCTTGCCATCGCGGTCGCAGTGGCGGTGGGGTGCGCGATCGTATTGCGCCGGTTGAAGGGTGCCCCGCGTACGCCTCCCAGCGTGCGTTTCGCTTTGGCCGCGGTGTTGCTCATCGTCATTGCAGCCGTTGGCACGCTGTTCCAGCTCGCCAATCACTTCGGCCCCATTGAGTTCCTCGACACCGGTGACTTCTGGGTGAGGTTCTTCCGACGGTTCGTGCCGATGCTGGCGGCTGTGATGTTGGGCGCTGCCGCGTGGTCACGCCCTGTCGTCTCGCGGCAGCCTCGCTGGCTGGCGCGACTTTCGTTGGGTTTCATTGTCATTGCGCTCATGGCGATCGCTCCCTATCTCACCTCCGTCTACTGGGCTCAGCAAGAGGAAGACACTCTCTCGGCCGCCGCTGCGACTGCATCGGCGGCTCTTGACGCTGGGCTTGGTGACGACCTCAACGCTTACCTCGCACGCGCTGGTGAGCCACCTCGCACTCCCTTTGTGAACCAAGCGGGGTTCGCGGCAGTAAACCAACCACTCCTGCTCGGAAACACCTCGATTTCTGCCTTGGCCCTGTTGGGGCCCTTGACGGGTGACAGTCACCCGATGAAATACGAGATTGATCGACAGGGCTCGACGCTGAAGCTTGCGTCGATTCTCGGTGCCGATCCTGCCGATGCTGCGGCAATTAATCGGGCTGCCGATGCTGGTGCGCCAGTATTGCTGGGTATTCGAAACGTCCCAGGTGCTGAAAACGAATCAGTGCCGAGTCTGGTGTATGTCGTTCCGCAGGCGTCCAAGGAGCAGGGCGCACCCGAATTCCTCGCTGTTGCCATGTCAGTGCCAGTCAACATGGTTGATGCGATTCGCAACGTCGGCCCCGACGCCGGAAACATCCACTTCTCGATCGATCAGGTTGACCCCCCAGCAGGTACTGCGCCGTTAGCCCTTGGCTACGGTCCCGCTCCGAAGAGCGGCGCCGTGCCCGTCTCCGCGCCTGATCCGATTAGTCTGGGCGATATCCCCGTCATGGTCACTGCCACCGCAGCCGACGGACTCGGTGTTTCGCGACTCCAGCAGATGCTCACGTTGCTGGGGGAAGTACTGATCGGCCTTGTGGTTCTCTTGCTGTTCCTCACGGCGACTAACTCACGCTTCCGCATTCAGCGGTCACTTGAACAGCGTGAAGCGCTGCTCGCGGCCGCTATTGAGTCGTCCCCCGGACTCGTGATGTTGATCAACCGCTCGCAGAGTGTGGTGATGGCGAACGAGATTGATGCGGTAACACAGGAATCGTTGGTAGGCCGCCATGCATTGGCTGCCATGCCGTTCGTACCGTCCGACTCAGATCTGCCCAAGGTGCGGGCTCTGCTTGAGTCAGCACTCGCTGGCAATGAGTCGACGATCGAGTGTGTCGATAGCGTCTCCCACGACACCTTGCACA
The DNA here is from genome assembly GCA_903927265.1 of uncultured bacterium. Taxonomy (GTDB): domain Bacteria; phylum Actinomycetota; class Actinomycetes; order S36-B12; family CAIYMF01; genus CAIYMF01. Next base: position 18,114 of record CAIYMF010000120.1, on the reverse strand, counting down.
TTTACGAGGTGGCGGCCACACCAGTTGCCTATCGCGAGGATGTGTCCGCTGCTGCGCTAGTGCAAGTGATCGATGTTACTGATGCGCGACGTACTGCGATGCGAAGCGCACAGAGTGAGCGCCTTGAAGCGCTCGGTGCGATGGCCGGAGGTCTTGCGCACGACTTCAATAACTTGCTCTTTATCATCAACGGCTATTTGCAATTGATGCAAAGTGATGAGCGTATTCGTAGTCAGGACGATCTCGAACGCTATGTCGCTCACGCGGGTGATGCGGCCGAGCGTGGCGCTGAGATCGCGAAATCGCTGCTTTCAGTGACACGCAGCCAGCCGCTGAACGCTAGCGCTGTCAACGTCGGAACGTTCCTGCATGGCATCATGCCGCTCGCACGGCAAGCGCTCGGCGAGAACCGTACCGTCGACCTACGCATTGGCGACGGCACGCTCGATGTGATGGTTGACCCTGGTCAACTGTCGAGCAGCTTGCTCAACCTTGTGATTAATGCGCGTGACGCGACCGAGCCGGGCGGCTCGGTGCTGCTGAGCGCGCAGCGACGTAGAAACTCCGCGGGCGAAGACGACCTGCCAGCGGGCGATTATGTGGTCATTGAGGTTGTCGACGACGGTGAAGGAATGTCGTCGGAGGTGGCAGTGCGCGCTTTCGAGCCGTTCTACTCGACCAAAGCGGTGGGTCAAGGCTCAGGACTCGGGTTGGCCAGCGTCTACTCGTTCGCTCGTCAGAGCGGGGGTACCGCGGTGATCTCGTCGAAGCCTGGGATGGGTGCTTCAGTTTCCATCATCATTCCAGCCGTCTTTGGCGGCGATGCGGCGGTTGATGCCGTCGCTGCTGCCGAAGGTAGCAACACGATTTCACGCGTGCTGATCGTTGACGACGAACAGACGCTGGCGGGGCTCGTCGCCGGGTGGGTGAAGGAACGCGGGGTTGAAGTCAGAGTCGCCGACTCCATGGAATCAGCGCTCGCAGCGGCAGAGGAGTTCAACCCCGACGCGTTGCTCACTGACATGAATATCGGAGCCGATGTCGACGGTCTCGACGTGGCAGCGCGCATTCTGATCGCCCACCCCGATATCACTGTGGTGTTTATGACTGGATTCTCCGACCGCATGGTCGAATTGCAGAGGCGTGGAATGGTGACCCTCGCCAAACCCTTCGGTCGTCAAGACCTCTATCGTGTCCTGTTTGAGACAGATGGTGGCACACTGAAGGCAACTGAAGGGCCCGGCGTGAGTCAACGTTCGGGAAGCGACGGGGGGAAGGCAGGAGGTGGACATGCCTGATGGCACTGTCAGGCCCCGCCTTCTGATCGTTGATGATGAGGTCGCTATCTGCGAACTCATCCGCGAAGTTGCTCAGGGTGTCGGTTTCGAGGTCGACACAGCGAGTGATTCGCTGGCTATCGCTGCGTTGCTTGGCGGCGGTCATGATCTGACGATTCTCGATCTCACTCTCGACGGTGACGATGGCGTGAGTGCGATGCGTGCGCTGTCGACGAAGGCGCCCGGGTCAGCGGTGATCGTCGCTTCAGGAGCACCTGAAAAGGTGCTGGGAAGCGCCCAACGGGTGGCCGGAATGTACGGCTTGCAGGTCCTCGGTGTGTGTCCTAAGCCGCTGGCGATTAGTTCGCTACGACAGATACTGCTCGAAGCCCGCGACACGCTGATGTCGCCTTCCGAGAGCCCGATGAGCCAGCAGCAACTCGAAGACCGCGTGGGCGAGATGCACATCAGCGATGTGCAATTGGCCTACCAGCCCATTGTCGAGTTGCGTACCGGACGGGTGGTAGGCGCCGAAACGTTTTCGCGCTGGCACCTCGGGGAAAACTACACGCTCGGCCCTGCACAGTTCGTTCCGGAAATGGAGCGGTCGGGTGCATCCGGTGAGTTACTCGAGCATGTTGCTCGCCAAGTGGCGGCCGATCGGATGGCCAACCCCGATCTTGCGGCGCTGCCGTGCCTGGCAATCAACGTGTCCATTCGCGATCTTGAATCCCTTGAGCTTCCTGCGATGCTGCACGAGATCCTCACTGAGGCTGCACCCGCGCATCAGTGGACCCTTGAGATCACTGAAACGGCCACGTCGGGCGCACCTGAGGTGGCACTCGATGTCATCACGCGTCTGAGCCTGATGGAATTCCGTTTGGCTATTGATGATTTCGGTACCGGCTCGTCGAACCTCGAGCGGCTTCGGTGGTATCCCTTCAGCGAACTCAAGATCGATCGGTCGTTCCTCACTGACGAAGTTGCCGGGTCTGCCAGCGACTGGATCATCGTGCGCAATGCCGTAGCGATGGCACAGCAACTCGGACTTGAAGTGGTAGCCGAAGGCGTCGAAGACACCCGTACCCTGCGTCGACTTCGCGACTTGGGTTGCGAACGAGCGCAGGGCTACCTCTTTAGCCCACCTGTGTCTGCTGACCAATTTGCTGAGCATTGCCGTATCTGGGCTCGCACAGCCGAAACCCTGTTTTAGGCGAACCGAGTGAGGCCGGTCGAGCACGACATTTGGTCGGAGTATGCGCTGACGCTTCTCGATGTCATGCCCGACGATGCGGCACCGTTCACAGCCACTGCCGCTGAACCGGGCCGCAGTGATGAATGGCCGTTCGCTTCCGATGAGGTGTGGGTGATTACCGCCTGTAATCCGGGCAGCGTGGCTTTTGACCGCGCCGAAAACGCCCAACGCCACGAGCGGATGCGCCGTCTCCTTCTCGAGGCTGGAGTGACGCCGGTCGAGACGGTGGGTCGTCAGGCCGGGGGAGAGTGGAAGGAAGAGGGTTTTCTGATCGAGGGAATGGCGGGCGACGATGTCATCGACCTCGCTCGCCAGTTCGGTCAGAATGCCGTCTTCCACTGGACTCCGAGTGAGTGGGTGATCGTGGGGGTTCTGCAACCCGGGCGTTGGGAAATGGGATGGCGTCTGCTTGACCAGTAGGCTGTGCCAACCACACCGAGCAGTTGGAGGCACTATGTCGAGCGACACCGCACTGCTGAGCGATCTTGAGCCGTTCGCTGCCGCTGAAGTCGATCGTCACATGTCCACCGCCAAAGAATGGTTCCCGCACGAGTACGTTCCGTGGAGCCGTGGGCGCGACTTCGAGGGCATGTTCAGCGGCGAGGCGTGGACCCCTGAACAATCCAATGTTGACGAGGTCACCCGTACCGCCTTGGTGATCAACCTGCTCACCGAAGACAACTTGCCGAGTTATCACACCGAGATCGGTGGATCATTTGGTGGCGACGGTGCGTGGGGATTTTGGATCGGACGGTGGACAGCAGAAGAAGGTCGCCACGCTACGGTCATCCGCGACTTCCTCACCGTGACGCGGGCCATCGACCCAGTCGCCCTCGAACGTGAGCGCATGGTGCACATGACGGCGGGCTTCACCAGCCCTTACGAACTCGACATGGCCCACACCGTGGCGTACGTGTCGTTCCAGGAACTCGCAACGCGCATTTCGCACCGCAACACCGGCCGTCACTCGCAAGACGAGCACCTTGAGGCGATGCTGGCGCGGGTGGCCCTCGACGAGAACCTGCACATGCTCTTCTACCGCAACATCGCCGGTGCGGCGCTCGAACGCGACCCGCAGACAATGCTTCCGGCAATTCGTGATGTCGTCACCAACTTCAGCATGCCGGGCGCTGGAGTAGAAGGCTTCACTAGGCGTGCCCTCACCATCGCGATGGCCGGAATCTACGATCTACGAATTCACCACGACGAGGTGCTGGCACCCGTGCTGCGCGCATGGGATATCGAGTCGATTGAAGGGCTCAGCGGTGAGGCCGAGCAGGCTCGCGAAGAGATCATGACGTTCATGGTCGAACTCGACGTTCAGGCAACCCGTTTCGTCGAGCAGCGCGAAGCGCGACGCGCACGTCAGGCCGCAAAGGGCTGAGTGTCAGCGTTGACGTAGATCGGCCGCCGGATCAGCGACCCAGTCGATGACGCCCTGCCAGGGTCCCCAACCATCGCCGAGCGCCAAATGAGCGGCACCCGGGATGATGACGGCGTTCACGCCCAAGGGTTCGCCATACGTTTCCTGCACTCCGCGGGGAAGGTAGGGATCGTCGTCGCTAGCAACGACCGTGACGGCGAGGCTTGCCGACATGAGTGATTCTCGAGCCGAGGCAACGTCGACTGCGAACGACGGCAGATCGGTGATCGTCTCCGGAGCGGCCGGAGCAACCAGCAATACGCGGTCGATAGGTGACGGCACGAGGCCTCGCTGACACAGGTGCAGCCACGTCACGCAGCCCAATGAATGTGCGACGACGACTGTTTCGCCCTCACCGCTTTCGTGCAGAAGTTCAAGTTCAGAGCTGAGTACCTCGCACCAGGCATCCAGCGTCGGTGAGTCAGTGTCGGGCAGTTGCGGGTACTGCACGAGGTTGCCCTGATCGCGTAGTGAGCCTGCCAGGCGCCGGAGCCAGTGACCTTCGGGTCGACGGTTGGTCCAGCCGTGAATCAGTAGCGCCCGCTTCATGACGGTGAGCCTACGCGCGCGCTCGAGTCACTCCGAGCGTGGCGCCGGTGAAACCGGGTAGAACGTTGGCAACTTCTGAGGTGGAGGCACCACAGCGGTTGGTCAGTACATCGGCGAGTACCGCGCGGTAGTCCGTTGTCACTGCCAAGTCGCCGTCGTTGAGGGCGGCATCGGTGAGCCCGGGCCAGCTTCCGTGAACGCCAGGTACCACGCCGCCGCCCAGCAGCATCATGGCCGAGCCCCAGCCGTGATCAAGTCCCTGTGATTCGTTTTCGCTCGCGCGCCGACCGAACTCGGTGATGGTAAGCAGCGTGACGTTGGCGATGCGCGATCCGAGATCGGCGGCGAAGGCTGCCAGAGCGGCACCGAGATCGGTGAGGTGGTCGACCATCCACCCTCCGTCGACGGTGCCCATGCCGGCGTGCATGTCCCAGTCGCCTTCGTCGATCGTGATGACGCGCGCCCCCCGGTTTCCACGAATGAGTCGTCCCGCATCGCTGAGTGCCCGCCCCAAGTTCGAATCGGGGTAGGTCACGGCCGACGCATTGGCATCGCTGGCAAGGGCCGAGGTGGTGGCCAGTGCGCTCAGGGTTCCGGTGGCCGAGCCCTGCAATTGGGCGCCAGCGCCGGTATGGAGTGCAGTGAGGGCATTCGACCAGCGTGTGGTCGAGGCGGCATCCCATGCCGCGTGCAGGCGAAAGCCCTCGAGTGAGTCCATACCAAGAGCGGGGAAGGGGCCAGCCAGTGAATAGGGCATCGTGGTGGACCCCATTTGCACCGCACCGAAGGGGCCGGTCGGGTCGTGCAGAGCCAGCATTCGGTCAAGCCAGCCGGTGCGCAGGGTGCTACCAGGGGCGGCCTGCTCCAGTTGATCCATCGCGTCGAAGTGTGAGCGGTTAGGTGCTGGGAGGCCGACGGCGTGCACAAACCCAAGCTGTCCTGCGTTGGCGAGCGGAATGAGTGGCGCGAGGGAGGGGTGAAGCCCGAACCGTGAATCGATCGGGAGGGTGCGCGCCGCCGGAATGGCGATCGAGGGACGCAGCCGGTAGTAATCGGGGTCAGCTGCCGGCACGATCGCCGACATGGCATCAAATCCGCCGCGCAACGACAGAACCACCAATGTGTCGCCCGTGTAACCGGGAGTGGCGGCCCACGCCACCCGCGTTCCGATGGGACCGAGCGCGGAACTGACGCCAGCGACAGCGGCACCGATGGCCATGCCGCGCAGCACCGTGCGACGGCTGATGCCGCGCGACGGCTCGCAGGTCGTGCACTCGATGTCGGTCATGGGATGCCTAACGGGTGAGGTGGTAGGGGGAGTTGAGGAGTAGTGCGACCAATTGCTCGAGATACCACGTGAGCACGCCGGTGTTCTCGGTGATGGGAGCGTCGGCGTCCTCGTCAAGGAACGCGAGGACTGCGGCCCGATGGGCCGGAGTCAGCGTGCGCCCGAAGAGGCGCAGGCACACCATGTCGACTGCCGCTCCGCAGGTGGCCGGCGTCACTCCGTGCGTCAGATGCTGACGCAGGTCGGGTCGAGTGAACGTGGTGGGCCACCAATTCGCAACCAGATTCATCGTGTTGTTCCAGCGGGCGAGGGTCGACGCGGTCGACAGCCACGCGGCGGCAACGTCGGGATGTCCTGTGGGGAACGGCCACCCCAGCGGCGGCTGTCCAGCATCTCCCGCCATCCAGATGAGGGCTTCGATGGACTCAACGCCGGTGCCCTTTTCGGCGCCAAGGCCCAGTGTGCGCACCGTCGCGATGAGCTCTTCGTACGGGCGTCGGGTCTTCATGCCGATACTCGCGCTGAACTCGGTGGAAGTGAAGAGTTGACGAAGCACCGGGGCAATAGCGGTGTCATGGGCGAGGTAGGTGCTGGCCAGTGCGTCAACGAGTGACGTCGGGGGAGTGTCGCTGACGAAGTGGCGCGCGAGCTTCACAGCGATGCGGTGGGCGGTCTCGGGTTGGCGTGCCAGATGGTTGATGTAGGCAATCGCTACTGCCTCGCCACCGGCCTTCGTCGTATTTGAGTGGCTGAACCCCATCACCGACACCGATCCAACCCAGTGCCGCCACGGTGCATACAAGTACTCCCCGGAGTCCCACGAGACTGAGAGGCCGGTGAGGATACGGGCGGAGTTCAACACGCCTTGCTCGCCATACCCGGCATCGACTCCGACGGTGTGCAGTTCAAGCAGTTCGCGGCCGTGATTCTCATTGGGATGTACATCGCTTGATGTGCGGTTGTTGAGGTAGGTCAGCATCGCTGGGTGAAGCGTGACGGCGCGCAGTAAGTCGGCGAATTTGCCGAAAGCGTGGGTGCGAATCGTGTAGGCATAGTGCGCGCGTGAGGAGGGCACTTCAGCGCCGGGAGTGGTGACATTGAAGTGATTGCCCCAGAAGTCCTCCATTACGGCGAGCAGTTGCCGTTCGGACCACGCGGCGCGCGCCACGTGGGCAGTCATGACGCCGCGCAGTTGATCCCAGCCGCTGCGCTCGTCGCGGTCGAGCAGGTCGTGAACCTGCCAGATGGGCTCGGCCTGATCGGGAAGCCGGGCCAGCACTGCTTCACACGCACTGTCGTTGATGGCGCCAGGGTTGAGTTGTCGATCGACCCATCCGGCAATGCCGAGCCGGGCGACTTCCTCGAGAAGTGCGGGAGTCGATCCGTAGGTGGCACGGCGCAGCAGATGCCGCGCGGGGTCCTGGGAGACGTATCCCGGGCTCGGATCGGCGCCCGGAGCCGGTGGGGTTGGCTTGGGCTTGGGCTTGGGCTTGGCTGCAGCGATGAGGGCGAGGTGGAGACGTCGGTCGTACACCAAGGCGGCTTTGCGAGCGCTCCAGATATAGGGAATGCGTACCCAGTGGCCCGCAGCGTTGAGCAGGTAGATTGTGGTGCCCACGAAACGAGCCTTGACTCGGCGTTTGCGCGAGCGCGTCACCGTGGTCACGTGGGTGCGCGCGCTGTATTTGTACGTGACCACCACCTGTTGGGTCACGGTGCGCACAACCGGCGTTACCGCGGTACTCACTGCCATCGGCGGCTCCAGCCCTGATGCATGCCTCTAGCATGCGGCGTACTCAGAGTTTCGACACGCCTCGGGCAGCACGCGAGGCCCAAACGGGTGATCGGGGCTAAGTGGTTCCTAGCGGTGCATCCGACGGCGTCTCGCCGTTAGCGGTCATTCGTCCGGTGAGGTATTTGGCGATGGCGTAGACCGTGGCAGCCAGCGGTACACACACCAGTGCTCCGAGGAGGCCGCCGGCCATGGTTCCGATCGCCAAAATCGTGACAATTGCCAGCGGATGCAGGCTGACCGCGTGGCCCATGATGAGCGGTTGCAAGACGTCACCGTCCAGTGAACCCACCAGCACGGTAAGTGCTACCACCAGTAGGGCCTTGATGGGGCCTTCGGTGGCCAGCGCGACAACAGCTGCGAGAAGGGTGGCAATCGGGGCACCGATGATGGGAATCAGTGCGCCGAAGAAGACAACGACTGCCAGCACGGGCGCAAGGGGAATGCGCAAGATCGCCAGACCGACAAACACGAAGAACGCATCAGCAAGGGCAACGAGAATGATGCCGCGCACGTAGCCCGACATCGTCTCCCACGCGACGCCGCCCGAGTTGTTAACGATGGGGCGTGAGCGGTGCGGCATCCAACTCACGACCCACGCCCAAATGCGGTCGGGGCTGTGCAGAAAGAAGAACACGCCGAAGAAGAAGACGGAGGCCGCGGTGATCAGTAGGAATACTGAACTCACTTCGCCGAGTGCGAACGAGGCGATCGTTCCGGCCTGATTCTTGAGCCAGGTGGTGATCGATTCTGGGAAGGCATGAATGGTGGCAGCGTCGATCTTGAGAGGTCCAGTGACAAGCCAGTTCTCGATCTCCTTGAAGCCGTTTTGCAACTGATCGACGAGTTGTGGCATTTCACCGATGATGGCCCGCACGACGAAGCCGAAGACGACGAAAAGCACTACGGCCATCACCAGCAGGGTGAGGATGACGGCGAGTGCCGCGGGCATGTGGGGACGCAGGCGACTCACCATCGGTTGGGCAAGCGCGGTAACGACCAGTGCCATGAATAACGCAATCACGACCGGCGTGATGGCGCCGAAGACCGCTCCGGCGACAACCACGCAGGCGAGGAGCAGGAGCACTCGCCACGCGACACCTGCGGCGGTTTGAAGTCCGTGTGGAACCTCGCCGCCAGTGAGGATGGAGATGGGACGTACGTCGGAGGCGGTGCTCTGTGGTTCAGTCGGCCCCGCGGTCGTGTCTGCCATGACATCAGAGTGTCACGGCAGACAGGTTTCCCCGCTCAGGCACGCGGGGCTTGAGCGTGACTTGCGGGGGAGCGAACGATCAGTCGATGGTGATGTCGCCGTGTGCTGTCGCGAAGGTGACGCTAGTGATTCCAGCCTCGTTGTCGTCGTCTGGGTCGTGCCACGTGACGTGCACACCTTCCAGAGCCGTGCTGGCGTCGTGGCCGATCCAGTCGGAGACCACGGCGGGGTCACCGACCATGTCGAGAGCCGACAGTGACACCGATCCTCGCCCTCCGTTCGAAGGGTGTTCGGCAGGGTCGCTCGTCCACTCGATGAAGAATGGCAACTGGGCGTCGGCCAAGAGGCCGTTGACGCCGAGTTGACGCCAGCGAAGGTCGTAGCCGTCGGGGCGTACCCGGTGGCCTTCGACCGACTCGCGACCGAGGCGATCTTCGAAGGGGCCGATGTCGTCGACAGCGATGACCCAGCCCAACCAGCCGCCCCCTGATTCGGCGCGCAACTTCACGGCGCGACCGAACGCGCTCGCGTCGGTGGCGGGATGATCGAGTGTGGTGACAACTTCGAAGTAGGTGCCGCCGGTGAGGGGCAGAACGAAGTTGCGGGTGCCGAAGCGTGGGTGGCGTCCGCCATCAATGAGCGAAGCTCCGAGAGCCGTGCCAATGCGCTGCACGGTGTCGACAAGCTCGTTCGGCGAAACGGCATATGAGAGATGATCTAGTCGCACTCAACGATCATGACATCCTCCTCATCTGCGACGATCGGGGGGTGACCGATGACAAGCGACTGCGCGATCTCAGGCGCATGAAACTCGTTGCCACGGGCGTTCTCGTCGCCGCGTTGGTGGTGTGGTTGGTGGCATGGCGGGCCGAAACTTCCGGCGCTCCCACCTGGGTTGGTTTCGTGCGAGCCGGCGCGGAGGCGGCCATGATCGGTGGCCTCGCAGACTGGTTCGCTGTGACAGCGCTCTTCCGTCACCCTCTCGGGATTCCAATTCCGCACACGGCGATCATTCCCAAGCGCAAAGAAGCACTGGGCGAAAACCTGCGAGAGTTCGTCGGCAGCAACTTCCTCAACGAAGACGTCGTGCGAGTTCGCATTCAGCGAGCGGAAGTTGCTGGTCGAGTGGGCTCGTGGCTCGCGGTACCGGCAAATGCCGAACGCGTGACAGCCGAACTCGCCAGTGCCGTGCGCGGGGCGTTGCTGGTGCTCAGCGACGCCGATGTACAGGAACTACTGGAAGGCACGGTGGTGGCCCGCCTCGGCACCTTCGAAGTAGGCCCGCCATTGGGTCGGGTACTCGATGAAGTGCTCGCCGATGGTGCACATCGTGGAACAGTTGACCTTCTGGCCGAGCACGCACGCGTGTGGCTGGTCGAACATCCTCGCGAGGTGATTGAGGCCGTTGCCGCGGCATCGCCGCAGTGGTCACCTCGCATGGTTGATGAAGCGATCGGCGGTCGCGTCCATGCCGAACTCATTCGGGTCGCATCCGATGTGAGTTCGGACCCCAACCACCCGCTGCGCGGAACGATTGACGCGGCTCTCATTCAGTTCTCGTACCGGCTGCAGCACGATCCGGAAATGATCGCGCGCGCTCAAGCCGCCAAGGATCGGTTGCTCGATCACCCCAGCACGCGGGCTGCGATGGCCGATATGGCAGCGGCCGCTCGTCGGATGGTGCTCGAAGCGGTCGATGACCCCACGTCCGGATTACGACTGCGAGTGGTCGAAGCGATTCGTTCGGCCGGGCAGCGACTCGTTGACGATCCGGAGTGGCGTGGCAAGGCAGACCTGTGGGTTGAGAACCTGGCGGCGCACGTTGTGGCGAACTACAGCGATGAACTCACCCGCACGATCACCGACACCGTTGAGCGTTGGGACGGCGAAGAAACCTCTCGCCGCATTGAGATCGCCGCGGGGCGCGACCTGCAATTCATCCGCATCAATGGTGCGGTGGTGGGAGCTCTCGTCGGCGTGCTCATTCACGCGTTCAGCCTCCTAATGGGCTGAATCGCGTCCAAGATGTCAGGATGTGCAGATGAGTGAGAGCGATACCGCTGGCGCCACCCCCGACGAGGTGGCGACGACTGCGCCGAGCATGACGCTCAACCGACGCAAGTCAATCATTGCCGGAATCATTGCCGTCGCCTTCCTCGCGATCGTGTTCGCGAAGGTCATCCCGCAGATTGGTTCGTACTCCGAGGCCGTAACCTCGTTGCAGCACATGAACGGCACCGACTTGATGTGGTTGATTGCGGCGGTGCTGTTGTACCTCGCGCTGTACGGACTTCCGTTCATGGCTTCCGTGCCGGGGTTGAGTTATCCCAATTCGCAGATCGTCAATCAGTCAGCATTCACAGTGAGCAATGGCGTGCCGGGTGGAGGGGCATTAGGTCTCGGACTGCAGTACGCGCAGCTCACGTCGTACAAAGTGACTCCGACGGCAGCCACAGCCGGCATCACGGCGACGGGAGTATGGAGCACATTCCTCACCTGTGCCCTACCAGTGATGGGGGTCATTGCCCTCGTGATCGATGGCGGCGCCTCTGGTAACTACACCAAGACAGCGGTCATCGGTCTGGCGATTCTGATCGCAATGATCGTGGTATTCGGCTTGATCCTGCGCAGCGAAGAATTGGCGCGCAAGGTTGGAGATTTTGTTGATCGAGTGACCAATGCCGTGATTCATCGCTTCAAGCCGGGTCCGTCAGTGCACTTGTCTGATTCAATCGTGCGTCTGCGCACCGACATCGTCGACCTCGTGCGTCGCCGCTGGGCCGCTATCACCGGTGCCCAGTTGGCGGTGTCGCTGAGTAGCTTCCTCATTCTTCTCGTGGCATTCCGTGGAGTCGAAACGGCATCGCACATCAGCGGCTGGTCGGTGTTTGCCGCCTTTGCGATTGCCCAACTCGGTCTCATGGTGCCCATTACGCCGGGCGGGCTCGGCACTGTCGACGCAGTCATGATCAGCCTGCTGATTTCCTTCGGCGCCAGTACAGGCGACGCGACTGCGGCCGACCTGTTGTGGCGTGCGGTTTCGTACGTGCCGCAGATCATCATTGGTTTGATCTGTATCTTCTACTGGAGGGTGCAGGTTCGCCGAATGCATAAGAAGGAGGGCTCGAATGCTGCGTGAGGATGTAGAGCCGGTCGTTGAGGAGTTGAAGGTCCGCGGACTCTTCGCTCATGTGCACCACGCGTCAACCACGCGCGTCGGTATCCGCATCGCCCTTTCTGGGGGTCGTGAGGCGATCTGGGATGTCGATGGGGCCGCGGGGCTCGAAGCGATGGTCATGCGTGACGGGGTGCTGGTGGGATTCGTTCCGAAGATTCCCGGTTCCGAGGATTTCACTCGCGAGCAGACCATTGATGCCATTGCCGGCGCCGACTATGGCGAGGGCTAGCCGCACGATGAATGAACTGCGCGACAATCCCGAGCGTGAGCGTGGAACGCCAGTAGGACGGCGGGTGGTCTTGGGCATGCTCGGACTCGGTGCCCTTGGCTTGGCGGTGGGTAGTCGCATCAACTCTGCCGTGGCGACGGTTGCTTCCAAGGACCCCACGGGAATTACGAGTCTGCTCCCTGTCGGAGGTGGATTCCGCTACTACACGGTCACCGGTGCGGTCGACGAGGTTCCGCCGGCTCAGTACTCGTTGAAGGTCACCCCGACTGCGGGCACGGGAGCCCAGCAAGTGTCTTTGTCGTACGCCGACTTGGCCGCTCTTCCTCAAACCACGCTGGTCAAAGACGTGCAGTGCGTCACCGGGTGGCGGGTTCCGCAGGTTCCCTGGACCGGAGTGCTGCTGTCGGATGTGCTCACACACGTCGGAGCTGATCTGTCTGCGCCGGCCGTGACGTTCGGTTCGTTCGATGGCACCTACACCGAATCACTCACGATGGCCCAAGCGCTGCGCCCGGATGTCCTAGTTGCTACCAGCATGCAAGGCGCGCCGATCACTAATGAGCACGGTGGCCCGGTGCGTCTGTACGTGGCACCGATGTACTTTTACAAGTCGTTGAAGTGGCTGGGATCGATCACTGTGGCGGCCGGTGTCGAGCCGGGTTACTGGGAGCACCTGGGTTACGACACCGACGCGTGGGTTGGCGCATCGAATGGCGGCCATGAAGCTCCCATCCAGTGACACCGAGGCAGACGGTCGGCTGCGCAGATTTTCCGACGGTGAACGCTGGGTGCATCGAAGTCTCGGAATTCTCATGGGCATCTGCATGCTCACGGCGGCAGCGCTCTATTTCGGTTTCGTCAGTTCGTGGATCGGTCATCGCGAATTAGTGTCGACCATTCACTTTGCTAGTGGTCTGCTGCTGCCCGTTCCATTGATCGCCGGTGCGCTGTTGTCTGCCGCCTTCCGTGATGACGTGCGCCGCCTCAACCGTTTCTTCCCTGCTGACTGGCAGTGGCTTCGGTCGCGGGCCGGTCGAATCAGCGCGGCTGTTGGAAAGTTCAATGCCGGCCAGAAATTGAATTCTTCATTCGTTCTCGGTGCCGTGGTACTGCTCTTCATCACCGGACTGATGCTGCGCTACTTCGGTTTCTTTGCGGACACCACGCGCAACGGTGCCACCTTCGTGCACGACTTCACGGCGTTATGTCTCGTGCTCGTGACAATCGGGCACATGAGCAAAGCGTGGGCAGATGTCGAGGCACGCACCGGAATGCGCACAGGCACCGTGTCGAACGTCTGGGCCCGTGTTGAACATCCACTATGGGCTGCCGAAATTGAACGACAGCAGGTGTCTGCCGAGGGTGCCCCGGACGCTGAGGGCGACTAGCCCTTCGCTTTCTTTTCGGCGGCGGCAGCGGCCTTGCGAGCCGCACGAGCCGCTACGAATTCGGCCTCCATCGCCGCAGCTTCTTCAAGAGTGGGCGCCGTGCCTCCGAGTCGGACTGGCATCCACCACGCATCATCGTGGGAGGTCGGGCGATCGGGATAGCGGGCAATAGTTTCGTCGAGCATGGCCTGCATCGTGGCCTTGAGCGTTTCGGCAACGATCTCAGGGTCTCCGGTTGTCGCAATAGGCTCGCCGACAGTGATGTACACGGGAGTTCCGCGTGAGAGGTCGCGGTGTCCGTAGGTCATCACTCGATGAGAGCCGAACAAGATCATCGGTATGAGCGGAACCTTGGCGGCCCGCGCCATTCGTACCGCTCCGCTCTTGATCTCCTTGATTTCCAAAGACCGGCTCATCGTTGCTTCAGGGAACACTCCGACGAGTTCGCCGCTTTTCAACACGTCAACTGCCGCGCGAAATGAAGCACTCCCGGCAGAGCGATCGACAGGAATGTGGCTCATGCTGCGCATGAGCGGTCCGGAGATCGGGTGTGTGAACACGTCGTCCTTGGCCATGAACCGCACCAGCCGCTTGCCGCGCTTGTCGGCGGGGATGCCCGCGAAGACGAAGTCAAGATAGCCGGTGTGATTGATGGCCAGAACAGCACCGCCCTCGAGCGGAATGTTCTCTTCGCCGACCACCGTCAGCTGGAGTCCGATGGTCTTAAAGAAGCCCTTGGCACCGGAAACGATGCGTCGATACGTGAAGTCGCCCACCCCCGAACCGTACTGCCTTCGTGGGGTCCGTGGCATGGCGTGTCGTGTGCGGACTGTCGCGGCCGCACCCTCTAGGGTGGTGCTTGCCCGGTCATCTGCGGGAGGGGAAGCCTGCGGATGACCGGGCTCGTGCGTGCCTAATTCCCCTGCGTCTCGGCGTGTCGGGAAGCGTGCGGGGGGCAATCGACGACGAGGCGATAGCGAGCCGCTCACCCGCATCCACATACGTTGTCCACAGCGCCACGTTGGCCCTCGCGCCGCGGCTGAAGAGCACCGCAGACTCACCGCCATGACTACTCACGCCTCGCGCCAGCCCGATTTTGCACACGTTCGTCTGAGCGGCCCCGACGCCCTCGTCTCGGCGGTGCCCTATCTCCTCGGATTCCACCCGTATCAGTCAGTCGTCGTGGTGTGGACATCCCCGTCGAAGAGCCGCATCGTGCTGACGATGCGTTCTGATCTGCTGGGCGTCGAGGTTTCCGATCGCCCCGCCATGCTCGAGAACCTGGTCGAGATGCTGTTCGTTCCGGTGCCCCGACTTCCCGCCGATGCCGTGCCATTCATCATGGTCTTTTCCGATGGTGCGCCTGTGAGCAGCGTGACCGACCGTGACGAGTCGCTGCCTGAATCCGATCTCGTGGCTGTGCTGCTCCGCCGCCTTGACGAAGCCGGTCGCCGCGCTGGCGACGTGCTCTGCGTTCAAGGTGATCGTTGGTGGTCGTACCTGTGCAGTGACGCCGACTGCTGCGATCTGTGTGGCACCGTCATCGACCCGTCGGTACGGCTAGAAGTTGAGGCGCAGTTCGTCGTGGCGGGCTCAGCTCCGCTTGCTTCACGCGACGAGTTACTTGCCGAGGTGGCCGCGGCGCCCGCGGCGGCCGTGCGGCGCATGCGCACCCTGATTTCCGGAACGGGCGTGTGGGCCACGACCACGAGGGGAGTTCCGGCGCCGCTGTCGAAGGAACTGCGCGTTCGCTGCTGGACGGCGATGTCGGGCGTAGTGGCCGACCCGGCCGCAGTCACCCTTGACGATCAGGCGTTACTGCTCGCGGGGTTGCGCGATCTCTGGCTGCGCGACGCCTTCATTTCGCTGGCCGTGCGTACGAGATCCGATGGCCTGTGCGAGCTGCTCGCGCGCACCGTCTCGCTCGCTCCCCGTCACTTCGTGGCGTCGTCTGCCACCACTCTCGGACTCCTGCGCTATCTCAGCGGCGACGGGGCGCGCGCGTGGGTCGCACTCGACCGAGCGCGTACCGAAGACCGCGACTACAGCTTGGCTACCCTCGTTTCCACCGCGCTCGCAGGGGGAATGCCTCCTGCGGTCATGCGCGAGGTGTTTGGTTCCCTCGATCCCGATGACCTCAGACTCGGTCGGGTGGCGTGAGGTGCACGAATCTCGCAGTGAGCGTCTCATGATGCGAGATGTGCGTACCGGAAGTTGAAATCCTCGTCAACGATGTCGTAGCCTCAAGGTAGGTCATGAGTGCCAGCATCAAGCCCCGGCTTGCTGGTCGGCAACCCTCCAACCGCGGTGGGGTGCTCCGGGTGAACGACCTGGTCGGTTCTGAGGAAATACCTCGGTATCGGCAAGCGCGGGTCTTGCACAGGGCAAGGCCCCTCCATAGAGGCGAGGTCTGCATGCTCTGTTGTCGGAATACCCACCGCTAGGCGCACGCCGTCGATCGACGGCATTTCACGCCTGACAGCGGGCCTTCGGCACAGACACGCCCCGAGCCGCGACACACGCGACCCACCCACCTTCACGAGGAGAACACACATCATGTCCAACGCCTGGAGCTTCGAGACCAAGCAGGTGCACGCCGGCCAGTCTCCCGACGGGGCGACCAACGCCCGCGCACTGCCGATCTACCAGACCACGTCGTACACCTTCGACTCGACCGAGCATGCCGCGAACCTGTTCGGGCTCAAGGAGCTCGGCAACATCTACACGCGCATCATGAACCCGACCCAGGCCGTGGTGGAGGATCGCATTGCCGCTCTCGAGGGTGGCGTCGCGGCGCTGCTCGTGGCCAGCGGTCAGGCGGCGGAGACACTCGCGTTCTTGAACATCGCCGAAGCCGGCGACCACATCGTGTCGAGCCCGAGCCTCTACGGCGGCACCTACAACCTGCTGCACTACACGCTGCCTAAGCTCGGCATCACCACCACATTCGTCGAGAACCCCGACGACCCAGAGTCATGGCGTGCGGCGGTTCAGCCGAACACAAAGCTCTTCTTCGGTGAGTCGATCGCCAATCCGAGGAACGACGTGCTCGACATCGAGGCCGTGGCCGCGGTGGCCCATGAAGTGGGGGTGCCGCTGCTCATTGACAACACGGTGGCTACGCCGTACCTGATCAACCCGCTCGCGCACGGTGCAGACGTCGTCATCCACTCTGCGACCAAGTACCTCGGTGGTCATGGCACGTCGGTCGCCGGTGTCATTGTCGACGGTGGCACATTCGACTACGCCCAGTACCCCGATCGCTTCCCGAACTACAACCAGCCCGATCCCAGCTACCACGGTCTCGTGTACGCGCGTGATCTCGGCGTGGGCTCGGCATTCGGCGCGAACCTTTCCTTCATTCTCAAGGCGCGCGTGCAGTTGCTGCGCGATCTTGGTGCTGCAGTTTCGCCCTTCAACGCCTTTCTCATCGCGCAGGGTATCGAGACCCTGTCGCTGCGTGTGGAGCGCCACGTGCAGAACGCGCAGGCCGTTGCCACGTGGCTTGAGGGCCGTGACGAGGTCGAGTCGGTGAACTATGCGGGTCTCGCGTCGAGCCCGTGGTACGCGCTCGGTAAGAAGTACGCGCCCAAGGGCACGGGTGCTGTGCTGAGCTTCGAGATCAAGGGTGGCATCGAAGCCGGTCAGGCCTTCGTTGAGGCGCTCGAGTTGCACAGCCACGTCGCCAATATCGGCGACGTTCGCAGCTTGGTGATTCACCCGGCTTCGACGACCCACTCGCAACTCACACCCGAAGAGCAGGCCAGCGCCGGCGTGACCCCGGGGCTGGTTCGCCTCGCGGTCGGTATCGAGAACATCAACGACATCCTGGCTGACCTCGACGCGGGCTTCCGCGCAGCCAAGGAGGCCTGAGCGCTCAGCTGAGCAACTCAGGAGTAGTTATGCCGATCTCGTACGACGGGCCCCCTCCTGCCAGCGCAGCCTGGCGGGAGGGGGATCACCCCGGTTGGCGTCAGTTCATCGACCTGCCGTCATTGACCCTCGAAGCGGGCGGCGCATTGCCGGCTGTGCGAGTGGCGTACGAGACGTTCGGAACCCCGCAGCGTGACGAGTCCGGACGCATCACCAATGCGGTATTGATTCTTCACGCACTCACCGCCGATGCTCACGTCAGCGGGTCTGAGGGTCCGGGGCAGATCACCGCGGGTTGGTGGGACGAGATCGTGGGGCCCGGCCTCGCGGTCGACACCCATGAGTGGTTCGTCGTGTGCCCCAACGTGCTGGGCGGCTGCCAAGGAACTACCGGCCCGTCCTCGCTCGCACCTGATGGAAAGCCGTGGGGGTCGCGCTGGCCCCGCATTACCATTCGTGACCAAGTTGAAGTTGAGATTCGCCTCACCGAAGCGCTCGGTATCGATCGGTGGGTCGCAGTTGCGGGTGGGTCGATGGGCGGGATGCGCGCACTTGAGTGGGCCATCATGGCGCCCGAGAGAGTCGGTGCTTCGGTGGTGCTTGCGGTCGGTGCCGCTGCAACATCCGATGAGATCGGGTTGTATGCGGC
>CAIYMF010000119.1 GCA_903927265.1 uncultured bacterium | reverse complement strand
GTGCTAGTCGTCACGCCGCTACGTTTCGTCTTCCTCATCACCCTGGTTGGAACCACCGTCGAGGTGCTCACCAGCCGGGGCCGTGATGAGTACCGCCGCAAGCACTGGAGGAACCGAGTGCACGATCACACCATCGTCGTCGGTTATGGAGTGAAGGGCCGCACAGCGGTCAACACGTTGTTAGACAGCGGAATGAGTCCGAGCGAAATCGTCGTCATCGCCGAGGACCACCACTCGTGTGATGAAGCGAATGCACTCGGCCTCGTCACTGTGCGCGGAGATGCCCGCCGCGACGACGTGCTGAACGAAGCCCAAGTCGCAACGGCCACGACACTGATCGTCGCGGCCAGCGCCGATGACGTCACCGTCCTCATCACTCTTACTGCCAAACAACTCAATCCGAATCTCTCAATCACGGTTGCGGCGCGAGAGAGTTCTAATGCCCAATTGATGCGTCAGTCGGGTGCAACGTCGGTGATCATGACCGCCGAGTCAGCCGGACAACTTCTCGCCATCACTCAGTTGTCTCCCACCGCCGGTGCCGTTCTTGCCGATCTCATCGATCCACTTGATGGCCTGGAAGTAGTCGAACGAGAGATCACACCCGCCGAGCTCGGTATGGCTCCGACCAAACTCACCGAACAAGGGTCACTCGTGCTCGCCATCATTCGCGATGGAATGACACACCGGTTCGACGAGACAGACATCAAGGTGCTGCAAACTGGCGACCGAGTTGTTCTCATTCGTCACCGCCCCGAGACTCCGAAGGCCTGAGATGCGCGCCATCACTATCTCTGCCCCGGGCGGACCCGACGTTCTCACTTGGACAGAGGTCGACGACCCCACCGCGGCGCCTGGCGAGGTCGTGATTCGCGTTGCGGCCGCCGGCGTCAACCGCGCCGATGTGTTGCAGCGTATGGGTAATTACAACCCTCCTCCTGGTTCGCCGACGTGGCCCGGCCTTGAGTGCAGTGGCGTGATCGAGTCGGTCGGGCCCGATGTTCTTGGTTGGTCAGTGGGCGATGAAGTGTGCGCGCTGCTATCAGGTGGTGGGTATGCCGAGCGAGTTGCAGTACCTGCAGGGCAGGTCTTTCCTGTGCCTGCGGGCGTTGACCTCATCACTGCGGCCGCACTTCCCGAAGTTGCGTGCACCGTGTGGTCGAACGTGTTCATGACTGCCGGTTTGCAGGCAGGTGAAACGCTGCTGGTGCATGGTGGTTCGAGCGGAATCGGCACGATGGCGATTCAGCTTGCCGTCGCACTCGGTGCGCGCGTTGCCGTGACGGCCGGGAGTAACGCGAAGCTCGAGCGTTGTGCCGAACTCGGCGCGTCAATTCTGATCAACTACCGCGACGATGACTTCGTCGAGCGCATTCAGGCCGACACCGAGGGCCACGGTGCCGACGTCATTCTCGATGTGATGGGTGCGTCGTACTTGGCTCGCAACATTTCGGCGCTCGCTATCAACGGCCGCATCGTCATCATCGGGCTGATGGGTGGTGCGACGGCCGAGATCAACCTCGGCGCGTTACTCGGAAAGCGCGGTGCGGTGCATGCCACCACGCTGCGTGCGCGACCGCTCGCCGAGAAGGCCGAGATCGTTCGCCGCACCCGTGAAGTGGTGTGGCCGCTAGTGGAAGCCCGCCTCGTGCAGCCAGTCGTCGACTCAACGTTTGCGATGGCCGATGCCGCGCAGGCTCACGCCTTGATGGAAGCCAGCACGCACGTCGGCAAGATCTTGCTGACGCTCTGAACGCATTCTCTGGGCAAATAGCCACGTTAAACGTGCGTATTTGCCCGCAGATCGGCTAACGAGCCTGCGTGAACGTGGTGATCGCTGCAGGGCCGTAACCGAATACATTCCGCGCCTGAACTTCCACGCGATAGCGCGCGTTCGGCACCCGGCCGCTGGCCGCCGACACGAGGGGCGACACTGGCTGTGGCAACCACGCAGTGCAGGTGCCGCTGATCTTGCACCAACGCACGCGGTACCCGGTCACTGCGCCACCATTGCGGTACCCGGGCTTTCCCCACGTGACCTTCGCCAGCTTCTTCGCAGGGAACGAGACCACCAATGAGCGCGGGTCGGTCGGCGCACCAGCAATGACCGCGCTGGAAGCGAGCGACGTACTCGACTTAACGACCGCGTTCATCGCCTTCACGGTGAACTTGTACGAATTGCCGTTCGTCAGCCCCGACACCGTGCACGATCGCTGAGTTCCAGTCGCAGTGCATTTCTTAGTCGAACCCACGACGGTTGCGACATAACCAGTGATGGTCGCACCGCCAGGATTCGATGGTGCCGCCCAGGAAACCAGAACGGAGCGAATGCGAGGCGAAGCTGTGACCGACCGCGCCACCGACGGCGCCGATGTGATCGAGAACTGCTGACTGGTCGTTGAGCCGCTGTGGTTGTCATCACCGTTGAAGGTGTATGCCGCCGACGCAGTGTTCAAGCCCACCGCGACATTGTCGGCGTATGTCGGGGTTAGCGTGAGCGCGAGGCCAGCAACTCCGGTCACACTCACCGAACAGGGTGTCACCGCGTAACTCGTGTACGGCACCGACGTGGGGCAGGTCACCACCGTCGTCGACGGCGCCTTGAGAATGCTGAAATGCTTGATGTACGACGATGGCGTGTGGTTGTCATCACCGATGTACGCGTAGGAGGCCGAGGCACTGTTGGTTCCCACATTCACATTGTCTGCATAGGTCGGGGTGACATAGGCGGGCAGGTTCCAACCGGCACCACCAACAGTCGCGATGCACGGTGTCAACGCCTCACCTGTGTACGTGAATTCGAGTCGGCCGCACGAAACCACCGTCTGCGACGTCGCCTTAGCGATTGTGAAGGCCACCGAAACTGACGATGGCAGGTGGTTGTCGTCGCCCGCGAAGTTGTACGACGCTGAGGCCGCGTCACCTGCATTGATGTTGTCCGCATAGACCGCAGTCTCCGACCGCGACAGAGCCGCCCCCGACACACTCACCGAACACGGCGCCACCGCGGCGCCCGTATAGGTCACCGGAACACACGACATCACCGTTGACGACGATGCCTTACCAATCGTGAAAGTCTTACTGTCCGACGAACCCGTGTGGTTGGAATCTCCCGCGAAGTTGTACAACGCAGACGCCGCAACCCCGGCATTCACATTGCTCGAATACGACGGAGACGGCGTCGACGACAAACCACCAACCCCCGACACACTCACCGAACATGGCGACACCGCAGAACCGGTATATGTCACCGCGGTACACG
>CAIYMF010000118.1 GCA_903927265.1 uncultured bacterium | reverse complement strand
TGCTCCGCATTGATGCAAGTCGTTGATGATGGCCGCGAGCCAGAGTGCATCGCCGCCCTCAGCGGCAAAGTCTGCGAGGGTTCGGGCGAGTCGGCGGGTGCCGTCGAGGGCGCGCACGGCCCGCCACTCGCGGGGGCCAATATCGCACAGCAGGCGCCCCTGCTGTTCATCGATTCCGACTTGCACTGTCGAGCAGTCGCGCCACGCGAGGGGACCCTCGGGCAGGAGCAAAGGAAGTCCCGTATCGGGAAATGTGGTCGTGCGGTGGTGATCGGTCATACCCGCGATCATGCGCGCGCGGGGCTGTGGGTTGCCGGAGCGATCCCCAAGGCATCTGGGCTACCCTGCCTGACCGTTACTGTGTGGCGCGCTCGGCACACACGCGCGAACGCCCACCGAATCCTCGCGGAGTGAGTGGGCGTTCGCGGTGTCGGGCAAGCCCGACTACTCCGGCCGTCAGTTGGCGGCCGATGCGTGTGGGTGGCTCAGGCTTCTTTGGCCTTGCCGAGGATGCGCACGACGGTGGTGCCGCACTCGGGGCACTTGCCCTTGCCCATGCGGGTACCCTTCGCGTTTTCCTCGACGTGGCCGTCGGTGACCTGGCGCTTGGCCTTGCACTTGACGCAGTAGGCCTCGCCCTCGAATTTCTCCGCCACGGGTGCTCCTTGTGTGTAATGAACGGTCGCCGACTGGGTTTCCTGCCATGCCTTGGCGGCGTGACTAGGTCGGTTGACCGTGCCCGGTGACCCGGACACGCTCCACAGTAAGCCAGCGAGGAGGCCCTTCGGTGCACCCGCGACACGCTCGGCGGCTAATTCGGGGTTTTATGTCCGAAATAGTGGGGTTTGATAGGGTAGATCTCTGCCGAATCGATGCCGATTGAGCGCAAAGCGAAACCCCTGAGGCTCGCAATCGCCATCCGCCTTCCCCTTGCGGATGCCGACCCGTTATCTCAGGGGCTTCGACAGGTCTGAACCTAGGTCACGCCCCTGAGACAGTCAACGTCGAATGAACAAACCTGTGGACAAGCTTGGGGATGGCCTGTGCAACACGCCCATGTGGCCTGTGGACGGGCGTGGGATAAAGCTGGGGATAGACGCCGCGACGACGCTCTGGAATGGCCGCTGACCTGCGGGGAAGTAATCCACCGCCTGTGGATGAAAAAAAGGTTGCGGAATGGCGTCCAATTGGAGACGCACAGCCGGGCTAGCGTGGTGTCCGTGCCCCCTGTCATCGAGATTCGACGCAGTAGTCGCCGTCGGCGAACTGTGTCGGCACACCGCGAGGGCGACCATTTCGTGGTCCTGGTGCCGGCCCGCATGTCGGCCGCCCACGTGGCCCAGTACGCCGAGGAATTAGTCGGTCGGCTCGAGGCACGTGAACGACGTGCCGTGCCGAGTGACGAGGAACTGATGCGTCGTGCCACCGGTTTGTCGCGCCGATGGCTTCCCGGTGCACCTGAGCCGTCGTCGGTGCGCTGGGTCACTAACCAGAACCAGCGCTGGGGTTCATGTACGCCGATTGACCGCACGATTCGCCTCTCGCATCGGCTGCGCGGTATGCCAGTTTTCGTCGTCGACTACGTACTTCTGCACGAAGTGGCACACCTGCTGGTGTCGGGCCACGGGGCCGACTTCGAGGCCCTGCTGGCGCCGTACCCGCGACTGCGTGAGGCGAGAGCATTTCTTGACGGGGTCGATTTCACTCTCGCCCACGGCCACGCGATGGGTGCGCTGGCCGAAGCAACTGACGAGGTCACGGTCAGCGAGCCTTCCATTCCCATCGACTCGTCGCCGCCGGGGATGTTGTTCTGATCCGCGTTGCTCGACTGCGCGAGCGCGGTCGCAAGTTCACGTACCTGCTGCGTTACGCGGGGTTCCGGGCGACGGCGACTGTGCGCCCCACATCGCACGCCGCCGGTGTCGCACTGTGTGCGATCGCATTGGGCGAAGAGGCGTACATCGACGAGTGGATTCGATACCACCTCGCACTCGGCGTTGATCACATTCACCTCTATGACAATGACCCGACGCACCCACTGCGCGAGGTGTCACTGCGCTATCCAGGCCGTGTCTTTGTGGTGTCATTCCCCGGTGCTGCGCAGCAATTCAATGCCTACAACCATTTCTTGGCTGGTGCACGATCGCGTTATCAGTGGGTCACCTTCCTTGACCTTGACGAGTTTATGGTGGTGAGGTCGGGTGAATCGATCGGTGACTTCGCGCAGCGGTACTGCAGCACGGGTGCGCTCGCCCTCAACTGGGTGATGTTCGATAGCAACGGTCACGAGCGCTACCAAGCGCGCCCGGTACTCGAACGGTTTACGCGCCGCCAGATCGGCGTATCGCCGATCGTCAAAATCATTGCGCGCCCCGCTGATGTGCTCTACATGGTCAGTGCGCACGCGGCTCGGCTCGTGCGCGGTACAACCGTTGACTGTCATGGCAACGAGGTCATCGGAAACCTCAATCCCGGTGGCTCTGATGACATCGCCTGCATCAATCACTACTTCACCAAGTCACGGGAAGAGTTCGCGATTCGCTGTGCCCGCGGGCGCAGCGATATTGACGCGCAACGCAATGCCGATCGTGACTTCATCAATCTTGGTGCGCAGTCATGGCATGACCGTCGCGCGTGGGATTTCTACCAGCAGCACGTTGATCAGTGAGCGTCTATAACGTGCGGCGCGCTGCGGCCACCAGTCGTTGAACGGCCGTATCGTCGGCGGGCACTGCGTCGAAGTTGAACCACTGCAGAGCCAGACTTTCGTCGTTGCCGGCAATGCGTGCGCCCACGGGGATGATGGCGAGGTACTGCACGTCGAGGTGGTCGAGTGCGCGGCCACCGCAGGTGAGTCCGTGTCGATCGAGATTGACGGGAGAGTCACTCACCATCAATCCCTCGATACCGCTTTCTTCGCGGGCCTCGCGTTCGGCCGCGTCGCGCAGGGTGAGGTCACCGGACTCGCAATGCCCGCCCATCTGCAGCCATTTACCCACCTTGCGGTGCAGCATGAGCAGCGCGCGCTGGTTGACCGGATCGACCACCAACGCGCTTGCCGTCAGATGTCCGGCCGCGCAGTCTCTCGACAGAGCATCGGGGTGCGCTGCAAGAAATGCAAGGAAGTCGTCGCGTCGGTCGCCGGCCGGCAGCGCCTGGAGCACCTGCACCGCATCGGCATGCAGGGTCACGACTGGACCGGTCCGACCGTCCCGTCGCCATCAAGGTCTTCACCGAGCTCGGCTTCGATCGTGCCGAGGTCGAGCACGGCCGACCGGCTCAGGAATGCTGCGGGGTGCTCAAGATCGTCCGAGGTCGGCAACAAGTCAGGGTGCTCCCACAGCGCGTCTCGCTCATCGGGTCCGCGCTCGCTGCCAGCCATTTCCCACAGTGTGGCTGCTTCGCGCAATCGGCGCGGCCGCATTTCTAGACCGACCAAGGTGGCGAAGGTCTTCTCGGCCGGGCCGCCAATGGCGCGGCGGCGACGAACGGTTTCGCGCAATGCGTCGGCGCTGGGCATGCGAGGTCCGGCGGCTGCCGCGACAACGGCATCAACCCAGCCTTCGACCAGTGCCAGCAGAATTTCGAGGCGCGCGAGTGCCGCTTCCTGTTCCGGGGTGGTGGTGGGCTCGAAGACACCACTGGAGAGCACCTCTTGTAGAGCCTCCGGGTTCTGCGGATCGATGTCACGCATCGCTTCTTCAATCAGCGCCTGATCGACGTGCACGCCGCGGGCATATTCCTCAACTGCACCGATGAGTCGGGCGCGCAGCCACGGAACTCCAGCGAACAGTCGCTGTTGTGCGACCTCGCGCAGGGCGAGGTAGAGGCGAACATCGTCATCGGGAACGCCAAGCCCTTCACCGAAGGCCTCGACGTTGAGCGGTAGCAAGGCCGCGCGGTTGGCGTGCGGGCCATCGTCGACGAGCGGCACACCTACATCGCCAGCGCCGAGTACCTCGGTGGCGAGCGTGGCGAGTCCCTGACCGACCTGCAGTCCGAACATCATCGATCCCATGCGCTTGGCCATGCCGAGCAGCGGACCCATCATCGAGGCGAGTTCCGGCGGAATACCGTCAGGAAGTTCGGGCGAGTCAGTTGGCAGGATCGTCCCCATCGCCGAGGACACACTCGCGGCCACGGGCTCGATGATGCGCTTCCATACGGGCAGGGTCGCGACCAGCCACTCACTGCGTGACCAGGCCTCGGGTTCAGTGGTGATCGCGGGGAAAGCGGTGTGCTCGTCGAGCCAGTGCTCAGCCAAACGCACGGCATCGGCGATGCGGGCGCGGTCACCGGCATCGGGGGAGGGGTCGCCTTGGGCGGCCAGGGTTTCGCGAGCGACGCGCTCAGCGGTTTCCCAACTCACCGGGCCATCGTCACCGCCACCGCCGGATGACAGCATGGCTCCGAATTGCTGGAGGGCCTCGCCGAGTTGATTCAT
This sequence comes from uncultured bacterium, assembly GCA_903927265.1. GTDB lineage: Bacteria > Actinomycetota > Actinomycetes > S36-B12 > CAIYMF01 > CAIYMF01. The sequence goes on along the minus strand of CAIYMF010000118.1, from coordinate 443 downwards.
GTCGAGTTTGCTCAGGTCGAACGAACTCGGGTCGAACGGCTCATCGCCACCCTCGCCCTGACCAAATCCAAATCCAAATCCACTACTCACCTGACTGCCTCCTCACGCAGTTACTGCTGCTGGTGTAACGCTCACGCGGTCGTCAGCAATCCCGCGCCGTTGTGAGGCAGGATGGACCCACCATGACGCAGCGGAGCACTGGGCGGCCCGCCGCCTCCGAACCCACCGTAACGGGCGCCGTCCCCGATCGGCCGGTTGTGGTCGTGACGGGGGCCTCTTCCGGTCTTGGAGCAGTCCTGGCGGAGCGTTTGGTGCGCTCAGGGCGGCGGGTGGTGGGCCTTGATCTTGAACCAGGATCGATTGAGTCGGTGGAGTGGCACTGCGTCGATGTGCGCGAACGTGGCATTGCGAGTCTGTTCGAGGGTGCCGACTCTGTGGTGCAC
>CAIYMF010000117.1 GCA_903927265.1 uncultured bacterium | reverse complement strand
GCCGACGGAATCCCCACCGGAACCTTCGGCGGTGTGAGGTCCTTCGCCGACGCCACCGGTGGAAGGTCAACTTCAACGAAGAACGGTCGGTAGAGCAACGGGCTGTGTGCGAGTAACGCCGCATCTGTGGTGTTGCGACTTACTGACACCAAGATCTGCGACGGTTTCGACGCCGGAATGTCGGGATGTGCCAGAGGCATGTAGAGCAATTGCTCAGGGTTTGTCGTGTTCGGAATCAAGCCAACCGTGACGGGCGACTCCATTGGGCCGGTTGGGCTCTTCATCGGCCAGATCGCCAAATCAGTTCCGAGGTATCCGCCCTTCTTGCTCACCGCGTACAACCGACTTTGGCGTGAAAACACAGAGAAGGTTTGTGAGACGCCGTCTTCTGCCGAAATCAGATCGACCGCCGACGCCTCAGCAGAACTCCACGACTTCCCATCCCAGTACTGCCACGTGGCAAGGTCGGCAGCTTTGCCGGCCGGTACCCGTGCCACCTTCACCGCCCATCCGAACACGCCGGGCTTTGAGGGTGACGACGTGCCGTAGAGATACCAGTAACCGTCAGTGGCCGAGTACGTCGCAGCACCCCAGCACGGATGTGATCGCGAGGCGGCGTCGGGCCCGATGTCGGTGACCGATTCAAGTTGCGGTGAGCCGTCGGTTCCGACATTGAAGACTGCGACGGCAGGACCGAGGTTCTCAAATTCAAGTTCGCCGGTTGCTTTAACGCGTTGCATCATGACGGTGAATTGTGTGATGGGGCTTGTCGCAGGATTTACCAAGACGGACATCGGCCAATACCCCACACCGTCGGCTCGGTCGGGTACGACAGCACGGTTACCGGGCGCACTGATCACATACGCGCATGTGCCGGCGATGATTTCCATCGAGTTGCGTACAGACAGCGTCGCGCCCCCGTCAGCAATGCGAGCGGTGTCGCCAAAGACGAACACGAAACGCGTGCCAGGTAATGCCGCCGACGCTGCGACATCGGCACCCACGAGATTGGGATCAACGATCTGAGCTGCCGCCGCATTGAGCCACTGTGCCGTTGACTTCGCGCTCGTGATGGAAGGGAGCGCGTTGCATGGTCCGAGCGTGTATCCGGTCGACGGGGCGCCAATCGCGCTGGAAGTCGTGTCACCTGATGCTGACTGACCGCAGCCGGCGAGAAGAAGACCCCCGACGACCCACGGGGCAAGGCGGTTCACCAAGCAAGTCATTCCTGCACCGTAGCGGTGATGGCGGCTTTCGTCTCTGTCACTGCGCTCGCAAAGGCCGCGCCTAGGGTAGGTATATGCGCGGGTGGATCACAGGGCCACGAGGCCAGTGGGGTATTCGCGTGCTGTTCGCTGTTGCGTTGCTCTTCGTCGCCTGGCAGTCGCTCGTGCCCGCCGCGCAGATCCTCGTGCAGGCGCCATCGGACACGATGTCGCATTTCGCCGCGTACGCAATCCTCGGGTTTCTTGCTGCGTTGAGCGTTCCTCGTTGGCGGTGGCCGCTTGCGGTCGTCGTAGTCACGGTGTTTGGGTCGCTGCTTGAAGTCTCCCAGTCGCACACGCAGTACAGGGCCTTCGAGTTCGCCGACATCGCTGCCGATGCGGTCGGTGCAGCAGTGGGTGCTGCACTGGCGGTGGGTCTCATCGCGATGTGGCGGCGGCGTAAGTCGACTCACTCACATGGGCGGACGTCGACGGGCGGCGGCGCGGGCACGACGCAGTGAAATCCCGAGGCCCACGGCTACGAAGATCGGAAGCACCCACCAGAGGTTGAGGCCTTGTGAGGCAAGTCCCCACGTCACCGCGAGCCCCAGGATCACTGCCACTGACATGCGCCAATCATCGCCGACGACGAAGTCGTACAGGAAGACGAAAAATCCGCGCACCGCACTCATGCCGGCGCTCCTTGGTGTTCGTGAACGGGACGCCGTTTGAGCAAGACCGTTGCGCCGAGTGCCGCCGCGGCAGTAGCGAGCACAATCAGCGGAAGTGCTGCGTCATTGCCAGGCCATGAGACCCCGGCGCCTTCGACCCCCCAGAACAATCCAAAGGCCGTCAGCATCACTCCGACGATGAACTTCAACGTGTTCTCGGGAACCCGCGAAAGGGGCGCACGCACGATGAGTCCGGCGATGATCACGACAAGCACGGCTGCTGCCGCGCCGAGGGCTGCGAGCCGAATGCTGCCGTGAATAGCGCCGAAGGTCAGCACGATGAATACCACTTCAAGCCCTTCGAGAAACACGCCCTTGAATGACAAGCTGAATGCATACGCGTCGAAAGCGTGCGGATCCGACGGGGGCAACTCGCGAGCCTCGGCTGCTTCTTTGGCGAAGATCGCTACTTCATCATGAATCGCCTTAAGCCCACTGGCACGCAGAATCGCCTTCCGCAGCCACTGCAATCCGAAGATCAGCAGAAGGGCGCCCACTACGAGGCGCAATACGTCAATCGGCACAGTGAGAAGAGCAGGACCGAAGACTAAGACGAGCACCGCGAGCGCGCCGATGGCCGCCAACATTCCGAGGACGGTCGATCGCCAGCCGCGAGTTATTCCAACGGCCAAGACGATGGTGAATGCCTCGACCGTCTCAACAGCAGAGGCAAGGAATGTCGAAAGCACCAACGCCCAGGCGCTGGTGTTCACTTGGACACTGCCTCGTGATGCATAGGAATGAACCTACCTCCCGCTGCTACTGGCGAGCCGCCTGCAACCGCGTACGTCACGCAAGTGCTGTTCCGGCGGCACATTCGACCGCACTGTGATCACATCTGCGGCGGATTCCAGATCGTTGTTACCGTCCCTGAGTGCCAGAGCATCGGCCCATTGAAAAACATTCCACCGAGTAACCCTTCGCGGATGCCGCGAAGGACCATCTGCATTCTTCGAAAGGAAACCTGACGTGTCTGTTCTTGAAGAGGTGTTGTCCGCTAACGCGGAGTACGCCGCATCGTTTGGTGCCAAGTCCGAACTGGCTCTGCCGCCGGCGCGGGGTTTCGCCATCCTCACCTGCATGGATGCGCGTCTTGACCCCGCGAAGTACGCCGGCTTGTCTGAAGGTGATGCTCACGTCATTCGCAATGCTGGCGGGCGCGCCAGTGATGACGCGATTCGATCGCTGGTGATTTCGTACAAGTTGCTTGGCACCAAGGAGTGGTTCGTGATTCACCACACGAACTGCGGCATGGAATTCTTCACCGATGAGGTGATGCGTGGGTTGCTGGCCAACAGTCTCGAGACAGCGGCGCTGGGCGCCGACGGATTCACCGACATCGGTACCGGTCCCGGTTCTAGTGAGGCCAAGTACATCGACTGGCTCACGATCAGCGACAACGCCGCCAGCGTTGCCGAAGACGTCACGCGCATTCGCACTCACCCCCTGGTGCCTGCGTCGATTCCGATCTACGGGTACATCTACGACGTGACCACCGGTCGCCTCGTCGAGATTCCGGCGGCGACAGCGGCCGGTCGCGCGAGCTGAGGTCGAATCAGACCTGGCCCGGGTAAAAACCGAAGCGAGCGAGTGGTTCGACGAGTTGCTGCTCTTCGTACGCGAGATGTGAGATCAATGCGTCGGAGAGCAGCGACACGGCTCGCGCGAGGTCGTCGAAGTCGCCGTCGTCGTTCTTGTGGGCGACCAAGTGTTGATCGACCTGGTCAAGGATGCCGTGAATTACTTCATGTTCCTGCTGTAGTCGGTCGACAACCGGTGCAAGTTGAGGATCGGATTTACGTAGGTGAGGGAAGATCGCCGCGTCTTCGATGCCGTGATGAGTGGTGACAACTCGGCAATAGGAGGCGCAATAGGCGCCGATGCGCCAGTCGTGTTGGCGCATCGTCAGTTCACTGAGAGTGCCGCGAGCTTCTCCTGCGGATACCTCTCCCTCCTGAACTCGGCGGATGACCTCCAGCAGGTGAGTAAGTTCAAGTCGCAGGTGGTCGTGCACGTCGATCAAATGCGAACCGACAGCGATGCCGTTCTGGCTGTATTCGTGTCCTGAGGGCGGCGGTGGACCCACGGGGCGAACTGACTCATCCCACAGTTCGTCATCAGTGAGGCGTGTGTCGGGGTCAGGAGATTTCGTGGGGCGACGAGTTGGTGGTGACGCGATTCCGTCGTCACTCACCGCGCACCTCTTCCAGTAACCCCGACGAATCCGCCCTCGACTAGGTAGAGCCTAGTGAGATCGCACTGAGTATGAGGAGTCGAGTGACTACGGTTGCAGCGTGACTGAACGAGGGTGGCTACTGCGCGATCAGGTGCTGCGTGTGATTCGTGAGTCACCCGCGCCCCCCGCGACCTGGGTATCGGTCGTGCGACGCACCGTGATTGTTGTCGGCTTCTTCGTAGTGGGGCTCGTTCAAGGAAACCTTTCAACAACTGTTTTGTGTGCATACGGAGCGCTCCAACTTGCTCTGATTGAAGCCGCCGTCACGCGTACCGCACTTGTTCGGCTGCTCATCGGCACCGTGGTCGCCTCAGTGTTGTCGGTCTGGGTGGCGATGTGTCTGGGTGGAACCTGGTGGATTGTTCCGTTTATTGCAGTGCTGGCGTATGTCTTTGGCTGCACATCGCAACGGGGCGTGGCCCCGGCCACGATCGGAATCAGCGCGCTTGCTCTCGCCGTGATTTTCGCGGGAACGCCTCGGTCTCCCGAGCAAGCGTTGCAGGCAGCGGGCTGGCTTGCCGTAGGTGCTCTGACGCAAGCGGTGGCGTGGGTCGTTGCGTGGAAGTACGAGCGCCGAGTATTTGCACGTCGAGCCGTGGCCCTCAAAATCACCTCCCTAGAGAATCTCGTGCGGCAACCGAGCCTGGAAACACGGGCGCTCAGTGCAACTCACGAGGCCTCAGACAATGTGTCGGCCGTCCTCGCCACTGCCAGTTTGCCCGCAGACGAAGAGCACTTCTTGCGTCACGTGCATTCCGACGCAGTTGCCGCCACGCGCGCGCTCACAGCGTGGATGGTGCTACGCAACCCGGGTGATGGCGACCGAATTCAGGTGGCGCTACTGCTTCGACGAATCGGACGCATGCTCGATGATCAGCTGTTGCGCAAGCGGCCTCGTTCCGTCGACATCGTTGCCACTGATGAATGGGTGAGTTCACAAGAAGTAGCGGACTCGCTAAACGCCCTCGCACTGAGTGCCTGTTCGATAATGAACAAGCAGACGACTCCTGACCCTCGGCCGTTGTTGCCGCCCGCCAGGCCTTCCGCGGCCGTTCATCGTGGCGTCAAGATCGTCGATCTCATTGACTCGTTGAATCCTCGGTCAGACGCGGCACGCCACGGATTCCGCATGGCGATCGGTCTGACGATTGCCGAAGTGTTGACTTTGGTACTTCCCTTTGCTCACTCCTTTTGGCTCGCACTCAGCGTGGTGTTCACGCTTAAAGCCGACTGGTCGTTCACGGTCGTGCGTGGATTGAACCGCATCATTGGAAACTTGGCTGCCGTCATCGTTCTCCCTGCGCTCTTGATGGCGTTTGGGTATTCGGGTCCGACGCTGGCGCTGTCACTTGCGGTGCTGACAACCGTGACGTGCCGCTTCTTCTTTGGCAACTACGTCATTGCCAGCTTCGGGCTTGCGGGTTCGGTGCTGATCCTTGATTACGCCGTAGCTCCGAACGATTCGCTGTTCGTCACTCGCATCGCTGCGACTGCACTGGGATCGTTGATTGCTGTGTGTGTTGCGCTCGCGCTGCCCGCGTGGGTGAGTTCACGTGCCGAGCAGCAGGTAGCCGATGTGAGTGAGTCTCTCGCATCCTGGTCTGAGGACGTCGCATCAGCGATCGACATGGCGACAGACCCCGATCGCGATCAACTCGAAGAAGATATCCAGCGCAGTCGACTGGCTCTCGCCGCGCTCGAGCCGACGGCCGGGGGAGCGCTGTTCGAGCCGCGACCGCAGGCCGATCCGGTAGCGCTCATGCTGATCTATGAGTCAGGCGCGCGAATGGCGGCCGAGCTCACCGCCTTGACGTCATGTGTGGCACTACCTGGCGGAGTGGCATCTCTACACGATGCCGAGGCTGCCGCGTTCGCCAACGAAATCGTTCGACTCGAACGAACTCGTGCCGATCACGCGGCGGCGCTTGCTCGGTTCGCTTCCGAGCAGAACGCAAGCTGAACTACGACGATTCTGCGGTAGCGGAGCGAGTGACGGTCAACAGACTCTCTGAAGCGTGTTCGGCTTCGAAAGCCGCGTAACCACCGCGTGCTCCAAACAAACGCTTCGACCAGATCAGCCACACCACCGCTGCAACGTTGATCAGGAAGAGCGCAATCTTCAGGATTGTCACGTGATGCGCAAGTTCCCATATCTCGATCGGTATGAATGCACTGGTCGCGATGACTGCGAGGTACTCACCCCACCGCTTTTCATGCCAGAGCCCGTACCCCTCTGCCAATTGGATGAGGGCATAAACGATGAGCCCCGCGATGACGAGAGTCAGCAGTCCAGGGTTGAGGCTGGCAACCTCGCGCAGGGTGCGCGCGAGCCACGAGTTATCGATGTTCCAACCGATGGTGTCAGCCGCCGGCTTCAGGAGTGGAATCTCGGTGTCGATCCAGTCGGCAAAGCGGGCTTGATTGTTCTTCAGTCGCCACACCAGGTAGGCGCCAACCAGCAGCATCAGAGCTCGGGCCGCACGTTCAACAGCAAGGAAACGAATGAGTAGTCGATCACGTAGTACGCGACCCCGGGGCACGTTCGGTGCCGCATCGGCCGGGCCACTCTCGAGCGGCTCGCCCAGCACGAAATCACCGCATCGCAGACAGCGCCACACCTCACCGAGGTCAGTGGTGGCAGAAAGGCTTCGTGCCAGGTCACTCTCGTCGGGTCGATAGGTCACGTGTCCGTTCCGCGAACAGTGCCGCAAACTCCAATCGATCATGCTGCACCGTACCGAATGAGGCGACGATTTACGCCTTGCAGGCAATGTTGCGCAGTTGCTGCCACGACTCAGGTCCGACAATTCCGGTGACCGTGACCTGCTTGTCAGACTGGAATCGTTGAACTGCGGCTGCGGTTGCCTGATCGAAGTCGCCAGTCACCTTGAGGTTGTTGCCGTAGTACTTGTCGAGAACGTGTTGCACGATGAGTGTTTCCCAGTCGTGGAAGAGGGGGTGCGCGATTTCGGTGAGTGGATAGTTCGAGCAAAGAACCGACGTTGCGTCTTTGTCGAACTGAGCCGATCGCGGATCGAGTGTGAAGAGCTGGTTGCCAGCAGGTACGGATGAAAGGTCGGGGGCTGGGGGAGTGGGTCCTCCGTCGCAGCGGATGGCACGAAGGTGCTTCCACGAGTTGGGGCCGATGTAGCCGGTCACGGTGATGTCGTTGGCAAGTTGGAACCATTGCACCGCCGACATCGTGTCGAGGCGGTAGACGCCATCGACCGCAACTTTGCGGGTGTAGTCCTTGTTGAGCTCGTTCTGCAGAATCATGGCTGGCCACTCGATCTTCTCGCTGAAGTCGAGTTCGGGCAGTGGAACGTTCGAGCACAAAATGGCGGTAGCGGCGGCGTCAAACTTCGGCGAACTCGGATCAAGAGTGAGAAGGGTTGCGCCGTCCGGGATCACCACTGGGTCGGAGGCGCTGGAATTGCGCCCGGCGGCAAATACCAATCCGACGATGGCCAGTAGAACTAGGGCCGAAGCACCTAACACGAGTAGTACCCGGTTGCGATCGGATCGCTGCTGAGTTTCAAACGCCTGTACTTCTTCTTCCCCCGGCAAGGTAATAGTGGGGGCGAGGCAATCGACGGCAGCCGCGATATCGGCCGCCGTGGCGACAGGCGTATCGATGTCTTGCGCGAGAATCGCCTCACGTAGTGCCGTGAGTGGCCTGTCGGCGAGATCGTGGCGGTCAAGAATCATGGAACGTGGGCAGTCAGGCAGTGAAAACCCGCGCGGAACAGACGAATAGGGGAATGCCACCACGTGTGCGAGTCGCACGTTGCGGCGACTCCAGCGGTCTTGACCGTTCAGGAACGAGCGCAGTGCGTACTTCGTGCGACGGGCCTGATCGACGGGATGGATCCTCTTGCTGACGGCGCCGTGCTGCACCCAGTCAGTGCCGTCGTGTGTGACCCGGCCACCCTTGACCTCGATGACGGCGATGCCGGCGCCGGCGAGGCCCACAATGAGGTCGCCCTCGTGGTCACCGTCGGGATCGGTAAAGCGCACATTGGTCGCCAGAAGGTCGGTGCCCTCGACGCTGGGCTTGAGCGCATTCCAGACGTCTCGCTCACCGGATGACGTGAACACCGGATCAGGGGGCAGAAGGGGCACCGGTCACCTCGCAGACAGTGGTTCCTGACCGCATCGCATCGGTCAGGTATCTCGCGAGTGCAGTCGCGAGCGTTCTTTCACCCTAGGTCGGCATTTCCGGTCGTGTCCGGTAAACCCCCGATTCCGTTTCCGCCCCTCAGTTGAGGGCCACATGTTAGCCTCGCGGCATCAGTTCCAGCATTCAGTGGAGGTCGTCGTGATGTCAGTCCGGACGCGCAAGGTTGTGGCAGTCGCGGCGGGTTCACTCGCATTTCTGGTTGTTCTCACCGGGTGTTCCTCAGGCAGCAGCAGCGGCGGATCTTCCAGCGGCTCTGGAACTGCGCCTGCGTGCACTGAAGCCTCGATCAAGGCCGCGATTGCGCCCTCCGACCAGGTGGACGGCTGGGGCTGTGTCCAACGCGATGGCGGCCTGGTCGCGGCCGCGAGCGTGTCGGTGTCAAACGGAGATCAGACGGTGTTCTGGTTCAAGTCAGGCGGCACCCAGTGGTACCCCGCTGACGGCAAGGCACTCTGCAGTCAGTCCCTCCCCAGCGACCTGAGTAAGTTCTGCAGCGGTGGTGGTGGCGGCGGCGGAAGCACTAGCCCGACGGCCACGCCAGCATCGATCTGCAACGACACGGCTCTCGGCGACATCATCAAGCAGGTTGATGCGGGCGCGAAGATCGATGGCTTCCAGTGCGCCACCACGTCGACGGGTGAACTTGCCGCGGTGAAGGTCACCAACGGCGGTTTGGTGAAGACCTTCTTCTTCGAGAACGAAGGCGGCAAGTGGGTGCTGGTCAACAACAGTGTCTGCAAGGACCCGGCAGTGGTCAGCGATCCCACTTTCCAGGAGTACTGCAAGACCGCCTAAGGGCTCATCCACGACCCTCTGGCGCTCGGTCACACATTGAGACTGGTTGCGCTCGCGCAATGCTCCTCGCGCACTAGCATTGCGCTCGTGGAACTCATCGACTTTCGTCCCCGCCGAGACCAGTACGCCTACACTTTCGGTGGCGCCGCGCCGGTGATGCGGATCAAACCCGGAACCGCGCTTCGACTCTGGACCGAGGACGCGTTCAACTACGCCCTGCAATCGGTCAACGATCTTGCCAGCGAGAAGGTCAACCTCGCCGAGGTCAATCCGCAAACGGGACCGTTCTATGTCGAGGGTGCTGAACCCGGAGACACTCTGGCCATTCACATTGTCGATCTCGCCCCCGCTCGGTCGTGGGGTGCATCGGCGGCGATCCCCTTCTTCGGAGGGCTCACGTCAACTGATCGCACCGCGATGCTTCAAGACTCGCTGCCCGACACCACCTGGATCTACCACGTCGACAGCGCCACGAACACCGTTGGTTTCGAATCGCGGTTCGGCGACCTGACTGTTCAACTTCCGATTGAACCGATGCTCGGAACCGTGGGCGTGGCACCGGCAGGTCGCGAAGTGCGCAGTTCGCTTGTGCCCGAGCGCTTCGGCGGCAATATGGATTCGCCGGAGATGAAGGCCGGAACTACGTGTTATCTCGGTGTCAACGTCGAGGGTGCTCTGTGGTCGTTGGGCGACGGGCATTACCGGCAGGGCGAGGGTGAGGCATGTGGAACGGCCGTTGAAGGCGCCATGAACGTCACCGTCGTCGTCGACCTCATCAAGGGCGGCGGCCCGGCGTGGCCACGTTTGGAAAACGACGCGCACTATATGACGGTCGGCTCATCGCGGCCGCTGGAAGATGCGTGGCGCATTGGCCAAGTCGAACTCGTGCGTTGGTTCGAGCAGTTGTACGACCTGCATCAGATGGACGCCTATCAATTGCTGTCGCAAATGACGCAGGCGCCGATCGCCAACGTGGTCGATGCAAACTTCAGCGTCGTTCTCAAGGCCGCGAAGCAGTACCTACCCGCACGCTCGGCCTACGACGGCATGCACGCACTCATGCGTGAACGCGCCACATCACTTGGCACCATCACCTACGACTAGAGGAGCATTGGTATGGATCTGGGACTCAAGGGACTCACCGCACTTGTTACCGGGGGAACACGCGGCATCGGTCGCGCTACCTGTGAACTTTTCGCTCGTGAAGGTGCCCACGTCGCATTCTGTGCTCGTGGTGCCGACGAGGTGAGTGCAACTCAGGCTGAGCTCGCCGCACACGGGGTTACTGCACTCGGCACATCGCTCGATGTGTCAGACGCTGTGGGAGTTCAGGCATGGGTTGAAGGAACGGCAGCCCACTTCGGTGGCGTCGACCTAGTCGTCTGCAACGTCAGTGCACTGGCGATTCCTGATTCACCCGAGAACTGGGAAACCTCGTTTCGCACTGACCTCATGGGTACCGTCAATACGGTCAACGCAGCCCTTCCATACTTACGTCAAAGTAAGCACCCCTCGATCGTCACGGTGTCGAGCGTGTCGGGCCGCGAAGCAGACTTTGCCGCAGGCCCCTACGGCACCATGAAAACTGCACTCATCGGCTACACCGGTGGCCTCGCGCTTCAACTGGCGCCGGAAGGAATTCGCGCGAATGTCGTATCGCCGGGTAACACGTACTTCCCAGGCGGTGTGTGGGAACAGATCGAACAGGGAAACCCTGACCTGTACAACATGGCGCTGGGGATGAACCCCACCGGACGCATGGGCAAGCCCGAGGAAATGGCCTCGGCCATCGTGTTCTTGTCGAGCCCGGTTTCCAGCTTCACGTACGGCACCAACCTGGTGGTTGATGGAGCTCTCACACGCGGTCTGCACGTATGAGCGGCCGCTGCGGCGCTACATCTGTGGTGGACGCTCGGTGACGCAACGACGCATGCCCCGGTGGTCTGAACTTGAGCCGATGATCGGCCTTCGGGCACCGTTCACCGGACCAGACCGCGTGCAACGAGCGGCGACGATCGCCGACTTACGCGAGATCGCTCGCCGTCGAACTCCTCGGGCGGTATTCGACTACACCGATGGTGCGGCCGGTGAAGAACTGAGTTTGGCCCGATCTCGGGAATCTTTCCGTCGGGTCGAGTTTCGTGCCCACGTTCTCCGCGACGTTGCACAGGTCGACACGTCGGTCACGGTGCTGGGCAAGCCGTCGGCATTGCCGTTCATGTTTAGTCCCACCGGCTTCACCCGGATGATGCACCACGAGGGTGAGCCATCGGTGGCACGAGTGGCGGCCGAGTTTGGCATTCCTTACACGCTGTCGACTTTGGGTACCACCTCGGTCGAGGACCTTGCGGCTGTTACCCCCGACGCGCGACATTGGTTTCAGCTGTATCTCTGGCGGGAAAAGGTCTCGCGCGCGGAATTGGTTCAACGGGTGGCTGACTCGGGGTACGAGGCACTCATGCTCACCGTCGACACGGTCACCGCAGGGTCGCGGCTGCGCGACGTTCGCAACGGTCTGACCATTCCGCCGCAGCTCAGCATTCGCACGATGGCGGGAATGGCGCGCTTTCCGCGATGGTGGGGCAATCTGCTCACCACCGAGCCACTGGAATTCGCCAGCCTCCGCTCAACCGGCGGGACGGTGGCCGATCTCATCAACGGTGTGTTTGATCCGTCGATCACACTTGATGACGTGCAGTGGCTGCAGAACAATTGGAGTGGCAAAGTCATCATCAAGGGAGTGCAAAGCGTCGAAGACGCCGAGATGTTGGCCGATGCAGGGGTCGACGCCATTGTGTTGTCGAACCACGGTGGTCGACAGATCGATCGTGCTGTGCCGCCATTGGAACTGCTGCCCGACGTACGCGCTGCCATCGGCGACCGCCTTGAGGTGTACATCGACGGCGGGATCATGAATGGTGCCGACGCTGTCGCTGCTGTTGGTCTCGGCGCTGATGCGGTACTGGTGGGCCGTGCCTACCTGTACGGATTGATGGCAGGCGGCGAAGCCGGTGTGCGGCGGGCCGCGCAGATTCTGCAGTCGGAAGTTGAGCAGACCATGCGACTGCTCGGTATTGCTTCGCTCGCCGAACTCACCCCCGGGATGGTGTCGCTCCGCCCCGACGTTGGAGCTTGAGCGCCTACGATCAGGCCGTGACCCGAAACAATCGCTGGGCGATCTTGGCTGTTCTGTGCGGCGCGTTGTTTATCGTGTCTCTCGACAACACGATCGTGAACGTGGCACTTCCGAGCATCCAGAAAGACCTCTCGGCCAGTACCTCGGAGTTGCAATGGATCGTTGATGCCTACGCCGTACTCTTCGCCGGCTTCCTACTCTTAGCGGGAAGTCTGGGTGACCGTTTCGGTCGGCGACTGATCTTCGTCATCGGGTTGGTGATCTTCGCGATCGGCTCCGGAGCGGCCGTGTTCACGCACACCGGAGGCCAGTTGGCGCTCTGTCGTGCGCTGATGGGTATTGGCGGCGCGTTCGTGATGCCGTCGACGCTATCGATCCTGGTGCAGACCTTTCCCGAACCACGCGAGCGAACTCGTGCCATCGGAATCTGGGCGGCAGTCTCTGGACTAGGCGTTGCGATCGGTCCACTGGCCGGGGGAGCGCTGCTCGAACATTTCAGTTGGCACTCGGTATTTGCCGTGAATCCGCCCATCGCCGTCATCGTGCTGATCGCCGCATTCGTGCTAGTACCCGAGTCCGTCAATCCGCTGAAGCCGCGGCTCGACCTCGTGGGTGCATTCCTGTGGGCGATCGGATTGATCGGCCTCGTGCTCACCATCATTGAACTGCCCGATTCGGGTTGGTCGACACAGACAGTCACGTTCGCCGTGGTCACGTTGCTGGCGATGGTGGGATTTGTGGTGTGGGAGCGTCGGGTGGAGACCCCGATTCTTCCGCTCTCACTGTTTGCGAGCCGCACCTTCGATCTGGCTATCACGATTGTTGCGTTGCTCTACTTCGCCCTGTCAGGTGCGATGTTTTTCTTCCCGCAATTCCTGCAGTTGGTGCAAGGTCGCACGCCGTTTGAGTCAGGACTGGCGATCTTGCCCGGCGCAACCCTGCTCGTGATCTTTGCCGTCGTCAGCCCTCGACTCGGAGAGCGCTTCGGTTCACGCACTTTGGTCGTAGTTGGGTTGCTGCTGGTCTCGGCCGGGCTCGTGGCTGCCAGTACCTTCACCGCCACGTCTCCGACGTTGTTCGTGTCAGCGAGTTTGGGTGTCGTCGGAATTGGCATGGGGCTTGCGCTGCCGCACGCGACCAGTGCGGTGTTGGGGTCAGTGCCGCCCGAACGTGCGGGTATCGGATCGGCGGTCAACGAGACGATGGGTGAAGTCGGATCGGCCCTCGGTGTGGCCGTTCTCGGTGCCTTGCTATCGACGTCGTATCGCGCCACGATCGACGCGGCGATTACGGCTGCGGGCCGGACGATTGACGTCATCCCGACCCAGGCCCTCGACCAGGTACGTGAATCGCTGGCGGGCGCGTCTGTGGCCATTCCGCAGTTTCCGGCCGAGTACATCGAGCCCGCTCGCCGCATTGTCGGTGAGGCTTTCGTGAACAGCATGGATAACGCGCTGTTCGTGGGGGCGGGAGTGGTCCTTCTTGGGGCGATTTTGGCCTTCGCATTCTTCCCCACGCGGCTCGAGAACGTCGGCGAGCACTGACCGATATTCGGGGTTTCAGTCGGCTCACAACGAATTACATGGTTGTAGTTCCCTCGTAACACGAATTCCGTCGCGAAAAACATCAAATTCGCGGCTCAAGGTGCCCTCGAACCCGACGAGGACATTGTCATGAGCACCCGCCATCGCACTGCCGTAATCGCCCTATCGGCCGTCTTCGCCGCCCTCGCCATCCTGGTGGGAATTGCGCCGGCACAGGCCGCGCCAGCAGCGACGACTCCCACGGTCACGGGCGACAGTTGCCCGCGCTCGGTGCCGTCGGCCGCGCTGCGTGACGGTAGCGGTGACATTGGCGCGTTCGACCTGTGCAAGCAGGCGGTAGCAGCTGCGTCGAGCACGCAGGCGCGCCGGGCAATCAAGGCTGCGTTCCACATGCTGGGCGCTCCGTACGCGTGTAATGGCGTTGGTCGCACCGCACCCTTCCGCTTCGACTGCTCGTCACTGGTATCGCGCGCCTACTCAATCGGTGCGGGTATTAGTTCTGCCGGAGGCGACTGGGCCTCCTCGACTCAGGACATGGTTCCGTGGGGCGGAGCCTCACTTGCCGATTGGCTGACCTACGTGTCGCCGAGCAACCTTCGTCCGGGCGATCTGGTTCTTTACAACACCGGTGGTGCCACGTACCGCCACGTGGTGATGTACCTCGGCAACGGCTACATGCTGCACACCGGCTACTGCGGTGATGTTGCGAACGTGAGCGCATTCTGGGGGTTCAACGCCGGCAACAAGCGCACGTTCCTCGTGGCCCGCCGCGTGATCCTGCCAGGCCAAGCGCAGCACGTTGGCCCGGTGGCCACTGATTCCGCTGCTTCAGCAAGTGGCTCGACATCCCGTCCGTCGACCGGATCGGGAAGTGCCGGCGTGGCGGCGTTCACCGGAAACTTCGCCCCCGGCGCCAAGGGACCGATGGTGACGTCGGTGCAGAAGGCGCTCATTCGTCACGGCTACACGATTCCCGCAGTTCAGTCTGGCGCGGTCGCCTACGGCGGCTATGGCAGTCAGACCCGCGACGCGGTTGTGCTCTACCAGCAGGAAAACGGTGCACACGGCGCGGCCCGCGGAGTGGTGAACCGAGCTCTCTACATCGCGATCACCGGTTGGAAGCCGAGTTCGAGCGCAAGTAGCAGCGGCGGGTCAAGCAACTCGACCACGTCGGTTCGCTCCGTATCCCTCTCGCGAGTGCTCAGTCGACAGGTGGCCGCCGTGAAGATCGTTCAGGCCGGCCTGAACCACTCGGTGGGTGCGGGCCTTCCCCTTAACGGCAAGTGGGGCCCCATGACTCAGGCCGCCTTCGACCAGTTCCGTCGCGAGGTCATGCACCTCAAGGGCGTGAACGCCACCGGCACGCCCGGCATGGGCTCACTCACCGCCCTGGGACGTGCTGCCGGATTCCGAGTCACGGCCTAATCACGCGCATTACGATGAAGATTCACCCGATCTGCCCCCTCACGGGAGCCCTGAAAGTGACGATGCTGGAGACATGAGCGATAACGAGAGCGTGCGACGAGGACTGCGGTGGCTGGTGGCCACCGTTGCTGTCGTCGCTCTCGTCCCGCTGGCTCCGGTGGTTTCGACGACGAGCGCTCAGGCCGTCACCACGCTGACGTATCGAGGCTGTCCCACATCCGTTCCTAGTGACACGCTCCGTGATGGGAGTTCGAGTCTGGGTGCTTCGGCCCTGTGTCGGCAGGCGGTCGCGGCGGCGGCCACACCGCAGGCCGCGTTGGCGATTCAGGCAGCCTTCCACATGCTCGGGGCTCCCTACGCCTGCGGCGGAGTGGGCCGCATGGACGCCTTCCGGTTCGACTGCTCCTCACTGGTGTCACGCGCCTACTACCTCGGGGCCGGGCTCGATACCGCCGGAAAAGACTGGGCACCGTCAACGCGCGACATGGTGCCCTGGGATGGCGTCAGGCTTGCCTCCTGGGCATCACGCGTTGCCCCGAGTTCACTGCGTCCTGGCGATTTGGTGCTGTACGACACGGGTGGCTCGACCTACCGGCATGTCGTGATGTACATCGGAAACGGCTACATGCTGCACACCAACTCATGCGGTGACGTCGCGCACGTCAGCACTTTCTGGGGATTCCCCTCGGGCGGCGGTCATGTCTTCCTCGTCGCTCGACGAGTGACTGCTCCGGCCGGCTATGTGCCTCCCGCGCCGACGCCGATTCCGACACCCACTCCTACGCCTACGCCCACTCCGGCTCCGGCGACGACGCCCTCCTTCCCGGGAGGCACACTCGCTCTCGGCTCAACGGGCACGGCCGTGGCGGCAGTGCAACGTGCCTTGACGCGAACAGGGCATCTGCATCCCGAGCGTTTCGGTGCCATCAAGTCGGGCACGTTCGGTAGCCAGACCCGCGATGCTGTGGCGGCTTACCAGCACGATCATCCGTCACTTCCCGGTACCACCGGAGGAGTGGATCGGGCGCTGTACATGGCTCTCACCGGGTGGCGGCCCACGTCGGTGGGTCATTCATCGGCCGAGCCGGGGAAGCCCACCATCTCGCTCGCGCAGTTCAGGGCTCACAACCGGGCGAGCGTCAAGGTTGTCCAAGCAGCACTCAATCGCATGATCGGGGCCGGGATTCGCGTCGACGGGCTGTGGGGCGCGCGCACGCAGGGCGTCTTCGACTCGTACCGCCGCGGGGTTTTGCGCTCGTCACCGAGACTGGCCACTGTCGCCCCGACCCGTGCGACATTGACGGCGTTGGGTCAGATGGCCGGCTTCCGCGTCGTTTCGTGAGTAAGAATCGTCCGGTTCGTCCGGAACTGAGGCGCGCGACACGCCGCACAAGTCACACGAGTATCACTGGTATCAGCGGTAGCCTGCCTTCAGAACGTCGCCCACGCCGAGGATGGTCATGCACTCTGAGATCGCACGCAACGACTCCGCTTCGGCGGCAGTATCGGCTGAGTTGCGCGATCTGCCCACACTGTCGATGCCGCAAGACGTGGTTGACCGGATTGCCCGCGCGCTTGTCGCGCAGGGTCGAAGGGCGCTCATTGAGGACGAGGTCATCGACCTCACCACGTCCGCACCAGAACTCGACGAACTGCTGGTCGGGCAATACGGCGCCCGGCGTCGTCGCACCACGGCCTGAGCCGTTGGGCGGGCTGACTGATCGTTGCAGTGATACCCGCTATTCGCAAACTGTTCATGTGGCGCGCTGTGCGATAGTGCTCAAGTGACGCGCGCCCTGTACCGAGTCGGCCGCTGGTCGGCCGAACACGGCTGGATTGTGGTCGTCATCTGGCTGGTCGCGCTGCTGTCCCTTCAGGGTCTCAACCGCACACTAGGTGGTGCGGCCGACGAGAACTACAACCTGCGCGGAACCGACAGTTGGACAGCACAGGAACTGCTCAATCGCGCGTTCCCGGGTGTGGCGGGGGAAGCGAACCCCCTCGTGCTGCACAGCGACACTCTCGACCTCTCATCCGGAGAAGGTAAAGCGCGAGTCGACGCGGTCGTGGCGGCAGAGAAAACAATCCCTGAAGTGCGCACGGTGGTCGGGCCTTCCAATTCGTCGGCGTTGCTGAGCGATGATCATCACACGGCGCAGATTCAGATCACCGTGACCGATCGCTATGCAGGCGACCCGGTGATCGCGCGCACCGTCCTCGACAAGGGAACGGTCGCCGCGGGCCCCGAAGTCGCAGTACAACTCGGGGGATTCCTCGGCCGATCCATCTCACGCCCGAATACTCGCTCCAGTGAAGCCCTCGGCCTCGCCGCAGCCATCCTCGTACTGATCATCACTTTGCGACGGCTCTGGGCGGCAGTCATCCCATTGATCAACGCGATCATGGCTGTCGGAATCGGGCTGGCACTCGTTGGACTCCTCGGCAAGGTCATCTTCATCCCCGATGTGGCACCAACGCTCGGAACGATGTTGGGTCTCGGTGTCGGAATCGACTACGCGCTCTTCCTGGTGTCACGGCACCGATTACTCATGCGGCAAGGTTTCGCTCTCCACGACTCGATCGGCCGCACCACCGGTACCGCGGGCGCGGCGATGGTGTTTGCCGGGGGCACGCTGATCGCCGCTGTTGCGGGTCTGATCCTCACCGGGTTGTCGTTCCTGGCGTGGCTCGGCATTGCCGCGGGAATCGTCGTCGCTATTGCAGTGCTGGCGTCCATCACGTTGGTGCCTGCGGTCTTGGGTTTGATGGGAACGCGAGTCGTTCCGAAGGCGCATCGTGAACTGACCGCCGACGATGGTGAGGCTCTCGACAACAGCCGGTGGGGGCGATTGGCAACGGCCGTGACGTCACGTCCGTGGTTCTTCGCCATCGGTTCGACGCTGATCCTTCTGCTGCTCGCCTCGCCGGTCGTCACCTTGTCGCTGGGGCACACCGATGCCAGCGTCCTTCCGGCAACGACCACCGCCCGTCAGGCCGAAGACATGATTCGCACCGGATTCGGTGTGGGCGAATCGTCGCCATTGGCCGTGGTGACACAGATGTATCAAGTCGCGCAGGCACCTGATGGGGCCAAGGGTGAAGGAGATCCGCGTCGACAGGATCTGCGATTGGTTGAATTGCGCGATGCCTTGAAGGCCACACCGGGTGTCGTACGGGTTGATGAGCCAGTGGTCAGCACCGACGGTGGTGTGGCAACGATTCGAGTGATTCCGGAATGGTCGTCGAGCGATCCGCGCACTGAAGCGTTGGTGCGTGATCTGCGCAGCAACGTGCTGCCGGCGGTTGACGCTGGTAACGGGATGCAGAGTCATGTGGGTGGAATTACTGCGATCAATATTGACCTCGCTGAACTCATCGCCGGCCGCACGCCGTGGTTCATCGCGGGCGTGGTGTCACTTGCCTTCCTGCTGTTGATGCTTGCGTACCGCTCTTTGCTCATCCCGATCAAGGCGGCAGCGATGAACCTGCTGTCGATCGCGGCGGCCTATGGCGTCATCACGATGGTCTTCCAATGGGGCTGGGGCGCCAAGCTCCTTGGACTCACCGGACCGGTCCCCATCGATTCCTATGTGCCGATGATGATCTTTGCGGTGCTGTTCGGTTTGTCGATGGATTACGAAGTGTTCCTACTCACCGCCTTCCGCGAACAATGGGAACGTACGGGCGACATGGTGGTATCGGTGCGTCGAGGATTGGCCGATACCGGTCGCATCGTCACTGCGGCGGCGCTGATCATGGTGGTGGTGTTCTCCAGTTTCATCCTCAGTCCTGATCCGACGGTGAAGATCTTCGGTGTCGGACTCGCAACTGCGGTGGCAGTTGACGCCACGATCGTGCGCTGTCTTTTGGTACCCGCGATCATGGTGTTGGCTGCCAAGGGAACGTGGTGGTTGCCCGGATGGCTTGACCGACTTCTTCCCCACGTTCATGTCGAAGGCGATCCCGCGGCGATTGGTCTGGCTGGTCTTGAGCAGGGCGTGACCGCCCCCGATCGTGCACGTTCGGGTTCACTGGTGTGGCGCCGCCCGGTAGTGGCGATTGGCGCCATTGTGGGTGCCGCGGCGGGCTTTGTGATCGTGTGGTTGCTGGCCGACCGTGCATCTCCCGCAACAATCGCG
>CAIYMF010000116.1 GCA_903927265.1 uncultured bacterium | reverse complement strand
GCCCGGCGACCGCATGTACGTCGACTTCACGGGAAAGAAACTCGCCTGGTACGATCCGAAGACCGGACTGGCGGTGGAAGCGGAGGTGTTCGTCGCCATCATGGGTGCCAGCAGCTACACCTACGTGGAAGCGGTCGCATCACAGAAGCGGGACGACTTCATCCTTTGCACACGAAACGCGCTTGAGTTCTTCGGCGGTGTCCCGGCGTCGATCATGCCGGACTGCCTTAAGAGCGCCGTGTCGAAGGGCGACAAGTACGAGAGCGACATCAACCCCGAGTATGCAATGTTCGCCCGGTATTACCAGACCGTCATCATCCCCGCGCGGCCCCATAAACCCCGCGACAAGGCCCTCGTCGAAGGGGCCGTGAACATCCTCTACTCCCGCGTGTTCGCTCCCCTGCGGAACCGGAAACCCTCCTCGCTGGCCGAGTTGAACGAAGGCATCGACGAGATGCTGGAGGCTCATAACAACAGGCGTTTCCAGAAGCTTCCCCAGACCCGCACCGAGCGCTTTGAGCTGATCGACCGCCCTGCGCTCAAGAGCCTGCCCGAACGACGCTACGAGATCACCCACCACCGCTTTGCCACCATCCAGACCAACTACCATGTGGAGATCAGGGAGGATGCCCACTACTACAGTGTCCCTTTCACCTTTGCGGGACAGCGGGTTTCCGTCTTTTCGACAGCCCGGACGATCTCGGTTTTTCACGACAATGTCAGGATCGCCTTCCACCAACGCGTCGCACCCGGATGCAGTGTGCGATATACCACGATCAAGGAGCACATGCCCTCGCACCATCGGTTCCACGCCGAGTGGACACCCGAGCGCATCGCGGGCTGGGCGGCTTCGATCGGACTCAATGTCAAGGCTATTGTCATCGATATCATGAACCATGCCGAGCATCCCGAGCAGGGCTTCAAGTCATCGATCGGCATCATCGCACTGTCAAAGAAATATACTTCCGAACGTGTCGATATGGCTTGCCGCATCGCGCGAGCTGACGGCCCCTTCGGCTATCGTGGAGTGAAGCGGATCATGGAGACCGGGCGCGATCTCTCGCTCCTCGCCACCGAGCGTCTCCAGATCCCCCTGCAGTTCCACGAAAACCTCCGTGGCCAGGAGGCCTACCAGTGAGCGCGCGGAAATCCGGCATGAACATACAACCAACACTTGATAAACTTTCTGAACTCAGACTCGTCGGCATGGAGCGGTCGTACCGCGCGTTGCTGGAAACCCGGCACCCGCAATCAATGACCGCCGATGAACTCCTCGCCCATCTTGTCGATGCGGAGTGGGATGACCGGCAGCAACGCAAGACCACCCGGCTCATGAAGACGGCGGCCTTCCGTGCCCATGCGAACTTCACCGAGGTCGATTTTGCCGCCAGCCGGAACCTGGACAAGAATGATTTCCTGCGCCTCTCCAACTGCTCCTGGGTAACCAAGGGACAGACCATTATTATTGCAGGTCCAACGGGATCCGGAAAGTATGTGAAGTTTTCACTTATGGAAAGTCACCG
>CAIYMF010000115.1 GCA_903927265.1 uncultured bacterium | reverse complement strand
GTTCGGCTGCGCGGCGACACTGCTCAGCCATTTCGCCCAGCGGCCTTCCCAGCCCCAGCAGCAGAGCCAGCGTGTGCCGATAGGTGCGGCACGCGACTCCTCCCACTTCACGGCCCGCCCGCATCGGCACCACGCAGTCGCACTGCGCTGCGAGTTCGGAATCGGCCGTGTTTGTCAGGGCGACCGTCAGAGTGTCGGCATGCAAGCGAGATCGCCGATCAAGAGTTTCAACCGAACCGCCCGTTGCTGACACGAGAATGGCCGCGCTGTCGTTTCCACCTGGAAAGCCCGGAGTGAGCGAAGCGATCTCATCGGCAACCGTGACGCCAGCCGCGCGAAGCCACCCACTCGCGGTGCGAGCCGCGTAGGCAGAAGACCCCATTCCCGTGATGAGCACCTGCGAGCGCTCGCGCACCGATGCCCACGGATCGCCTTCCCACAAGGAGTTCGACAGATCGCGCAGAGTCTCGGGAATCTGCTCGAGATCAGCGAGAAAACCAACCGGATCCATCAGGACCGCATGCCCAGTTGGTGGATGATCTCGGCCTCGCGCCGCACGCCGTTCTCTGCCTGAATGGCGCGTCCGTTCTCAGCCATGCGCGCGCGCAATTGCGTGTCGGCTAGTAGCCCGTTGAGCGTTGAACGCAGTTCCGGACCCTCGACTCGATAGGTGTCGAGGCGCCGACCAAATCCCAATTCATCAACGCGTTGAGCGTTGTCGTACTGATCCCAGAACAAGGGCAACACAATCATGGGCTTACCAAAGTGGAACGATTCACACGTGGTGTTGTTGCCACCATGGGTGATGACCAGATCAACCTTCTCGAGCAGGGTTGTCTGCGGCACCATGCCCGCCCCCCACATGTTGTCGGGAAGTTCGTACTCGTCGGCGCGAGGACCTTTGCTCACAATGAAGCGGTGCGGGCTTTCGGCGAGGAATCCCGTGAGGCGCTTCATGAGGTCAAGATCCGAGCCTCCCAGTGAGCCCAGCGACAGGTACACCAACGATCCCTCACCGTCGAGAATGTGAGCCGGAACTTCGATGGGTTGCTCAGTTGCTCGCACCGATGACTGCACGCGATGCCACGTCGAATCGAGTGGGCGTTGGTCGATGTAGTCAGCCACGGCCGGGTAGATGTAGATGTTTTCGTCGCCCTCGTACATGAACTCGAGATCGGTCAGCGCCGGAGCTCCGGAATCGAGTGAGAAAGCGTTGTAGTCGTTCCAGACACCGCGACAGGCTCGTGCGTATTCATCACGCCACGCCTGCCACTGCGTCGAGTCGCCCGCTGGCAGACCCGACATCGCCGGTGGAAGCATCGGCCCATTCATCTCGAGCGGTTGGCACGACACCAACCGAACAAACGGTCGACCCGCTGAACGCAACGCAGGGAAAGCCGACACGTTGTCTTGAACGATGACGTCAGGTTGCACCGCGTCGACGATCGCCGCGAATTGTGGTTCGGCGTACACCGCCGCATCGAGAAGTTGCCGCCACACGGGTTCGATGAAGGTGGCGATTTGTTCGATCGTGGGTTTGCGGAACTCCGGCGCGGTGTCGCGGATGAAATCGATCCACACCTGGCCAGCAGCGGCTTCCTCCTCAGGCGGAGGGGCCATCGACACGAGGTTCTCCTCGATTCCGAGGGGCTCGATCTTGCCTGCCCACGACTCCTCTGCCGCGAACACGACGCGATGTCCCATGCGCACCAGTTCGGCACCGATACCGATGCAGTTGTTCGTCGGGCCATAGGCGCTTTCAGCGGCGAGGAGCACGGTGAGTTTGCGGTCAGACACGTCAACCTCCGGCAGATCGAGTCAGGTGATTTCTTGGGACAGTGTTCACGACGATGCGGTAATGCGGTCGACAGGAAGCATCCCACGCCGACCAAGTTCGGTGAAGAAATGTGAGACCGGCATGGCGAGTTCGGGACCATGCACACCGGCGCGTGCGGCCTGACCTGAAGCCATGATTTGAGCTGCGATTGACGGAGGAACACCCGTTACCCACGCGCCCCCCGAGAACTCACCCGACGGCGGGTCGACGACCTTGACATCACAGACGACCTCGGTCGGTCCTGTAGAGGACTGCCCTCTCACAATCGCGCGGAACCATTCAACCGCGCCAGCATCAGCGGTGCCCCCACCACTGCGCACCTGACGACCAAGAACAGCGGCGAGCACGTCAGCCGGACGAACTGTGATGCCATTAACGACAATCGGCTCATCGGCCGCCAATCCTGAGGCAACGAACGACAGCAACCTGACGTGATCAGCCGGCGCCAGACCGAGCCGCCACTCAACCCGCTGAATTCCGCGGTCAGCATACGAACGTGGCAGGGTCGCGGGCTCGGAATGAATCGTGTAGACACACTCAACGGCGCCACCCGGGAAGTCATAGCTGCGCGCACCTGATCCGGCGACCATCAACTCGATGGCACCATCGATGAACTGCGGTGCGGGCGCTGTGTATTCCTCGATCAGCGTCGACGCGGCATAGGGCGGCGCGTACGACTCGCTGGGGTGGTAGTCACGCCCCGGCACCGTGGCATCGACAAGTTCGATCGATTCGACGCTGTCCAGCGCCCCCAACTCAACGGCCCTCGCGGCCAACATGTTGGTCAGTCCTGGTGCCGAACCCATCGAGAGTGTGGCCGTGAGGCCTGCCGCCTCAAACTGCTCATGAAACGCGTACTGCGCAACCGCGACGTGGTAGAGCCCGCCGAGGTCGGTGTAGTGCGATCCAACCTCCAGGCATGCCTCCATCACGGCGATGTTGTGCACGTGACCGGATGCGTTCACGGTGGCGTCGATGCCGTCGAGTAGCTCGGCAAGGGGGCCGGTGGGAACGGCCGTCACCACCCGGGCACCTCGGCCTGAGAGTGCATCGGCCAGCGCTCCCGCGCGGTCAGCATCGGGGTCAATCACCAACACCTGATCGACTCCTTGACTCTCGACGAGGTCGGTCACCGTCACCTGGCCCATGGCTCCCGCGCCCCCGACAACCGCAATTCGCATGTGCCCTCCGAAGATAATTTATGTGAGGTGCTTCACAAACTGGACGTTCAGTTAGTACAGTCTGACAGCATGGGAGTCAAGAGCGCAACGGTGCCAGCCCCCGTGGCTGCGCCCCTTCGGAGGCCGTCACGGCTTTCTCCCGAGAGCGATAAGCGCGAACATCTGCTCGCCGCAGCGGCCCGCGTGCTGGTGCGTGACGGGACGGCTGGGCTTCGAATCCGCGATGTGGCCGAGGAGGCCGGAGTCTCCACCGGGGTTGTGCACTACTACTTCGGCAGCAAAGACGAAATTCTGATCGAGTCCCTGCGCTGGGCGGTACGCGCTCCCGTTGAGCGATTCGCCGAACTGCGTCGCGACGGCGATCACCTCTGGGCCCTGGCAACGCTGCTGGAAGTGAGCCTGCCGCACCAGGGCATTCTGTTCGACGAGTACGTGCTGTGGCTTGAGTTCTGGACCGCCGTGTCACACGACCCCGCGCTGCTTCCCCTCTGCGAAGAACTCGCGACTCTCTACCGCGACGAGGTAGCCCAATTGGTGCTTGAAGGAACCGCTGCGGGCCAATTCAGTCCAGTTGCGGCCCCGAACGACGTCGCTGAGCGGCTCATTGCGATCGTTGACGGCTTGTGCTTTCGCAGCGTAGTCGGATACTCGTGGATGCCCATCGATCACGTCCGCGAGATGCTGCGGGCCTTCGCCTGCGAACAACTCGGAATCGCCTCCGACGCGCTCCCCAATGTTCGGCTCGATCACAGTGCTTCACAACCCGTGTCACCCCACTAGGAAGAGGAATGCCCATGTCAGTACGAACTGCACGCACCACGAGGGCGACGGCCCTCGCAGCTCTCGCGGCTGCAACTCTGGCCCTCGCCGCGTGCGGTGGCGGGTCTTCCGGAGGAAACTCAAGCAGCGCCGCCGCGCCGAGCCCAAGTTTCACCCTTGATGCCAAAGCTGATCTGAGTAAGCAGTCAATCGTGGTCAGCAACTGGGATAACTACATGGACCCAGACACTGCCAACAAGTTCAGTGACACCACGAAGGCCAAGATCACGGTTGCCAAGCACGCCACCAACGAAGAAATCATCGGCAAGCTCACCGCGGGTGGCGACCCCGGTATCGACGTCGCGTTCGTTTCTGGTCAGTACGCGCAGGCTCTTAACGAGGCTGGACTACTTGAGCCTATTGACCCGGCGCTCGTTCCCAACCTGGCGAAGTTGTACCCCGAAACCAAGAAACTGGCCTTCGACCCCGGCAACAAGTTCAGTGTTCCGTACTCGTGGGGCACCACCGGTATCTGTTACCGAGAAGACCTCGTGGGTACCGCTCCCACCTCGTGGAACGACATTCTGAGCCCGAGCCCACAAAACGCCAAGAAGGTGCTCATGCTCTCGACGCAGCCGTGGCTGAACCTTCCCGCGGCCAAATCCTTGGGATTCAGCGTCAACACGACCGACTCCGCGCAGCTCGACCAGATCAAGGCTCAGTTGCTCAAGACCAAGCCGCAGATCATGGGCTTCGATGACACCACCTTCTACAGCCGCCTCGACAGTGGCGAAGCGAACATGGCTGTTGCGTGGGATGGCTGGTGCAACTACGCCACTAACAAGAAGGTGAAGTTCGTCCTTCCCAAGGAAGGTGCCGACCTCTGGACCGACACCATGGTGGTTCTCAAGTCGAGTAAGAACAAGGAGGCTGCCATGGCGTACATCAACTTCATGATTGATGACGCAGAGCAGACCTGGCTCACCGACAACATCCTCTACAAGAGCCCCAACAAGTCGGTGGCAGAGAAGGCCGCTGCGACGCTCGGTAAGGACTACCCGAACCTCGCAATGACTCCTGCCGATCTGGCTAAGCAAGAGGGTCTCGTTGACGTCGGCGAGGCAGCCAAGACGTACGCACTCATCGCTACTGAGGTTCAGGCAAGTTGACCTCAAGCGCAAAGCGTGAGGCCCGTCGGAGCACCAACTCCGACGGGCCTCTGCTGCGCGCACTTACCACGATTCCGGCGCTGGCCTATCTGCTGATCTTCATGGCAGTACCGCTCGTTCTGGTTATTTCTTATGCCTTTTTAACGTCCGGACGATTCGGCGGCGTGCGCCTGCCGGTCTCGTTCGAGAGCATCGCGCGACTGACACAACCGCTGTACCGTGACGTGCTCTTCACCAGCATTCTCACTGCGGGTGCGGCGACTCTCATCGCGTTCCTGCTCGGGTTTCCGGCCGCCCTAGTCATCACTCGGCTCACGCCCAAGTGGCAAACCGTCGCCTTGATCGCCGTCGTACTCCCCTTCTGGACCAACTTCCTCATTCGCACGTATGCCTGGATCGTGCTGCTCAATCGTGAGGGACTGTTCAACCACGCCCTGGCGAATGTGGGCCTCGGGCCGATTGACGTGTTGTACACGCGAAGCGCCGTCGTACTCGGATTGAGTTACGCCTACATTCCCCTCATGGTGCTGCCTATCTACGCGTCACTGCAGCGACTTGATCCGTCGATTCTTGAAGCTGCTCGCAATCTCGGCGCTGGTGGCTGGCGCCGTTTCCGCACGGTGCTCCTTCCACTCACGATGCCTGGAATCATCACCGGCGCACTCTTCGTTTTCATTCCGAGTCTGGGCAATTTCGTCATCGCTGAACTCCTGGGCGGTGGCAATTCGCAGATGATCGGAAACCTGATTCGCGACCAGTTCCTCAAAGCGCGAGATTGGCCGTTCGGCTCCGCTCTCTCGCTTCTTGTTCTTGCGCTACTCGTAATCATCGTGATGGCGCAGGCACGTGCCTCGCGCCGCACGCGTGAGTGGAGTGCGTGATGCGAGGCGCCTTTCGCACACTTCCGCTCTGGGTGCTTTACGTTTTCCTCTATTTGCCAATCGTGGTCGTCGTGATCATGAGTTTCAACGCCAGTAAGAATCCGTTCGTGTGGTCAGGCTTCTCGTTGAAGTGGTATCCCGAATTACTTCAGGACAGCGAGATCATGGCCGGCCTGCGCACCACTCTCATCGTCGCTGTCGGCTGCACAGTGATCTCAGTCATTCTCGGAACCCTGCTCGCGATTGCCCTCGAACGCGTCTTGCCGTCTCGTGCACTCGACGCTGCGTCGACTGCACCGGCCGTCATGCCTGACATCGTGCTCGCCATTGGTTTGTTGGCGTTCTACACCATGGTCTCGTTTTCACTCGGTGCTGTCAGCGTGATGTTGGCTCACTCTGTGTTCGGCATCGCTTTCGTAGCGGCAGTCGTACGCGTTCGACTCGCCGGCATGGACAACAGTCTGGAAGAAGCCAGTCGCGATCTCGGTGCCTCGGCGGCGCGCACGTTCCGCAAAGTGACACTGCCTGGACTTCGCCCTGCGATCATCGCGGGCGCGTTGCTGGCGTTCACGCTGAGTCTCGACGAATTCACGGTGGCGTTCTTCACCTCATCGCCGTCCGACCCGACGTTGCCCGTCGTCATCTACTCGCGGGTGAGGTTCGGTGTTACTCCTCAAATCAACGCCCTCGCCACCATCTTGCTGCTTGTGTCATTCATCGCCGTGATCCTCGCGCAGCGCACCAGCCGACTGAGCGACACACTCAAAGGAGGTGAGCCAGCGTGACCGTCACCCCTGCCCCGCTGCTCGAAATCCGCAATCTCGACCGATCATTCGGCGAAGTGCGCGCACTCAAGTCAGTGAGTTTCGACATTGGCGAGAACGAGTTCTTTGCACTCCTCGGGCCTTCGGGTTGCGGAAAGACCACGCTGCTACGAGTGCTCGGCGGCTTCGAACAGCCCGACGAAGGCACCGTGATGCTCGACGGATCAGACTTGCTGTCGATTCCCGCCGAACGTCGCCCGGTCAACCTCATGTTCCAGTCGTACGCGCTGTTCCCGCACATGACTGTCGAGCGCAACGTTGCCTACGGACTCGAATGCGAGAAGGTGCCGAAGGACGAAATACGACAACGAGTCGGCGATGTTCTCGCCACCGTGGGCCTCACTGACAAGCGAAGCGCCCTTCCCAACAAACTCAGCGGTGGACAGCGGCAGCGAGTCGCGCTGGCACGCGCCATCGTGAAGCGCCCTCGATTGCTGTTGCTCGACGAACCACTCTCGGCGCTTGACCGTAAGATTCGTGCCGAAATGCAGATGGAGTTGAAGCGCCTACAACATGAAGTGGGCATCACATTCGTTGTTGTGACGCACGACCAAGACGAAGCGATGAGTCTTGCCGATCGAGTCGCTGTGATGGATCACGGCGAAGTGCGACAACTCGATACTCCACTTAATCTCTATCGCCGACCGCGCAGCTTGTTCGTCGCTGACTTCATCGGCACCAGCACGATCCTGCGCGGCAGGCGCGTCAATGCACAGTGGGAAACACCCGAGCTCCCACCACTTGCTTGCGGAGACGACTGCGAGGGTGCCCTCGCAGTGGCGATTCGCCCTGAATCGGTGCGCCTGACGTCCGATTCCGATGCCTCGACTCAGGTGCGCGGGATCGTCTCCGAAGTCTTCTTCCAAGGCGATCACGCCATCGCACAGGTGCGAGTGGGCGAGGTTGCGTTTCTGGTGTCAATTCGAGAAGGAACGTTGCCTGAGCGAGGCGCATCGGTCGGATTGTCCTGGGATGAGGGCGCACTTATTCCGCTGGTTGAGGAGTAGTTTCACCCTCACGCACCGGATGTGACTGATGCCACGTCAGGAACGGGGATGGTTGACCCCTCCCCACACGCTCTATGAGTAATGACTTCTCTGTTCCAACGGCTCAGCGCCGCGGTGCGGCATCCTGATGCCCGCGTCGCGGTGCTTTCTGCTGCCGCCGCAGCGATCGCGTTCGGTCTCGGTTCACTTACGCCGGCAGTGTCGGCGGTCGTCGCCGCTATTACTGCGCTCGTGTCGGTGCGTCCCACTTTCCACGGCTCGATGCAGGAGGGCCTGCGTCAGGTACTTGGTGTCGCATTCGGCGCTGCTTTCGCCTGGGCGGCACTTCAGGTGGTCGGTTACTCGCCGGTGTCGCTCTTCCTTACGGTCATCGTCTGTTTCATGGCCGCTCATCTGCTCAGACTCGGTCACGAGGGTGCTGTCGCCGTCGGTGTGACCGTAATCCTTGTCGTCGGCCCCCATTTCAACGCTGAAGCCGTCGAGACTCGCTTCCTCGCAGTCATCGTCGGTTCCGTTGTGGCCCTTGCGGTGTCGTTCTTCACCCGCCCCGGCACACCCCATGGTCGCGCGCTTGCCGACGTCGCTGACGAAGCCGATCGCACCTCCGAACTACTTGTGACCATCGCAGCAACGCTCGAATCCCACGAAGGCCGCATCAACCTCGACACTGCCCGCGAATGGCAGGCGGAAGCCGAGGACATTCTCGCCAGCACCGGGCAGATTCACCACGACGCCACTGACGCGGTTGACGGCGCACGGTGGACTCCGCTGATTGCTGAAGATGACGCTCAAGCCGTGCTTGAGCAGGTGCGTATCACCGAAGGAACCGCACTCACCGTGGTCAGTATGTGTCGCGATCTCGTTGCCTCAGCCGGTCTTGGCCAGTCGATTCCAGCCGAATTGGCGGCATCGCTCTCTGAGGTGCTACTCGCCACAGCCGGTGCCATCAGCATCCAAAGCGACACTGCACGCACGAGTCCTGCCGAGGCGCTTTCCGAACACACCGGCCCGGTACGCATCGTCACAGCCACTCGTCGCGAGGCGGTCGATCACGTGCGCGGTGTCGATGACACCACTCCCCTGCTTCTCGGTGGCTCGCTTCTTCGC
>CAIYMF010000114.1 GCA_903927265.1 uncultured bacterium | reverse complement strand
CGACCAACATTGGCTGCGAGCTTCGACCAGAAACCACTGAGCTTCTCGTCGGGCTCACCGAAACGCGGAATGCGTGGCCAGAAGACGCGGCGTCCGACGATGACGAGCAGTGCAGGCAGCAACGTGAGCATGACGAGCAATGCGGCCAAGATGCCAGCTGCCCCGACCGGGCCGATCGAGCGGTTGGAGTTCAGTTCGCTCAGCAGCAGGCACATCAGGCCGATGCACACGGTGGCGGCACTGGCGATGATGGGCTCGGATACTCCCTTGAGAGTGGCCTTCATGGCGTCAACGTGCCACTCGTAGTGGTGCAGCTCCTCTCGATATCGGGCGACGAGAAGTAGCGCGTAGTCAGTTCCGGCACCAAACACCAACACCGTCAGAATTCCTTGGCTTTGACCACTGAGAACGAGAATGTCGTTCTTAGCGAGGAAGTACACGATGACACTGGCCGCGGTGAGTGCCCATGCAGCTGACAAGAGCGGGATGAGCCAGAGGAACGGACTGCGGTACACGAAGATCAAAATGACGGCGACGACCAGCGCGGTGATTCCGAGAAGTTGCGTATCGATGGCGCCGAACACCTTGAATAGGTCAGACAGAATGCCGCCAGGACCGGTGACGTTGATTTGTGCATCGGGAAACGCCGTTGCTGCTTCGCGGATCGATGCAGTGATGGCAGCAAGTGCGAGTTCGCCATTAGAGAGTCGCTGTGTCGCCTTGTCGGCGTTAACAGGAACGTTGATGAGAATCGCGCTGCCATCCTCGGACGGAATCGGCACGATCGGTCCGGGCTCGAGATAGTCAGCGATGGTCGTGCCGCCAGGAATCGGCAGTCCCGGGATTTGCGCTGCGAGTTTGGCTGCGTCGGCCTTCTGCCCAGCTGTGAGGGCGCCGCCGGCTGGATTGCTCACCACGACGAGTGCGGGCAGGGATTTCACCTCGTTGAACTTTGCCTGCTCGTCGGCGACGATCGTCGACTCAGCGGAGGCCGGAAGGAACGACGCGTTGTCGTTCTTCTGCACTTCACTGAGCTTGCCCGAGATCGGGCCGGCGATGCCGCCGATGATGAGCCACACGATCGCAACGGCGATTGCCAGCCAGAGCGGGCCTCGGCCGTGGCGCTTCGCGGGTGTATCGGGTGCGGGAGTGGGCTCAAGGTCGTTCTGCGCAGTCATGGTCATGAGTGTCCCAGAGCCCGGTCGTCTTGACATCTCGAGCGCGCGGATGGCGCAACGTGTCGCGCAACTCGCGCCACAACGGCTGTCTCCGTGTGAAAATGCTCGCGGGAGGACACATGAAGAAATGGACAGCAAATCGCACCGCGGTGACCGTCATAGCGCTCGGCGTACTGACCGTGGGGATGAGCGCGTGCGGTAGCACGGTGGCCGGGGGTAGCTCGTCATCGGCGAGCGTCCCGTCACCGACCAGCACGGTTCCGACCGAGGCCGTGATAGGCCTCACGGTCGACCAAGCCACCACATGGGCGATGAATCACAACTACACGGTGCGAGTGGTTGAGATCGATGGTGTAGGTCAGCCCGCCACCATGGATTACCGCACTGACCGCATCAATTTGTCGGTCAACAACGGGCTCGTTACCGCAGCAAAGATGGGGTGAGCCGCATCTACGAGCGTGGTTCGCTGTAGGTAACTACATAAAACTTTCGGATGGTTTCGGTGATGTCCCATTCGCCCGACCAACCCTCGGGAATCGCGAGCGAAACACCCGGTGCAATCGGATGCTCGGTGCCGTCGTTATCGCGAAGCACGCCCGCTCCCGCAATGATCGTCACCGCTTCGCGGTACCCATCGCGTCGTGAAGGAAAGGCGCCGGGCGTGCACTCCCAGATGCCGACCTCGACGAGCGGATCCTCGAAGAGCACGCGGCCTGACTCAAGCGGCTCTCCGCGAGTTGCACCGGGCTTCAGGCCAATCGGATCGAGTGCCACCGTTGAGAGTTCGGCCAGGTGCACAGCGTTGTACATAGGTCCTCCGGGAGTGGTCGTCAGAAGTCGACATGAGTGAGCGTATCTGCGTGCCGACGCACCTGCTCGGGAATCGGCACAGATGTGCGCGTCTGCGCGTCGACGTACACGTGCACAAACTCGCCGAGTGCGCAGAGTTCAGGGTCGCCCTCGCGATACAAGGCGAGTCGGTACGAAATGCTCGAGTTTCCGACGCGTCCTGTTCCGACTCCGATGTCGAGCACGTCAGGAAAGCTCAGGGGCCGCTTGAAATCGCAGCGGCTACTGACCACCAGGCCCAGTTGTGCGAGTTCGCGAATATCGCCGACTGAATCAAACAACCAACCGGTGACGGCGGTGTCGAGGTACGAGTAGTACACGGCATTGTTGACATGCCCGTAGTTGTCGTTGTCTTGCCAGCGGGTCTGAATGCGGCGTACCACGGTGAAGTCGCCCAATACCGGATCGGTCATGATGCGAAGTATTCCACCGGGCTCAGTGCGCGATCACATAGCGCAGGGGTTCGCCCGCGACCCACCGTTCGAGTTGTGCCTCAACGAGACGTCGTGCACGCGATTCGAATGCCGTCGAATCGCCGCCGAGGTGGGGGGTGATGAGAACTCCTGGCGATGACCAGAGTGGGTGCTCTGCTGGTAGTGGCTCGGGGTCGGTGACATCCAGGGCTGCAAGGAGGCGGCCGGACGACGTCTCGGCCAGTAGTGCGTCGGTGTCGACCACCGGCCCACGCGCCACATTGACCACCAGTGCGCCATCGCGCAGCTGCGCGAGAAACTGTGCATCGACCAGATGGCGAGTGCTGATGTCGAGTGGAATGGCCAGCACCACGATCTCCGCGTCAGGCAACAATTGGGTGATGGTGGCGATCGACGCCACACCCACACGTGCAGAGCGACCGACCATGGTGACGTGTGCCTCAAACGCTTCAAGTCGCTCGCGAATGGCAGTGGCCACGCCGCCAGCGCCGATGACGAGCACGCGGCGATCAGCGAGTGAGGCCCGGCGCACGTGATTCCACGTTCCTGTTGTCATTTCGCGAGCAGCGACGTCAATTCCGCGAAGGCTTGCCAGGATGAGACCCACAGCAAGTTCGGCGGTGCTGGCATCGTGAACTCCGCCGGCGTTGCAGAGAAGTACTCCGGGAGGAAGGTGTGGCACGGCCTGCTCATAGCCTGCTGTGAGCAACTGACAGACCTGCAGGTTCGGCATCTGCGCCATCACTGGCATGTGCTCTGGACCAACCGTGTACGGCGGCACGTAGAACGCTGCGTCGCTTAGCGCATCGGGCGGCGCGACGTCGTCGTAGAGCACGACGAGAGCCGGTGACGTGATGGGCGCGATGCGCCGAGGAACAAGTGCGATGCCATTCACGATGATGACCTCCTACGCAGGAGGTTACCGCGGTCGGCGTGAGGCGTGTCCCTGTGAGGTGGTTGCGGAGCGTCCGTTGCTCGAACCGCCCTTGCCCTTGTAACCGCCACTGCCACTACGCGGAGACCGTGAACCGCGCTTAGGGGCGGCATCCTGCGAGGACACAATGATCGGAATGCCACTCGGCGTGCGCGCACCCGTGACTTCAACGAGCACGGCATTTCCGGGCCGAACCTTCGTGCGTTCGGGCTTGACGCCTGCGCGGGTGGTCAACGCGTCAACCTCACGCTGCTGGTGCGGAAGAACGAGCGTGACCACGGTGCCACTCTCACCCGCGCGCGCTGTACGGCCGGCGCGGTGCAGGTAGTCCTTGTGCTCATTGGGCGGATCAACGTGAACAACGAGGCTGATGTCATCAACGTGAATGCCGCGTGCGGCAACATCGGTCGCCACCAGTACCGGGGTGCGTCCTTCGCGGAAGGCGTCGAGCGCGCGCGTGCGCGCGGCTTGAGTCTTGCCGCCGTGCAGTGAACCGGCCGACACTCCTTGGCGACTGAGCGTCGTCGCCAGTCGATCAGCACCGTGCTTGGTGCGCACGAACATGATGGTGCGACCCTCGCGTGCAGCGATTTCAGCAGTAACGGCCGCTTTGTCATCGGGATGCACGAGCAGTAGGTGGTGATCCATGGTGCTGACGGACGCACTGGCCGATTGCATGGAATGGGTCACCGGGTTGTTGAGGTAGCGGCGCACCAACTTGTCGACCCCGTTGTCGAGAGTGGCGGAGAAGAGAAGACGCTGACCGCCAGGGGCGACCTGATCGAGCAGTTCGCTCACCGCGGGCAGGAATCCCATGTCAGCCATGTGATCGGCCTCGTCAAGCACTGCGAGTTCAACATCGGAAAGTGAACACGCACCCTGTTCGATGAGGTCAGAAAGTCGTCCGGGAGTAGCAACGAGAATCTGCACACCGCGACGCAGCGCTTCGGTCTGCTTTCCGTACGGCATGCCGCCTGCGATGAGACGTACATCGAGGCCGACCGCATGTGCCAAGGGAGCGAGAGTGTCGTTGACCTGCATCGCGAGTTCACGTGTCGGCACGAGCACAAGTGCGAGCGGGTGCTTCGCCCGCGCCTTCTTGTTGGCGAGGCGCGCGAGCATTGGAAGTCCGAATGCCAGCGTCTTGCCCGATCCCGTCTGTGCGCGGCCGAGCACGTCGCGACCGGCGAGTGCATCAACCATGGTCGCGGCTTGGATGGGGAACGGTGAGGTGATGCCCTTACGCGCTAGCGCGCTGACGAGTGCGGCAGGAAGACCGAGTGCGGCAAAGGTCGGAACATCGGTGTCTGAGGGCATGGGGGCATGACTGGGTGTTGCGGGTGACATGAAAAACCTCTTCAGCAGACGGGACTGGCACGTCAGCTTGGGAGAGTGCCGCGGCCTTGAGCCGGGCGGTCTATCGCGAGGGACGAGCCCCGGGGCGACTGGTGCCGCACCGTGGTGTACGCCTTTACGTTACGGGACGAACGCCACATCACGAAATCGTTGTGCGCAAACCCTCTACCCGACGTTGACGCGTTGCTTTGAGCGCTTGCCTGCGTACATTGCTTGGTCTGCGCGCGACACGACCGAATCAAGTGATTCGTCGACGGCCCATTCGGTCGCACCGAAGGTGAGCGAAATACTCATGGAGTCGCTGTCGCTCATCACCGGGTCATGAGTGACTTGGTGATTGACACGTTCGATCACTGCGAGCGCTTCATCAAGCGGAAGCGGCAATACGATGAGGAATTCGTCGCCCCCCCAGCGTCCGATGACGTCTTGTTCCGCGAGCGCCCGAGTAAGACGGAGCGCGGTGCTCTTGAGGTAGCGATCGCCGGCGAGGTGGCCAAGACGGTCGTTCACCAGTTTGAAGTCGTCGCAATCGGCGACAGCCACCGTGATGGGGCCACTTCGGTCCATCGCTTCGAGCGTCATGACAAGTCCCCGGCGGTTGAGAGCGCCGGTGAGAATGTCAGTAGTGGCGTCGTGGCGCATCTGTTCCATGAGTGCGCGGTCGCGTTCAGCTTCCTGAAGGCGTCGCTCGCGCTTGACGCGGTGGTTTGAAGCAAAAACGGCACCGATGGTTGAGGCAGCGATGATGATGAGGCGCACATTCTGGGAAGTCGCGTTTCCATCGGACGCGAGTTGGCCAAATCCGAACGCCGAAAGCCACGCAACGGCGCCGACGATCGCGGTTTGCAGCGGCGTGCCGAAGACGGCGGCCAACATGGGAACAACGGCAAGAACTCCAACGTAGGCGGTCTTCGGTCCCTCAAGCAGGTCAGCTTCGAGAATCAGCGCCACGAGGAGAACGGGAACAATGACGGGAAGCACCCATGCTCGCCACGCGGCCTTGTGCGCTTGTGGAACCACGAGCGCGACGTCGATAGTGAAATCTTCAACGACCTGACTTTCGCTGGATGACTTACTGGACCATCTGGACATGCTTCCCCGATCGTGGGCCCGACAAGTTCGGGCGATAAAGGATGATCGGCAGGATCGCGGATTTCCATGAGTGTAAACGCACAAGTGAGGTCTTTCGTCCCCTAAGACGGCGCTAAGTAACGATCCACCCCGAATTGGGGACACGTTGGCGTCGATGTCACCCATTGCCTTACGCAGCAACGGTAATCTGACATGCATGAAGGTGTTGCTCATCGGAGGTACCCAGTTTGTGGGCCGCGCGATTGCGGTCGAGGCGCTGTCTCGCGGTCATCACGTGACGGTTTTGCACCGAGGGGTTTCCACTGCTTCTGGTCTCGACGGTGCCGTGGTCGTCACCGGTGATCGTGACAGTGACCTCTCGGCACTCGCGTCGGGCGAGTGGGACGCAACGGTCGACGTATGTGGTTACCGGCCTCATCAGGTTGATCTGGTGGCCGACGCATTGGGCGGTCGTGGCGGCATTCACACGTTTATCTCCACGGTCTCGGTGTATGCCGATGACATTGCGCCCGGAGGGGACGAATCGTCGCGATTCGCGGATCTCGATGTATTAAGCGGTCTCGACGTCGCAACGTGCGAGATCACGGGGGAGACCTACGGCCCTCTCAAAGTGCTCGCGGAGCAACGTGTGCATGCACGCTATAACGAAGCGCTCATCATTCGACCGACGTACGTGATTGGTCCGCGCGACTACACCATGCGTTTTCCGACCTGGGTTCAGCGGTGTGCCGACGGGGGAGTGGTCGAGGTGCCACTGCCGAGCGACGTCGCATTTCAGTACATCGACGCGGCCGATCAAGCGCAGTTCATCGTCGATCAGTTGGAGCGCCGCACGTCTGGCACCTTCAACACCGCAGCGCCATCGGTACCGTTTGAGCAGATGATCGCCACGCTTGCTGCGGTTGTCGGGGGACCTGACCTCGAATTGCGCTGGGTCGAGGCGACTGATGCTGATGCTGAGTCGGGCCGGTTCCCGCTTTGGTCGGGTTCGCGCTCGGAGGCGGTACTGCAGATCGACGCGAGTGCGGCAGTTGCACTCGGCTTAACGTGCAGGCCCCTAGCCGAATCGGCTCGAGAAACGTTGGATTGGCTAATCTCGCGGGGAGTTTAGGTCGTAAGTTAGAACTGTGGCTGGATTTCGATACCGCGTTGATGCCACCACAGGTGGCCTCGTTCTGACAGTCATGGCAATCTGCGCAATCCAAATGGCGCTACCCAGCACTGTCACCATCGGCCCCACAGACTTCCTTCCCTTCGTAGAACTCGCTGGCATTCCGATCGTGGCGGTGCTGACGGTGATGGCACCCAAACGTGAGGGTTTCATTCGCGGTGCGATGAACTTTTTCCTCGCACTTTTAGTGGCTGCCACGGTGATGAATGCCCTGTTGTTGCTGAGGTCACTTCTGAGCGGCACGAATGAGTCGGGTGTCGTGCTGCTGTTCTCTGGGTTCGGGGTGCTCATTATCAACGTGCTCAGCTTCGGGTTGGTGTACTGGTGGCTCGACGCACGCAACGCGGGTCGAGATGACGAACGAGCGACCGCGCGACGCGAACTGCTGTATCCGCAAGAGGGATTGGACGAGCACCCTCAGTGGCAACCCTCGCTGATGGACTATCTCTACACGGCGT
>CAIYMF010000113.1 GCA_903927265.1 uncultured bacterium | reverse complement strand
TCATGACGGTGATCTCTAGGTAGCCCGGCTCCGCAGTGATGGTGGCGCGCACGGTGTCGGCGTCTCCGTGGCGTACTGCGTTGGTGATGGCCTCGCCGATTACGGTCACCACGCTGCGGGCCGCTAACACGTCGCTATCAAGTGCTGATTCGGCGGTTGGTGCAATATTGAAAGTGAGGTTGATCGCGACACTCCACACGTCTTCCATGTCGCTGAACTCTTGGCGCCATGGCGACTCGCCATTGGTTGCCAGTGCGTCGTGGATGCCATCGGCGAGGTTCGCGATGGTGGTCGCAGCTTCCTGTGGTGTCTGCTGTTGCACGAGCGCTGCCGCGGCGACCATTCGAGCCTGTACTCCGCCGTGCACGATGCGTCCGAAGCGCCGCTGTTCGTTTCCAGCGCTTTGGCGCAACCGGGCCGCGGCCCACTCTGCCGACAGGGCAGCAGTCTTGAGGTCGCGCTCGGCCCTGCGATGCTGGGCCTGAATCGATCCTTCAATGGCACTCACGATCATGGTCAGTAGCCCCAGCGAGAGGATGGCGACGACGGTGGAGGTCGCTCCTGTTGACCCTCCATTGGCGAGCCAACTATTGGGCATGACCCCTGACACCCGCACGATTGTGCTGAGGATGAGACCGATCAACACTGTGAGTCCGAGCCAACAACCTGTCACAACGGCGACACAGCGGGGCAACGACCAACTCGGAAGGGCCGCTGCGATAGAACTCCGAAGTAGCCTGAGAGCCAGACCCAGGCCTAATCCCGCGGTGAGCAAGACGATGACCCCAACGACCGGGCCGAGTACGTGCATGGTCACCAGGGGTGGAGTCACGATCACAATGATGCTGGTGAGTAGCGGCGCGAATGGTCGCTCGGTGAAGGTGCCGATCAAGTAGGAACGGAACGGAACTTTGGGCCGGGTTCGGTATTTGTCAGCTTCCTGCACCAGGGCTTCGTCTTCAATCGATCGACGCTCCATCTCGTGACTGAGCGGCCTGATGACCTCGTCGACAGAGCGCTGCAGCGACTGCGAGGCACCGGCCGGTTGCGTGCTCGCTTCGGCGGCGGCGAACAATTGCGCGCGCACAATTCCTTCCGTGCGTTCTACGAGTGTCACTCGAAATTCCTTGACAATTCGTGCGGCACGTTCGGCAAGTTCAAGTTCGCGACGAGCTTCCACAGTTAGTTGTGCGACGGCCTGCTGATGCCGCCGCCAGTCATCGACGATCAATGCGGAGATGGCGTACCACGCTGTGAATGAAATGGCCGCGCCGAGAGAGCGCTCAAGGAGATACCCCTGTTGGACGAGACCGAATCTCTCTCCGGCGATCGATAGGAACGCGCCGCGAATGGCGCCGGCAACGAGCAGGGTGACGATCAGTGCGAAGGGGCGAGGGCGTCGGTTACGCGGCGACAGGTAGGTGAACCACGCGAGGAGTAGAACGGCTCCGAGGATGACTTGAGCGACGATACTCAGGCCGATCCAGTCCGTGGTGCGAACGAGGGTGCCGCGTGGAATCCAGGCGAACGCTGCTGCTGTTCCTCCGACGAGAGTGAACACCCACGCAGGCACGTTGATGGCATTGGGGCCGCCAAGGCGGTGCCACCAACCGGCGTCGGTCTCCATCGCCGCCCCCCTACCGGAATTGTCAATGCCGTACCTGATTTGCGCTCAAAGTTCAGCGGGTACTTCGACGGTATCTCCGATGGGCGAACAGTACGACGGAATTTGGTCCTGACTCGAGTGCTGAGGGGTCACCCCCACGTTGGTGGAATGCGAGAGCGGGCGCCTTTAGCGTCGAAGTGAACGCGCATTCGCTGGCATCCGCTAGCGCTCGATTACCAGATATGGGGAATGGACATGGCAACTCTCCTGGCCCGTCACGCAGAGATTCTCGTCACGATGGACGACGAGCGTCGCGAAATCAAAGACGGCGCGATCTTCGCTCGAGACGGCATCATTGAGCAGGTTGGACCAACGTCGGAACTCCCAGATACGGCTGACGTCATTCTTGATCTTTCGGGGCAAGTGGTGCTGCCCGGTTTCGTCAACACGCACCATCACCTCGACCAGACACTGACCCGCAATTTGCCGCAGGCACAGAACATTAATCTCTTCCCGTGGCTCATTGCCCACTATGAGATTTGGGCCGAACGTACCCCCGAAGCCACTCGATTGAGTACTTTGATCGGCCTCGCGGAACTTGCGGCAAGCGGATGCACGACGGTGTTCGACCACTCGTATGTCTTCCAGAACGGATGCAAGGTCGACGACCAAATCGCAGCTGCTGCCGAGATTGGCACTCGTTTCGTAGCCTGTCGCGGATCGATGACCTTGGGTAAGTCGTTGGGTGGGCTGCCACCGGACAGTTGCGTTGAGAACGAAGACGACATTCTGATTGACTCTGAACGAGTCATCAACCAGTACCACGACTGGTCGAGAGGTTCGATGCTCAATGTGTCTCTCGGTCCGTGCTCGCCCTTCTCGGTAACTCCTGGGCTGATGGTGCGTTCGGCCGAACTCGCTCGCAAGCACGAGGGCGTCGGACTGCACACGCACTTGTGCGAGACATTCGACGAAGAGAAGTTCACCCTCGAGATGTACAAGATGCGTCCAGTTGCCTACATGGAATCGGTGGGCTGGCTCGGCAACGACGTCTGGTACGGCCACGGTATTCACGTCAACGACCTCGAAATTGCGCAATTCGCAGCCACCGGCACAGGTGTTGCTCACTGCCCATCGTCGAACATGCGCCTGGCTTCGGGTATTGCCCCTGTGAAGAAGTACCGCGACGCCGGCGTGAAGGTGGGTATCGGGGTCGACGGTTCCGCGAGCAACGACTGCAACCACATGCTCGGTGAAGTGCGACTTGCTATGTTGCTCGCTCGTCTGCGCATGGGATT
Organism: uncultured bacterium; assembly: GCA_903927265.1. Taxonomy (GTDB): domain Bacteria; phylum Actinomycetota; class Actinomycetes; order S36-B12; family CAIYMF01; genus CAIYMF01. The sequence goes on along the minus strand of CAIYMF010000113.1, from coordinate 14,089 downwards.
GCTTCCCCCGGAAGGTCCGCAGACCGTATTGTCGACATCCGACCCGCTGCGTGCGGACGAGTGGATGACAGCCCGTGAAGCGCTGGAGATCGGAACTCGCGGTGGAGCCGAAGTGCTTGGGCGCGATGACATTGGACACCTCGCCACGGGCATGTGCGCCGACTTCTTCAGCATTGATCTGAACACAGTCGATTACGCCGGTGGTTTGGTTGATCCGGTTGCGGCGACTGTGTTCTGTGCTCCGCAGAAGGCCAAGTACACGGTGATCAACGGCAAAGTCGTCGTTGAGAACGGCCGGGTGGTCACCGTCGACATGGAGCCGATTGTGCGTGACCACAACCTCTTCTCACTGGCGCACTGCGAGTAACGGTCATGAAGGAGACAAACGCAACAGTGGTGACCAACACCTGTGTGGCACCCGAACATGAAGCTGACTTTGCCGCATGGCAAGCCGAGATGAATCAGCTCATTCAACGGTTCGATGGGTTCGAGAGTTGGCAAGTCATTCCACCGTTCCCACCGGCCCAGGTTGACTGGGTGATTGTGCAACGCTTTACGACGGCAGATGAGGCTCGCGCCTGGCTCGAGTCACCCGAACGTGCCGACATGGTGAAGCGCATCCAACCGGTGCTTGTGGGGGACGACGCAGTCAACGTCTTCGTCGGTAGCGCGGCATCGGATCCTTCCGAAGAAACCACGGCCGTCATCATGACGGAGGTCACCGTCGATAAGGAAGGGGACTTCAGGCGGTGGCAGCGTCGATTAGATGAGGAGCAGGCGAAGTTCCCCGGATACTTGGGCTGCGAGTTGCAGGAGCCGGTCCCCGGTTTTCAGGATCACTTCGTCACGATGCTGCGATTTGACTCAGCCGAACATCTCAACGCGTGGCTCCTGTCGACCGAACGCATAGCACTGATTGCTGAATCGAAAGATTTCGTCGAGAAGTCGATCATCCGTGAAGCGCGCAACGGATTCGGCAACTGGTTCGCTTTCGGCTCACAGCGGCAGGGTATGGCGCCGGCGTGGAAGAACAACTACATCGTGCTGCTGGGGCTATATCCGATCGTGATGCTCGAGATTCTGTTCCTCAATCCATTCCTGCACTGGATGCCCGTGTCGATCAGCAATTTCGTCGGCAACATCATCAGCGTGGGAGTCCTGGGGTGGCCGGTGATCTGGTTGCTCTCCAAGTGGATGGCATGGTGGCTGGTTCCGGCCGACAAGCCAACTCCGAGACGAGATATCGGTGGCGCGATTCTGGTGCTCGTCATCATTGCGATCATGGGACTGATTTTCTATTTCATCGGTTTCCCCATCGCTAACGTGGATTCGATCTAGGAGGGTTCGTCGATGACAGCGACTGTAGTGATTTGTGTGGGAACGGCCATCGTGTTTGCGCTGTGGTTCTCGCCGTTGGGTAACAAGGCGGGAATCTGGGGTGGCGAGGGCTAGCCAATACGCGGGGGCGGGCGCTCCTGAGGGCCATACGATCAGCGGGTGAGCGCTCGTGCGAACAGTGGCAGCGGTGTGTGGGCGGCGAAAGTCGTCGGCGCCGCTGTCACTGCGCTTCCGCCGCTAGCTGATCCTGAACGTGCGGTGCAGATGGCGGCCTATATGAAGGGCGTCGCTCCTTTCCTCGGGATCTACGCGCAGCCTCGACGAGCGGCGTTGCGTCGCGAGTGGAAGGCACTTCCAGCACCGACGAGCGACGAACTCGGATTTGCCGCGCGTTCACTCATGCAGTTGCCCGAGCGTGAGTACCACTACGCGGCCTATGACCTCATCGATCGCTATCGACGCTATGCCGATGGCTCTTTCCTCATTGAGTTCGGTGGCGAACTACTCACCACCACACCCTGGTGGGACACGGTCGATGGCCTGGTGAACGCGGCCGTCAGCCCGTTGTGTCGCGTCTATCCGGTTCCCACCCTGATCGACGCCTGGTCGGAATCGGGCGATCGGTGGCTAGTGCGCGCGGCGATTGGACATCAGCGTGGTTGGCGCGGCGACACTGATGTTCCTCGAGTGCTGGCCCTGTGCGATCGGCATTGGAACGACCCAGAGTTCTTTGTCGCGAAAGCGATCGGGTGGGCGCTACGTGATCTTGCAGCAATCGATCACGACGCGGTCGAGCAATTCCTTGCCGCACATCCGCAGCGCAACGCGGTTGCCGTTCGTGAGGCAAGGCGCGCACTCACGTGATCTGTCATGGGCAGGAGGCAAGGTGGCATCTCCGGATTGTGGGGTTACCGTAAATGAGTACACTTCACTCTATGTCGATTAGTAAGCCACTCTCAGTGATGGCCTTTGCGGCGATCCTCACGGTGTCCGTGGCAGGTTGTTCGTCGAATTCAAGCGGTTCAGGGGCGGCGTCGAACTCGTCCGCACCCGCCACTGCGAGTTCCACTGCGTCACCTTCCCCGTCGTCGACGAACCCCTATGGTGTGGCGACCGTCGACCCTCCGGGGCCCAACGAGCCTGTTCTCGTGCTCTCGGGTGGGTCTGCTGGAAAGGTGTCACTGACGTATGACGAACTGGCGAAGCTCCCCACGCGCACAATCACGATCAGCGAGCCATTCGTCAAGGAGCAGCAGACCTTCACCGGCGTCGCGATGTCTGACCTGTTCGTGATGGCCGGCATTACTGACTCGGCAAGCGTCGACACCTTGGCGCTCAACGACTACCACTACATCAATACGGCCAAGACTTTCACGGCATCAGATGGGCTGCTGGCGATCGAACGCAATGGTCAACCTATTCCGTATGACGCGGGTGGTCCGGTTCGCCTTGTCTACCCAGACGGATCTCCGTTGGCCTCAGTTCTTGATGCCTGGAATTGGAGCCTAAGTTCAATCAGCGTCGCCACAGCAAGCCCGACCGGATGAGTTGACGGTGCCAGAGTCCGCGGCCTCCCCAGCATCACGCAGGCTCCGCCTCAACGCGGGTCAGTGGGTGCTGGCTGTGCTACTCGCAGTCTTGCTGCTCTCGCTGGTGGCGAGCAGTCTGGTGGCTTCAAACAATCAGCGCGCGAGTACTGAAACGTACGTACGCACGGAGGCCAGTAGCACCAACACCGTATTCACCATGCGTGAGTCACTCGACTATGCCGTCGAGACGCAGCGCTACCTCCTGGGCGAAAGTACTCGGCGGGCAACCCAACTGTCTCGAGCGCTGCTCGGACAGCGACTCAATGTGCGAGACGAAAGCGGCAATCGCGCGGGCGACCTGGCAACTCCGGCCTTCATTCAGGCGCTCTCAGCTCTTGACGCCACCATTGCCACGATGCCACCTGGAACGCTGACACCCGCCGCTCAACTTCAGTGGAGAGAGATCCTCGCTCCACGCATTGATGCCCTTGCGAGTGAGGCGCGGCAGTTGGGCGACAGAAACACTGAGGCGTTCCGCGAAGGTGTGCGAGCCAGCAACCAAGACCTGCTCAGTTGGCATGTCCTTCAACTTCTTCTACTACTGGGGTCGCTGCTTGTGGGTGTCGTACTGCTCATTTGGGTTGCCGCCAATGTGAGGTCTGGCTATCGGGAAGCTCGCGACACGCTTGAAATTGAGGAACAGGCACTCAACGAAGCGCGCGGCCAACTCGATAGAGCGTCGATACTCGAGCGTGGGCAAGCGCATGTACTCGAACGAATTGCGCGCGGCGCGCCACTCGCTGTGGTGTTCCAAAGCATTGCGGCGCTCGTGAGTGAGGGTGTGGGTGGCTTAGGCGTGCGGCTGCGGCTGGGTGATCGTGTCGTTGAGCAGCGAGCAACCGAGACTGTTATCAGCAACGTGGTGGTCTGGGCCGGCTCCTTTGGCACGATCGATGATCCGCACGAAGGTGTGCTTGAGATTCTCAGCGACGGTGGACCTGTCGATGAGCACGGCGCGATGGTGGCGACCCGCTGTTGCGACCTGGCGCGTCTCGCGCTCGAACGCGAGACTGCGTCGCGCCGGTTGTCGCATCAGGCCACTCACGACGCGTTGACCGGGCTCGCCAATCGAACACTCCTGCTGCGTCAACTCGATGAGCAACTTGCGACTGCTGATGCTGGCGACCGTCACACGGCGCTGCTCTTCTGCGATCTCGATCGATTCAAGATGGTCAATGACTCAATTGGCCACGCTGCCGGAGACCGTCTGCTCATTGAAGCCGCCGGTCGCATCCTAGGCATCGTGCGAACCTCTGACACGGTGGCACGACTCGGTGGAGATGAATTCGTCGTCCTGTGTCCGTCGATGGAGACGAGGAAAGAAGCGACGGCACTTGCCGAACGGGTGCGTGCGGCGTTGAGTTCGCCTTACGTCATTGAAGGCAAGGAAGTGTTTGTTGATGTCAGCATTGGAATCACTTTCGCCGACAATTCGACTTCAAGTGGCGCCGATCTAATGCGCGAGGCAGACGTTGCCATGTACCGGGCGAAGCAATTGTCTACCAGTCACATCAACGTCTTTGACAGCCAACTCGAAGCCGAAGTTGCGATGCGTCTCGATCTCGACACGGCATTGCGTCGCGCTATCGGCCGCGAGGAGTTGCAACTGAAACTGCAGCCAGTGGTGAGAATGCACGACGGTGTGGTCACCGGATTCGAAGCATTGATCAGATGGCAGCGACCCGGCGAGCCACTTCGGTCCCCCGACGATTTCATTCCGCTCGCCGAAGACAACGGAGTGATTGTCGACATCGGACGGTGGGTGCGCCGACAAGCGATTGCGATTCTTGCCGACTGGAGTTCCGCCGGAATCGGTTCTGGCATCACGATGGCTGTCAATGTGTCCGCTCGGGAGGTGCGCGAGATCGGCTTCGCTGACGATGTGCTCGCCATGCTGGGTGACTACGGCGTTCCGGCAACGGCACTCATTATCGAACTGACCGAGCATGCGCTCCTCGACCTGCGCACGGCACATTCGGCGCTCGCACAATTGCGCACCGCCGGCGTACGAGTGTCGCTCGATGATTTCGGTACGGGCTATTCGTCGCTCACGCAGTTGCGCACGCTTCCTGTTGACCAAATCAAACTCGACCGCTCGTTTGCCGCCACGCTCGATGCTCGCAGTCCGCGTGAACATGCGGTAGTGGCATCGGTGGTGGCCATCGCGGATGCTCTCGCACTAGATCTCGTCGTTGAAGGTATTGAAACGACTGAGGAGCGCGACCAACTTATTGCCATGGGTGTGCGCCGCGGCCAAGGCTACCTATTCTTCCACCCCTTGGAACCCGTGGCGGCCGCTGACATCTTGAGAGAACGCAAGGCCATCGTTTCGTCCGGCGCCTGAATGTGAATCTGCCGTTACATGTCTGTGGCGGGCACCCGAAGATGCCCGCCACAGAACCTCACCACTCACAAGGCGTTACCCACAACCGCACCCACACCCGCCACCGGAGGTGGCAGCTGAGAACGGTCCGCCCTCCGCGGTGCCCTCAACCACCGCGTTCCTGCATCCGCAGGTTGAGCAGACCCAGACTGAGGGCACCTTCGTTCCGTCCATGACCAGCGACTGGAACTGGTGCCCGCAGTCAGGGCAGCGGAGTAACCAGATAGCCATTGGCTACTACTTGCCGAGCTTCTTACGCGCCATTTCGGTACCCGCCGCGAGGGCGTGGAGCTTGTCGATGGCGATGTAGCGCTGGAGCAGGATCAGACCGCAGTCGGTCGTGACGCCCAGGCGCTCCGGCGGCACGTACTCCGTCAGGCGCATGATGCGGTCGCATACCTCTTCGGCGGTCTCGGTGATCGTCGACTTCACGTCGATGACACCGGCCCAGAACATGACGTTGTCGGGCAACGGGTTGTTCTTGAGAATGTCCAATCCTGACAGGTCGTCGGAACGGCGTCCGCAGTTCTCAAGGTTGAGAACGTTGAAGTTCGCTTCGTACGACTTGGGGATGACCGACGCCGTTGCCGACGGGGCCTCGCCCTTGCGCTGGGTCAGGTCGAAGATTTCGCCTGACTCGGCTGTTTCGTCCGGGTAGTAGGCCGGCGTGCCGCCCCAGTTACCCCAACACACGTGCACGATGATCTGAGCGTTCTTGACGCCTTCGACAGCGCGGTTGAATGCTTCGATTGCCCAGTCTTCGTAGAAGTAGGGCCACGTGAACTCATCGAGCTGAATGAACTCAACGCCCATGGCGTCAACTTCGAGGATGTCCTCGTTGATCGCGGCGGCCATGGCCATCGCGCGGTCGCGGGGGTTGTCGTAGAACAGGTCGTTGGTGCACTGCGAGAGCACCTGAACGCCGGTGTACTGAACCTTGGTGGGCTTGTTCGTGGCCCGCTTGAGGGCACGTGCCTGCTCGACCATGATTCCGCCGCGACGCTTGATTTCCTGCGTCAACGTGCCTGCGTGCAGACGGCTGTAGATGGGGAAGCCAAGGTGGCCACCCTTGAGGTCGTAACCCATGCGACGCATGTAGTAGTAGACCGCGGCATCTGCGTAGTTGTCACCGTGCAGGCGGCCATCAGAAATGATGTCGAGGCCTGCGAGTTCCTGGTCATGAACGACTGCCTGCATTGCATCTTCGAATGCTTCACGAATGAAGGCGTCCGGCGGCTCTTGGTCTCCGGCCCAGTCACGTGCGGGTCCGGCGTCCCACCACCGGGGGTTGGGGTAATTTCCGACCATAGAGGTCGGAATGAGGATGTCCTTGTCTCCGACGCGCATGTGGTGCTCTCCTCAGCTTCGGCGACTTCGCCAGCCCGGATGGACTGGCTCAGTTCGCTCAACGGGTGTGATCTGGCACGGTCCGCGAGTCCCGGGGGATCTTCGGATGTGCGGTAGTTCACATCGATGGACGCTTGGACGCTAGTCCTGTCTCGGGGCGGCCTGCCACGCATGGGCAGGACAGAGTCCGGTGAGGAGTATGTCCTGACAGGGCAGAATTTGGGTGTTCGCGTGACATCCCGCGGTGAAAGAGTTTCTGCGCGTCCCTCAACTAGTAGCGCTATTCGACCCATTCAGGGGTCACGAGGGTCATCATTTGAAGAGCTCGCCGAGGCATTTCTTGACCGAAGAACCCCGAAAAGGGCATCGATTGACCAAAGATGCTCGGGTCGAGAAGGGCTGCCGACTCACACTCCGGGTGCAATTACACGATGTGGTGCTCGATGAGGGCGTTGCCCTCAGCAAATCGACGCGCATCGAGGGTGTGAACATCGACTATCGACTCACGCTCAAGCCAGAGGTCGCGCACCACTTCGCCCACTGCGGGACCCATCAGGAAACCGTGACCGCTGAAGCCGGTGGCGTAAAGGAAGCGACCGACCTCGGTCGCCTCGCCGATGAGTGCATTGTGGTCAGGGGTGTCCTCGTACAAGCCGGCCCAGCGATGGGCGACTCCGACGTCGAGTAGCGACGGGCATCGCCGCTCGATGGCCTCGATGAGATCGGGGTACCAGTCCTCGCTGTAGGTCGTGCGGAATCCGTGGGTTTCCTGCTGGTACGACATTCCGAACAGCACGCCGGGGCCCTCGCGGTGCAGATAGAACGAACTACCGACGTCGATCGTCAAGGGCGTTGTTGCCGGGAACAGCGCGAGCAGTGATTCGGAAAGCGGTTCGGTGACGAGAATCTGCCGTCGCAACGGGTCAACCGGTAGATCAACTCCGACCATGTCGCCCACTGCCCGCGACCAGGCACCAGCGGCACAGATGACAGCCGAGGTGCGCACCATCCCGGCGGAGGTCTCAACTCCGGTGATGTGGCCGCCTGACGATTCGATCGCGAGTACCTCAACTCCGGTGCGAATGGTGGCACCGAGCCTGCGCGCGGCTGACGCGTAGCCGAGCACCACGGATTCGGGACTGCAGTAGCCATCGCGCGGGTGGAACGTCGCAAGGAGAACATCGGAGACGTCGGCGGCAGGACTCAACTCGCGGGCTTGGGCAGCGGTCAGCAGTTGGGTAGCGACGCCGAGTGAGTGCTGCAAACGCACAGCTTCTTCTGCAGCGGCAGCTGATGCCGCGTCAGTGTGTAGGAAGAGGTAGCCCACCTGATGTAGATCGATTTCGGCACCGGGGTGCTGTGCAAACTGCTCGAAAGCAAGAAGACTTCGCGCGCCGAGTTCGATGTTCACGACATCGCTGAATTGTGCGCGAACGCCTCCCGCCGCCTTCGATGTGGAACCGCCTGCGAGGTCGCCGCGCTCGAGTAGCAGCACGTCGCGCACGCCGGCTTCAGCGAGGTGGAAGGCGATGCTCGTGCCAATGACGCCACCGCCAATCACGACGACGGAGGCGTGGTCGGGAAGGGGGGCTCTAGTGGCCGGGACGGTGCCCATGCCGGAAGTATCGCGCACCGACAGCAACGCCGATAGCGTGGCCGGATGCGCGCAATCCAAGTGAGTCGTTTCGGTGGTCCTGAAGTACTCGAACTGGTCGAACTACCCGACCCCGTGGCTGGACCCGGGCAGGAGGTTCTGGCCGTGACGTCGGTCGGAATCAACTACGCCGATACACACGCCGCCGAAAACTCGTATCTGTCAGCACAGGAACTTCCCTTCGTGCCTGGCGATGAGGTGGTCGGGCTGCTTGGCGATGGCCGTCGCGTGTGCGGCTTCACCGCCGGCGGCGCTGCGTACGCGGACAAAGCGTTGGTGTATCCCGCGCAGTTGTTCGACGTGCCGCCCGGAGTTAGTGACGCGCAAGCGTTGAGTCTTCTTGTTCAAGGTCTCACTGCCTGGCATCTACTGCGCACCTCAGCGCGCATGGTCGAAGGTGAATCAGTCGTCGTGCACGCGGCGGCTGGAGGCGTGGGCAGCCTCTCGGTTCAGTTGGCCCGACTCTGGGGTGCCGGCAACGTCATCGCGGTGGCCTCAACCGAAGCCAAGCGTCAGCAGGCTCTCTCGCTCGGCGCCCATTGCGTCGTCGATTCCAATGCGCCTGACCTCACTGCGGCCATTCGCGAGGCCAACGGTGGAAAGCGAGTTGACATCGTGCTTGAGATGGTCGGCGGCCGCACGACCGATGAGTCGCTGGCGGCGTTGGCCCGATTTGGTCGCTTGGTCGTATTCGGAATGGCCGGCCGGGAAGCGTCGACGCCGATTCCCGCAACGTCACTGATGATCGGTTCACGCAGTGTGATTGGTTTCTGGTTGGTTGACTGCATGAACGCCGACGCGGCGGGAATGGTGGTCGCGCCACTGACGGAGCTTGTTGGGCTCGTGGTGAGCGGCCAACTCGTTCCTCAGGAGGGACCGGTGTACCCCCTCGGCGACGCGCGGCGTGCCCACGAAGACTTACGGGCACGCGCGACCACCGGGAAGGTCACCCTCGCCACGGGGTCGTAGGTCAGTCGGGAAGCATTCCAGTCGCGCTGCTGGCTGTGAAGGTGGCGATCAATCGCTGGTCGGCGACCATTGAGGCGCGGTACTCATCCCAGTCAGGGTGCTCGCCGTTGCCGCGTCGGTAGTAGTCGACGAGGGCATCGGTCGCCGCGTCGTCGGATGTGCGGGCGACGTCTGACAGGGCGGTGGTGCCGTCGAGGGCTACCCACTCAAAGGGGCCATCACCGGCGATGAAGAGCGTCGATCGGGGGTCGCGACGCAGATTGCGCGTCTTCGCACGTGTCTCGGTGACCGATATTAGGAATCGATCGCCGTCAGGCACGTAGAAAACCACCGATTGCTGAGGGCGACCGTCAGCCCTGAGCGTGGTGAGGAGTGCCGTGTGGCGGCTGGCGGTGAACTCTAGTGCGCGGGTGAGGTCCATGAATCCAAACTAACCCGCCGAGGGAATTCGCGGGTTCGTTAATCCGAACGGGTGAATCGGCGCAAAGGGCTCAAGGTTTTCAAGGTCGGGGCCGATGCATGGTTATCGCCTCACACCTTTGGAGTCCCCATGGTCACCGCACTTCTCATCGTTCTCTTCTCGCTGGTGGCCCTTCGTCTGGGTGCAGCTGTGGTGGGGATGCTCATGGGTGCGAATGAATTTGAGGCTCACGCCCGCGCTGTCGCCGCCGAGCGTCGTCCGGCCAAGGTCACGCCGATCGTCTTCACCGAGACGTTCGAGCGCATCGCCGCCTGATCTACGCGGCCGCTTCACCCCGCTCGGCCGGTGCCGAGGTGCGAATCAGGTGATCGAAGGCGCCCAATGAGGCAGTGGCGCCCGCTCCCATCGCAATCACAATCTGCTTGAACGGAACCGTTGTGCAGTCCCCAGCGGCGAAAACTCCTTCGATCGACGTCGTTCCTCGATCGTCGATCACCACTTCACCGCGCTCGGTGAGTTCCACGGTGCCCCGCAGCCACTCGGTGTTGGGTAGCAATCCGATCTGCACGAAGATGCCTCCGAGGTGCAGCGTGCGCGCAGTGCTGTTCGCACGGTCGACGTAAGTCAGTGCCGTCACCCGCGAGCCGTCTCCGATCACCTCGGTGGTCTGTGCATTCACGATGACGTCGACGTTGGGCAAGCTGTGGAGCTTGCGCTGCAGTACCGCGTCGGCCCGAAGCGCGGTGTCGAACTCGATCAGCGTGACGTGAGCGACGACGCCCGCGAGATCGATAGCCGCCTCAACTCCGGAGTTGCCGCCGCCGATCACGGCCACGCGCTGACCTTTGAACAGCGGTCCATCACAATGAGGACAGAAGGTGACGCCTTTGTTGCGGTAGTGGTCTTCACCTGGCACGTTCATCGTGCGCCACCGGGCTCCCGTCGAGAGAACGAGTGAGCGCGAGCGCACTGTTGCGCCACTTTCCAATCGCACCTCATGCAGCCCGCCGGGTTCGCTCGCCGGGGTAAGTTCAACCGCTGTCTGCAGTCGCATCACATCAACGTCGTACTCGAGCGTGTGCTGCTCAAGCCCCGTGACCAACGCCGGGCCCTGCGTGTGGGAGACCGAAATGAAGTTCTCGATCGCCATCGTGTCGAGCACCTGGCCACCGAATCGCTCAGCAACAACGCCGGTGCGAATTCCTTTACGCGCGGCGTAGATCGCTGCCGCTGCTCCGGCCGGGCCGCCGCCCACCACGAGTACGTCGAAGGCCTCCTTGTTGTCGATATCGGCAGCAGCTCGCACGTTCGCGCCGGTATCGAGCATCGCAACGATCTGTTCCACTGACATGCGGCCTTGGCCAAACACCTCTCCGTTGAGAAAGACCGTGGGCACCGCCAACACCTGACGGGCATCGATCTCGTGTTGGTAAAGAGCGCCATCGATGGCGGTGTGACGGATGCGGGGATTGACCACGCTCATCAGGTTGAGTGCCTGCACCACATCGGGGCAGTTCTGACACGACAACGAGAAAAACGTTTCGAAGTGGAAGTCACCGTCGAGGGCTCGGATTGCTTCGAGTGTGTGCACGTCGGTCTTCACCGGATGCCCACCCACCTGCAGCAGTGCCAACACGTACGACGTGAACTCATGACCCATCGGAATTCCCGCGAACGTGACGGCGACCTCAGTTCCGCTTCGCTCGATATCGAACGAAGGGGTGCGGTCGCCGTCACGCCTTTCCACCGTGATGTGGGGTGACAGTGCTGCGGTTTCCTCAAGGAGCGCGAGCATCTCGACCGACTTCGGCGACTCGTCGAGCGAGGCGGCAAGCACGATCGGCATCGTGATCTTCTCGAGGTAACCGGCGAGTTGCGCGGTGGTTGACTGATCGAGCATGTCGAACTCCTTTCAGAGGGAGGGGAAAATTAGATCTTGCCGACGAGGTCGAACGAGGGAGCGAGAGTTTCGGCGCCCTCTTCCCACTTGGCGGGGCACACCTCTCCGGGGTGAGCGGCCACGTACTGCGCGGCCTTGATCTTGCGCAGCAGTTCGGAGGCGTTGCGACCAATTCCGCTGGCGTTCACCTCGGCCAGTTGGATCAGACCCTGTGGGTCGATCACGAAGGTGCCGCGGTCGGCGAGTCCTTCGGATTCGATCATCACGTCGAAGTTGCGTGTGATCGTTCCGGTCGGGTCGCCGATCATCGGAAAGCGAATGGCGCGGATGGTGTCGGACGCCTCGTGCCACGCCTTGTGGGTGAAGTGCGTGTCGGTTGAGACCGAGTAGATCTCAACGCCGAGGCGCTGGAATTCGTCGTAGTTGTCGGCGAGGTCGCCCAGTTCGGTGGGGCACACGAAGGTGAAATCGGCGGGGTAGAAGAACACGACGGACCAGCCGCCGGTGAGGTGGGCGTCGGTCACGTCGACAAATGCGCCGTTGTGAAATGCGGTGGCTCGGAATGGTTGGACCGGGGTGTTGATGAGCGACATGCGCAGGACTCCTTCGTCGGTGATCGGTCTATTTCGACCTGATGACACGACGATAGAAAGTTCTCAATGATTCGGGAAATCACATATTAAAGAGCACAGCAAAAGATAAACCTATTAATCTTAACTGCCCGTCGAGGAAGGTCCCTGACCCCAGCCGCCCTGGGGCCCGGCTCCGCCTTGGAACCCAGGGTTGGTGTGGGGCGGGGCTTGTGGTGCCGCTGGCCCACCCTGATCGGGTGCCAGAGGCGGCGGTGCCTGCTGGTCGTCAGCGATGGTCGCCGTTGCTTGCTGCGTGTCGGCGGATGCTGTTCCCTGCTGCACCGCACCCATCACGACAGAGCCCACGAGGACGCCGCCGCCGACGGCTGCCACCACGACGGCTCCCGCCTTGGCGCGGCTCACGAAGGTGCTGTCAGTTGAGGGTGTGCGTGTTCTCATGGGGTGCCTTTCCGCTGCTCGCAAGAAGTGGGGGAGTCAGGACCCTGTCGTGGAGGCTCCGCCGGAAACTCCACCTGACAACGACTGAGGCGCCGTTGAGGGTGCCGACAATGTAGTGGTTGACGTGTTCGCGTTCTGTGAAGACGACGAGGTCGTCGCCTGTATCGACGTGGACGCGGCGACAGTGGTCGCGTCCTGTGTCGGAGAGTTCGCCATCATCGACCCCACCACAACGCCGGTGCTGATCGCAGCGGTGGCAGCAACGCTGGTGGTGAGGACTCGAACCAATTTGGTGCCGCGATCTCGTCGGCGGACTGCAGTGCTCATGGTGTGCCCTCACGCTCGGGTGGGTGACTCCCACCGTGTTGAGTTCACTATTGCCACCAGCGCTGTGGCCTAACCTCAATCTGGCTGTGAGCTACCTGTGAATGCGGCAGTGCTAGCGGTGAGTGCGTGCGGCGCAGGAGACAAGTTCGCGTGCTCGCGCATCAAACGAGTGGTCGCGAGCAATATCTGCCGCGATTCTCAGCCGCTCGTCACGGCTTGGGAAGGCATCGCGTGAGGGTGCCGTCAGTCTGAGTACGTCAGCCGGTGACCGAAAGACTTGGACTGCACCGTCGAAGGTGCTGTCAAGACCCGCAACATCGTCGCTAATGACACGAACGCCTGTGGCGACTGCGTCGAAAAGGCGATTGGAAATGAATCCCTTCTCGGCCATGTCTGACCAGTGGTCGTTGAGTACGAACGCGGCCGAGGCGTAGACGTGTGCCGTCTGCTCGGCTGGTAGGTACGTCGAACGCACAAACCGACCGAGTTCGAAAGCGTCCCACCCATCTCCGTAAATGACCGGCTCAATGCCCGCTTCGATGCAGGCGCGCAGCACCGGGCGGTAAACGCCGCGCGGGCGGCCGACAAACACAATGTCGCCGGAGTCTTCATCGGCATCGAGGTCGGGGTGGAAGATCGCGGGTTCGGTCGCCTGAAGCAGAACCTGCGCGTCGATGCCCTGGGACCGGAGTGACTCGACCCAGGGGGCGCTCGCGACAAAAACGTGGTCGTAGGCGGCGAGTTCCTCAACTGGCACCGTGTCAGGATGGCTAATGAGCCAGAGCATCGATGTGACGTCAGGCGGAAGTTCAACCGCATGCAGGCCTCGGATGACCAGAACCACATCATCGAGGTGAGCGTCGACTCGAGGTGCTGCACCCCGACGATCGACGTAGACAATCTGTCCAAGACCCACGAGAGCGCGTTGAAGTGAGGCAGCAAAGTGAGTATCGCCCCACACGTCACCACGGGGATCGGGGTGTGACGCGATGCGAATCGACCACCGAAGAGTGGGTAGCAGCACGTCATCGGAATTGTTGCGCGCGAGCGCTCGGCTGAGTCGTTCGCGCAGGCCTGCCATGCCAGTCAGCCTAGGGGCAAGAACTCCATTGAGAAGTGAGCTCTGCATG
>CAIYMF010000112.1 GCA_903927265.1 uncultured bacterium | reverse complement strand
TTGATGCGACGGGGCCCCGACCCCCGCACCACGTCTAAAGGCGGAGTGACCCACCCCTTGGCTACAGTCGCGAAGCGACCGGGTTAACAAGGGGGCACAAGTGAACGTCATCCTCCGAAACACGATGAACCTCACCGATGACGATGAGGTCGTCATTCACATGGGCGCCGGAGACGTCGCTCATCTGGTGAACACCGCCATCGACGGCTACCCCCGATATGCGGGCCTACTGCCCGGCCGGCCCGACGGCGGCGCATTCGTGATGTCCACATTCGCCGCGGTTGACGGCGTCTCCGAGCAGGACATCCTTGCTGCCATGCGTCACCGACGGTTCGCGACGGCCAAGTTCCGAGAGCTCCGGGACCTTGAGATCTACCCGACGTCCATGGATGTCGACTATCTGCCACCTCGGATCATGCAGGTCCACTTCGACATCGTGCTACCAGATGGAGGTTGGATCCCGCCCACAGGTTGGCAGCTCGGCCTACCGGGCTCCCTCCCCAACGAACTTGTGGACACACTGAGCGCACATGGTCAGGCGATTCTCAACCGCTTCACTCCTCTGCCGCCTCGGGAGGGGAGCGACAAGCTGGACAAGTACCCCGACCTCACCGAGCGCCCCTGAGGGGTGCAGTCAGCAAGATCTCAGTCGTATGCTGGAGATCCGAACCGCTCAGCGAAGGGAGCCCGCGATGACGGAAGATGTCTACCCGCGGATTCTGGTTGACTTCAACTGGCTCGGACAGGCCGAACGATTCCGCGTTCCACTGCGGCTATCCATCCGCGAACAATTGCGCGTCGGGGACGAAGTGGTGATCTACGGAGATGGCGTGGCCGACCTTCCGGCTCGCGTCCTTGCAGTGTCTCCAGACGTGCTTGAGGTGGAGTTCCAACTAATCGCTGCTTGAGTTCGCAACACCCCTGACCTAACCCAAGAACCCCAGCACCGCCTCGCGCTCGGTATCGGGCTGGTCGGTCCAGAAGATGTGGCTCGCGCCCTTGAGTTCCACATACCTCGCACTCTCAACTCGCGCCGCGATGAACCGGCCGTTCGCCACCGGCACCAGCCGGTCCTCCACCCCGTGAATCACCATCGTGGGCGCCGCCAGTGACCCCAGCCACTGCTCGGGACTGGCGCCTAGGGGATCCTCCAGTACGCGGTTCGTGGAGATCCATAAGGGTCGGTCGTCACCTGCACAAAGCCACGCTGCGCCTGACTTGCCTTCAGATAGACGCAGTTGGTTCCAGAGTTCGTCTGACCGGTGTACAGAGTCTCCAACCCAAACTCGGTCGAGATGAGCGAGCAGTACGAATCCGAACTGTGCTTATCAACTCCGTTGATGCCTGCCGTCACGTCGAGCCCGGGCTCCGCTGACCCATCTCCCTTGTACGTCGCTGAGAGGCCGATGATCGCGTAGAGATACCCGTCTCCTGGTGCGTGGTTGTAGTCCGCAACCGCGGCAGCCGTGCTTGAGGCATCAGCGCGATACGAGGTGACAGAGACTATCCACTGGCCCAGCCGGATCGACTCTCCGATGGACAGCGGACGAAGCTTGCTGCCACGTCTCAAGAAGTGACCGGTGCAACCCGAACCGCCTGAGGCCGGAGCGCCGTCGGGGCACGTGGCCCCTTGCCAATCAATGCCGGCGAGATTCGTGCCATCGAATATCGATCCAGTGAGATTGGTAGTAGTGAAGTTGACCCCCGTGAGGTTCCTGCCGGAGAAGTCGAGCCGGGTCAACTGCAACTTCGAAAGGTCGCACTTGACGAGCGACCCCGCTCCCTCGCGCGCGTTGGCAGTACATCGTGAACGCTCGGCTGCAACCTTCTTCCGCTTTGCCGCTGCAGCCGCATCCGCCTTCTTCTTCGCCGCCGCGGCTGCCGCGTCGGCCTTCTTCTTCGCGGCCGCCGCCTCTGCATCGGCCTTCGCCTTCGCGGCCGCCGCCTCTGCATCGGCCTTCGCCTTCGCGGCAGCGTCTGCCTTCTTCTTTGCCTCGGCTTCAGCAATTCCGGCGGGCGACAATGATTGGAGTGCCTGCCCGTTTGTCGCGGCACCGCCCGACCCGAGCGCCTGAGAGGCTTGCCGATCCTGACTCGGGGTGCGTGTTAGGACGCCCAGCACTCCGACCGCAACGATTCCCAGAACTACGACCGCGGCTACAACGAAACTGCGCCGGCCCTTGCGAGCAACTGGGGCCCTCAGACGCGGGGTCGGCGGTGGGGGCACTGGTACTGACCGTCGCGAGGCTGCCTCGGCCGCGAACCCTTCAGTGGCGGCGACCGGAACCCGGGCGACGTGTTCTGGCTGGGGCTGCGGTCTCACCAGCCCATCTGGCGGGGGAAGGAAAGCAATGGGTACCTCGGACGTACGACGAACGAGTTCTGTGATGGCCGGCCGGGCGGCCGGATCCTTGGACGTCGCCGCACGTACCAACGGCGCCAGCGGCTGCCCTAGCCAGGCAGGGACATCGGGGTCAGCGTGCAAGACCTTGTACATCGTGGCCGTGCTGTTGTCCGTCACGTACGGCGCCTTGCCCGTTGCCGCATACAGCACGCACAGTCCCCACGCGTGTACGTCCGTGGCTGCGGTCACTTGCTCGCCGAGCACCTGTTCGGGGGCCAGCCAACCGGCGCTGCCCACCACCAGCCCGGTGGTGGTCAGTTGCGTCGCTTCCGCCATCGCCGCTACTCCGAAGTCGATGATCTTCGGACCTGTCGGGCTCATCATCACGTTTGCAGGCTTGAGATCCCGGTGGATTACCCCGGAGGCGCTAATGAAGTCAAGTGCGCGCACCAGTCCCGCGGCAAGACTGAACACTTCTGCGGGAGTCAGCGCAGGTCCCGCCTCCACCCGGCGCTTAAGGGTCACTCCAGGGACGTACTCCATCGAGAACCAAGGCTCATCCGCATCAAGGTCCTCGGCAAGCGGCGCTGCCACGTAGTCGCAGGAGACCGCACGCATGGCCTCCAACTCACGACTGAGCCGCGCGCGTAAAGCAGGATCCGCATGCAGTTGGGGCCACATGGTCTTCACGACCACCAGACCGGAGTCAGTCTCGGCGAGATAGGCGATTCCCATGCCCCCAGAGCCCAGACGGCCCAAGAGTCGCATCCCACCGATTTCGCGGGGATCAGCGCGGGCCAACGGTTCGAGCGGGCTCGGATTGTGGTCGCTCATCGCAATCCCCCCATATCCAGAAGTCTACGTGTGCCCTCGAAACATGATGGCAAATGTGCCGAATTTGGGGCTTGCCAGCTCAACGCCTCCACGATCCCCCGCGCACGCTCGCGGGCGCCCGACATCGTCATGTGAACTCCGTCGAGGTCGGGTTCAACGATAAGTGAAGGAAGGCTCGCATCGTCAATCCACATGTCGTTCGTCCCTGTCGCGATCACCACCCGTCGGGGAAGCAGGCACGCCTTCGCCAACGTATCCACCTGCTCACGCGTCCACTCGGTGGTGCGACCCTTCCAACAGACCACCGTGGGAGTCCCGCCGGCCTCGGCGAGCGCCGCCTTCACCTTGGGTGACGTCGGTATTCCCGGCCCGCTCTGCAGACTCACCTCGCGCATGAGTGAGTCACCGATCACCAGCACCCGCCGACCTCGGCGCGGTACCGACCGCCATCCGACGACGGCCGAGGCCGACAGCGTCCTTCTGTGGACAAGCCAGAAAACTAGAACAGTCGCGTATCGCTGTGGTCGACGCCGCGCAATGCGTCGTAGTCGAGCACCACGCAGCGAATGCCACGGTCTTCGGCCAACGTGCGAGCCTGCGGCTTGATCTCTTGCGCTGCGTACACACCCGTGACGGGCGCAAGCAGCGGATCGCGATTGAGAAGTTCAAGGTAACGCGTCAATTGCTCAACGCCGTCGATCTCGCCTCGACGCTTGATCTCCACCGCGACCGACGCTCCATCGGCATTGCGGCACATGAGATCGACCGGACCAATCGCCGTGGGGTATTCGCGGCGTACCAGCGACCACCCCTCTCCCAACACCTCAACCTGTGCGGCGAGTAGTTCCTGAAGTTGGGCTTCAACGCCTTCTTTCACCAAGCCCGGATCAACGCCGAGTTCGTGGCCAGAGTCGTGTACCAACTCGAACATGGTGATGCGTAGTTGCTCGCCACCCTTGTTGGTGACCACCCACACGTCAGGTTCGCGCTTGCGAACCTTCTTGGCACCGGCCTCAACCACCAATGTGCACGGCGCCGTCATCCAGTTCAGAGGGCGATGCGAGGTCTCGGAGTGAATCAGAACCGTGCCATCACCCTTGACCATGATCAGCCGTGTGGCCTCATCAAGCCGCGCCGACAAGCGGCCAACGTAGTCAACCGAACAGCGGGCAATCACCAAGCGCATGCGGTGACCCTATCGATCGTCGTCAACGTCGCGAGAAGGGTCAAGCCCAGCCCACGACACGCAATGCCATTCGCCGCCACTGCGGCGAGCCTCGACTACATCAGTGTTCGCCAATAGATGTCTGCCGACAAACGTTACGGGGAGGTTGTCGCAGAGTCCTCCGAGTCCGACCGCCATCGAACCGCCGTGCGATACGACGACCACTGATTCACCTGGGTGCGCATCGGCTACCAGATTGAGCGCCGCGGACATTCGCTCGGCAATCTCGCGACCTGTCTCGCCGCCTTCAAAGCCGTGATCGAAGTCGCCCTCGCCGAGCCATCGTCCGAACACTTCCATCGCGATCGGCGCGACGTCCTCGTCGTGCTGCCCCTCATGAATGCCGACGTGAAGTTCCTCGACACCCTCAAGAACGAGCGGCGAAAGTCCCAGAACGCCGGCGACTTCCTCTGCCGTTTGCTGCGCACGCACCAGCGGCGAGCCATACACCGCAGTGACGTCTCGCTGCACCAACGGAACCGCCGCCGCACGCGCTTGTTCGCGACCGAGTTCGGTCAGCGGGTATCCCGTGCGCGCACTGGTCCAGATGTGAGCGACGTTGCCCTCACTCTGCCCGTGGCGCATCACGAACACGGTGGTGTCAGTCATCGAAACCTTTCGAAACGAATCTAGGAAGCGTTCACGGTCAACGGTGCAAGGCCGCGAGCAGCACGCACTGCATCGACAATGCCGAGCATGATCGCGTTCACGTCGTAGTCCTTGGGCGTGAACACGGCCGCGACTCCGTTGTCGAGCAGCCATGCAGCATCGGCATCGGGGATGATGCCGCCGACGATCACCGGAACATCGTCAAGGCCTGCCTCGCGCAAACCGGCAACAACGCGCGGAACGAGTTCAAGGTGAGATCCCGACAGAATCGACAGTCCGACGACAGCCACGTCTTCCTCAATGGCAGCCGCAACGATCTGTGCCGGCGTGAGCCGAATGCCTTGGTACACAACCTCGAACCCGGCATCGCGTGCACGCACCGCAATCTGCTCAGCACCGTTGCTGTGTCCGTCAAGCCCAGGCTTTCCAACGAGCAGTCGCAAGCGCCCGCCCAACTCATCGCCAGTCTGCTTCACCGCATCGCGCGCACGCGCGAGCGATTCGCTCACGTGCTGCACACCCACAACGCCACTGACACCGGTTGGCGCGCGGTATTCACCAAACACCGAGCGCAGTGCTTCCGACCATTCGCCTGTCGTCGCACCAGCACGGGCGCAATCAAGCGAGGCTTCCATCAAGTTGCCGCCCTCGGCAGCCGCGGCGCGCAAGACATCGAGCGCAGTTGTCACAGCAGCGTTGTCGCGCACAGCACGCCACTGTTCAATCGCGTCTATCGCCCGCTGTTCAACCGCCGGATCGACGGTCATGAACGCTTCGTCCATGTCGGCGAGTAGCGGGTTGGGTTCAGTGGTCTCGAAGCGATTGACGCCGACGATGATGTCGTCGCCCGTCTCGATGGCGGCACGTCGAGCGGCATGCGACGACACCAGCGCCTGCTTCATATAGCCGCTCTCGACCGCGGCAACCGCGCCACCCATGGCCTGAATCTTTTCGATCTCAGCACGCGCCTCGCTGACGAGCTCGCCGGTGATTTGTTCGACCACCACTGAACCCGTGAAGAGATCGTCGTACTCGAGCAGATCACTCTCGAACGCCAACACCTGCTGGATGCGCAGCGACCATTGCTGATCCCACGGACGCGGAAGTCCCAGCGCCTCATTCCACGCAGGAAGTTGTACCGCGCGCGCACGCGCATCCTTTGACAGCGTGACTGCGAGCATTTCGAGAACGATGCGCTGCACGTTGTTCTCCGGTTGCGCTTCGGTGAGACCGAGCGAGTTCACCTGCACGCCATAGCGGAAGCGACGCTGCGCGGCATCGGTGATTCCGTAACGCTCGCGCGTGATTTCATCCCACAATTCAACGAAGGCGCGCATCTTGCACATCTCTTCAACGAAGCGCACACCTGCGTTGACGAAGAATGAAATGCGCGCGACCACTTCACCGAAGTCTTCAGTCGGAACCTGACCGCTATCGCGCACTGAGTCGAGCACCGCGATCGCCGTGCACATCGCGAACGCGATCTCTTGCACGGGAGTCGCGCCGGCTTCCTGCAAGTGGTAACTGCAGATGTTCGTCGGGTTCCACTTAGGAATGTTGGTGACCGTGTACGCCACCATGTCGGTGATCAAGCGCATACTCGGCGCGGGCGGAAACACGTACGTGCCGCGCGAGAGGTATTCCTTGATGATGTCGTTCTGCGTAGTTCCTTGCAGCACCGAGGGATCAACGCCCTGCTCCTCAGCTGCCGCGATGTAGAGCGCTAGCAACCACATCGCGGTGGCATTGATGGTCATCGACGTGTTCATCGTGCCCAGCGGAATTCCGTCAAACAGTGTGCGCATGTCACCGAGGTGCGACACGGGAACGCCGACCTTTCCTACTTCACCGCGGGCAAGTTCGTCGTCGGGGTCGTAGCCCGTCTGCGTGGGCAGATCGAAAGCGACAGACAGACCGGTCTGACCCTTCGCCAAGTTGCGGCGGTAGAGCGCGTTGCTTTCAACCGGCGACGAGTGACCGGCGTACGTGCGCATCAGCCACGGACGGTCTTTCGCACGCCGTTCGTTCGTCATGATGCCCCCTCGTTCTAACCGTGCGAGTAGAAGCCGCGGCCTGACTTGCGGCCGATGTCTCCCGCCGTCACCATGCGGCGCAGTAGCTCCGGCGGCGCGAACTTTTCGTCCTGGGTGTCGGTGTACACGTTGGTAGTGGCATTGAGCAGGATGTCGACGCCGGTGAGGTCGGCCGTTTCGAGCGGACCCATGCTGTGTCCGAAGCCAAGTCGGCAGGCTGTATCGATGTCTTCGGCCGAGGCAACTCCCGACTCGAGGATTCGAATAGCTTCCATCGTGATCGCGGTGATGAGGCGGGTAGTGACGAAGCCGGCGACATCGCGGTTGACGACCACGCACGTCTTGCCCGCCGACTCAGCGAACTCACGCGCAGCAGCAATCGCTTCGTCTGAGGTGTGGTAGCCGCGAACAACTTCACACAACTTCATCATGGGTACGGGCGAGAAGAAGTGCGTTCCGACCACGCGCTCGGGCGTTGAGGTTGCTGCCGCGATCGATGTAATCGGAATAGCCGAGGTGTTGGTGCAGAGCACGACGTCGGGACGAACAATGCGGTCGAGTGCGGCGAAAACCTCACGCTTGACCTCGAGCTTCTCGAACACCGCTTCAACAACGAGGTCAGCCTCGGCAGCGGCTTCAAGGTCGGTCGTGGTGGTGATCGCTGCGAGAGCAGCGTCGGCACCGGCTTGGTCAAGAGTTCCCTTGTTCACAAAGCGCGCAAGCGACTTCTCAATGGCGGAAACTCCGCGGGCAAGCGCTTCGTTGTCGACGTCACGAAGGGTGACCTGCCACCCTGCGACCGCCGCGACTTGGGCGATACCCGATCCCATGAGCCCCGAACCAATCACTGCTACACGCCCAGCCACAGGAATCTCCTTACGTCGGTTAGTGGAACCCACAGTATCCGGCCTCTAGGCGCCGCCCAAGGGCGACCGGTGGCGAGACGGCCGAGGTCACGGCACACTGATTCCGTGATCAACAACTCCTTCTCCTTCACGTTCGGACCGCTACTCGCGGTCGCCGGAGTTGGCGTTCTCATCCTCATTCTGAAGTGGGCCTACAAGCCCGGTGGAAGCTTGGTGCAGCGGCCCGTGAAGCCGTCGAGTTCGGACAATTACGGAATGCTCGTGCCAATTGCGCACCCCACCAATTACGCCGATGGTGAGCGAATTCGCCAGATTCTCGTCGATGCAAACATCCGAGCAACCTTGGCATTCACCGTGGAAGGTCCGCGTGTGATGGTGTGGCCCGCCGACGAGTCGATCGCTCGTGCCACGCTGAAGGCTCGACCTTCTCGCTAACCGACCCGACGAATGTCAGCACCGAGCACCTGCAGGTTTTCCACGAAGTGTGCGTACCCACGGTCGACGTGGTGCACTTCGGTTACCGTGGTCACGCCATCGGCCACGAGACCGGCCAACACGAGCCCTGCACCCGCTCGCACGTCGGTGGCCTCCACCGGCGCACCCGACAGTTCAGCGCGCCCGCGCACCATGGCGTGGTGTCCGTCGATGCGCACGTCGGCGCCAAGGCGCTGTAGTTCACTCACGAAACGGAAGCGCGCTTCGAACAGGTTCTCGGTGACGAGCGCCGATCCATCCGCAATCGCATTGAGTGCGATGAACTGCGGCTGCAAATCAGTCGGGAAGCCGGGGAATGGCAGGGTCACGATGTCGACTGCCGTGGGTCGCTGATTCATCACCACGCGGAAACCGTCGTCGAGAACTTCCACCGAAGCACCGGCACTCGTTAGCTTGTCGAGTGCAATGTCGAGGTGAGAGGCGACGGCGTTGCGCACGATGACGTCTCCCTGAGTCATCACCGCACCCACGGCCCACGTTCCGGCAACAATGCGGTCGGCAACGACCGTGTGATCAACCGGGCGCAGTGCTTCAACACCTTCAATCTCGAGCGTCGACGAACCAATTCCATCGATGAGTGCGCCCATTCCGACCAACATGCGGCACAGGTCCCCGATTTCCGGTTCGCGCGCGGCATTGTCGATCACGGTGCTTCCGGTGGCGAGGACGCTAGCCATCAGCAGGTTTTCAGTGGCGCCGACGCTCGGGAAGTCGAGTCGAATTTGAGTTCCGGTGAGGCCGTGCGGAGCGGTCGCGATGAGGAAGCCGTGCTCGACGGCAACGCTGGCGCCAAGTCGTTCCAGACCCGCCACGTGCATATCGAGGCCGCGCGAGCCGATGGCGTCGCCGCCCGGAAGGGCGATGTCCGCCTCGCCGCATCGAGCCACGAGCGGACCGAGCACGCAGATGGAGGCCCGCATTTTGCGCACAAGGTCGTAGTCGGCCTGATGCGAGGGCTTACTCGGCACGTCGATGACCAGGATTCGTTCGCGCTCGTTGTGCTCGACCTCGCAGCCCAGCCGCCTGAGCAGTTCGCCCATGATCTCTACGTCGAGAATGTGCGGGACCTCACGCAGCGTGGTGCGGCCTTCAGCCAGTAGCGCAGCGGCCATGAGCTTGAGAACGCTGTTCTTGGCCCCGTCGACGCGCACTTCACCGGCCAGACGCGCTCCCCCGACCACTCGAAACGCCTGCATCCGCCCATCGTAGGCGGTCGGGCGTGGGGCGTGTCACCCATGCCCACACTGCGCTTTCGGCTGACTCGCCCTAAGGTGGGGCAATGGTCAATCTGACGCGCATCTATACCCGAACCGGAGACGACGGCACCACGGCATTGGGTGACATGTCGCGCGTTGGAAAGAACGATCTGCGCCTGAAGGCATACGCCGACGTTGACGAAGCGAATTCCTCGCTTGGGGTCGCGATCGCCCTCGGAGCGCTCCCCGAGCCCGTTGCGGCGCTTCTCACGCGCATCCAGAACGATCTGTTCGACGTGGGCGCCGATCTGTGCACCCCGGTGGTCGACAACCCCGAGTACCCGCCGCTGCGCGTCCTTCCTGAGTACGTTGAGCGGCTTGAGAAGGCGTGCGACGAGTACAACGAGACCCTCGAGCCGTTGCGCTCATTCATTCTTCCGGGCGGATCAGCCGGTGCTGCGCTGCTGCACGTGTCACGAACGGTCGTACGTCGCGCCGAGCGCAGCACGTGGGCGGCAATTGAGGCGCACCCGGAAACAACCAACGACTTGACCGCTCAGTACCTCAATCGCCTCAGCGACCTGCTGTTCATTTTGTCGCGGGTAGCGAATCTGCCGACGGGTGACGTGCTGTGGGTTCCCGGAGGCGACCGCTAGATTCCCCCGGCGAGGGTCGTGGGGGTATGTGTTCAGGTTCCCCAGACCCATCGCGTCCAATCACTTCGCATCGGGGGCACCCAAGCGCGCACCTAGAGCGTCTACCCGCCCCACCGGACAATGCGGAGCGTGGGGTTGCGGTCGCTCATGCGCTGAAATCTGCCACGTTTGCTGTTTCCGAGGTCCTGGAACACCATGCCGATGCGTCGCTGCTCGGGCGGCAGTTGTCGCTGTGTGCTGCTGATTTGCTCGCCGTCCAGCAAGATTTGTCCGGCGCGCAGCGGTTCGAATCCAGCGATCGCCCGCAGCACCGTGGTCTTGCCGCAGCCCG
>CAIYMF010000111.1 GCA_903927265.1 uncultured bacterium | reverse complement strand
CGTCACCGCAGTCGACGCTTTGACGCTGCGCCCTATTCCGATCGGAGTTCTGTTCGCCACCACCAACCTGAGCATCTCTCAGATTCGACCGACGGTCGTGCGGGTCGTCGATGACAGTGGGGTTGTCGGTTACGGCGAGGCTATGCCGGCCTGGGAGGTCACCGGTGAGACGCAGGAGTCTGTCGCCGGAGTTGTGACTCTGTATTGCGACTCCTCGCGGCTTGACCCCGATGACATTCTTGTGGGCAAGCCACTGGAATCGCTGGATGACGTCGTCTCGATCATCGATCGAATGAGCCCTTTCGACCGACCGACGACCGTGGCGCACAACGGCGCGGCTAAGGCGGCCATTGAGCAAGCGTTGCTCGATGTCGTGGCGCGCAAGCACGGTGTGAGCGTTCACGCGCTACTTGGCGTAGACAGTGCAGCAACGGTGCCGACGTCGTACACCGTCGCGCTGCTGCCGCTCGAGAGCGCGTTAGAGAAGGTGCAGACCGCTCTCGCTTCGGGCGCCAAGACGATCCGTTTGAAGTTAGGTGGCAATGTGGCGATCGGTGGTGCAACCTCGATCGAGCGAGATGTGACGCTGGTGCGCGAGTCGGCGGCACTCGTTGCTGCGCATCCCGGCGTGCGTCTCGCTGCCGATGCGAACGAAGCGTTTGTTGACGTGGAGCGCGCTGCTGACTTCTGCAGTGTGGTCGAGGGATCTCTTGACTGGCTCGAGCAGCCTTTCGCGGGAGACGACGTGCTCGGGTTCGCCGAACTCTCGCGCCGCACAAGTATTCCGTTGATGGCCGACGAATCGGTACACGGATTGGCCCATGCGCGAACGTTGCTCACCCTCGGAGGAGTGAAGTACCTCAACGTCAAACTGATGAAGTGCGGGGGAGTGCTGACGGCACTTCGCATGGTCGATCTCGCTGCAGAGCACGGTGTCGGTGTCTACATCGGCTCGATGCTCGAGACGAGTTTGGGGTGCAGTGCATCGCACCTCGTGGCCGCGGCGCGTCCGGAACTGATCATCGGAACCGACACGGTGGGGTTCTCGCTTCTACGCCCCGACCCGTTCGGCCTGCTTCGGCTGCTGGGAGATCGTGTGGGTCTTGCCTATCCAGACCAGGTGGGCACGGGGGTTACTGCTGCACAGGTGCAAGGTGCAACCGAACCCGCAGCGGTCATGGCGTGAGTGCTGTCACGTCAACGGGTTTTCGTTGTCGACTGTGCGCCCGAGCGGAATCGTGAGGAGTGGTCCTGTGGCGTCGCCAGGATGCAACAGTCGCAGATGTACGGGTGCTGGGCCTGGCCGAAGCGGTGTCAGCGTCGACTGAGCGTCGCGGATGACAAGTCGCAACCGTGAGCCAGCGCGCAGTGTTCGAGCATTCGGGCGCCAACTATCAATGGTCACCTCAACTTCTTGCCCGACCGGCAGCGGCACAGGTGGTGTCGTCAATGCACTGAGACGTTGAAACCGTGATGACAGCAGAATCGTGCCTCCTGTTGGCAGCACTTCATAGAGCAGAACGAGAAGGTCTGCGTCGGGCTGGTCTGACACGAGCCGCAATCGCAACGCCGGAGAGCCTGTCATCACCACGGGTGAGTCCAGCGGCGCGGAGTGGTAGACGGCTCCTTGATCAGTGAGTTCGAGAACAAAAGACTCGCAGGTCGGGTCACTGCCGCTGGCATGTTGTCCGAGCGAGTGGTACGCGTCGGTGAATACGACATTCAAATCGCCGAGACCGACGCGAGGCTGACGCTCAAGAATCGGGGTGCGGAGATCAGCGGGGTCAAGGGTCACTACCACCTCGGGTCCGGCCTCGGGTTCAGTCTTCAAGTGACCGGCGTTGAACGGCCCGCTCTGTTCGTTCGTCGCTACCGGGTGAAGTTCACGTGCACCAATCGTTGCTGACCCAAGCGTGGGTGAACCGCGCCATTCCTCGGAGCCTGCGAGGTAATACACCACAGGATCGGAGAGCAGTTCAGGCAGTCGGTCATCGAACAACACCGACCGGTACCACCGGTACCGCACTTCATTGAGATCAACGGCCGCGGCGGGCGCAAACTCGAGGTCACCCACCCGTGGTAGACCCGAGCGCGTGCCAGCGTGGTCCCATGGGCCGATCAGTAGATGGCTGCGCGATTGAGCGCTCGTCGGCGCGTATTGCGCCCATCGCGCGTGATGCACAAGCGAGCCGCCGATCGAGTCGTCGTACCAACCAGTAATCGTCAAGATTGGCACGTCGATGCCCGCGTAGTGGGCCGGGTTGGGCAGGTAGCCGTGTTCCCAGTGGGGGCCAAACCATGGTTGGCTGACTTCGCGGCGAAGCAGATCGGTGACAGCAACACCTCGTCGTTCCACCATTGTCCACAGCGACTCCTCGTCGCCCATGACGCTGATCAGTTCCGTGGTCCAGCCAGGCGTGTCGCCTGCAGGCCCAACCTTCATGGTGCGGCCAGTGACTGACTGCAGCCAGCGAGCGTCGTAGACGCTCGGAACGCCACCTTGCGGTGCATCGATCCCGCTCACGGAGGAAGAGGCCGGCGATATCGCACGAAGTGAGGACGGCGCGGTGGCGAGAATCAGGAATTGGTTGCCGCCCGTGTACGAACCTCCAAAAAGGACGGTACGACCGTCAGACCACGGCTGATCACTGATCCAGTTGAGTACATCGTGGCCGTCGTCGCCGTCATTCACGTACGGATCGAACTCCCCGTCTGAGTCTCCTCGGCCACGAACGTCAACGGCGACAAAGGCGAAGCCTCGCGAGGCGAACCAGAGACCATCTTGGTGAACGCTGTCGGTGGTGTAAGGGGTGAACTCGACGACCGTTGGCACGCCGGACGGCTGTGTGCGAGGCAGGTAGGCCACCGCATGCAGCGTGAGGCCGTCGCGTAGCGGGACGCGCACACTCGCGAGCGTCTGGACTGAGTCACCTAGCCCAGACCGCGTCGAGCTGTTGTCACTTGCGATCATTGCGACCCCTTCTCACAGTGGCGTTTGTGGCATAAAGTATTCGACAAATATATCTTGAAAACTCCGAGGAGGACGCTACATGGGAACTTCCGACGTCGAGGGTCTCGCGCAGGTCACTCATGCGGCGACACTGCCTGAGGCATTCCAACGTACAGTCGCGAAGCACGGCGACAAACCAGCCATTCGAACCCAGGGTGACGGTCTGTTGTGGACCTGGCGCGAATACGGCAAACGGGTCGAGACCATGGCCGCGGCCCTCGCCGGTTTCGGTGTTGCGCGAGGAGACACTGTTGGACTCATGCTCACTAACCGCCCCGAATTCCATGTCGTTGACGCGGCCGCCATCCACCTTGGCGCGGCGGCCTTCTCGATATACAACACGTTTCCAGTGGAACAAGTCAGCGAACTGCTCAGAAACTCCGGTTGTCGCTTGGTTGTCACCGAACAATCCTTTCTCACAACGGTGAGCGAGGCCTCGGCCGCGAGCACTGGATGTCAGGTGGTCGTCGTCGATGGTGGGGCCCCCGATGGTGTGATGACGCTTGCCGAGTTGCTTGACTATGAAATGTCGGGATTCGACTTCGAGGCCGCGTGGAAGTCAGTCGCGTCCGACGACTTGCTGACGATCATCTACACCTCCGGAACCACGGGTGCCCCCAAAGGTGTTGAGATCACGCATGCCAATGAACTTGCCTCCATCAACGGCTACCTCACGGCCCTGCCCTTTCCTGAAGAGGGGCGCGTGCTGTCGTGGCTGCCCATGGCGCACGTTGCCGAACGGTCGTGCAGTCACTACTTCCCGATGGTTCTGGGCTACACCTCAACGTGCTGCCCGGATGCCACTCAACTTGGTCCCTATCTCGTCGAAGTGCGCCCCACGTGGTTCTTTGCCGTGCCTCGTGTCTGGGAGAAACTGCGTGCCGGACTTCAGGCGGCCATGGCGCGCGAGACCGATGAGGCGAAGAAGCAAGGTACCGCGTGGGCACTTGAAGTCGGAATGCGTCGTACTCGTGCTCAGCAGGAAGGTGTCGTGCCCAGTGAACTCGAGGCAGAGTTCGCGGTCGCGGACCAGAAGGTGTTGCAGCATTTGCGGGCCGCAATCGGTTTCGACAAGTTCGCGGTCGTCAATGTGGGGTCGGCTCCTTCGACGGTGGAGGTTCTTGAGTTCTTCCACGCCATCGGAATTCCGATCTCTGAGTTGTGGGCCATGTCGGAAAGTTCGGCAGGCGGCACCGCCAATCCTCCGGGGCGAGTCAAGTTGGGAACGGTCGGTACCGCGCTTCCCGGGTTCGAATTGAAATTGGCAAATGATGGCGAGTTGCTACTTCGAGGCGGCGGCATCATGCGCGGCTATCGGGGCGAAGCCCAACTCACCGCAGAGACGATCGACAGCGATGGCTGGTTACACAGCGGGGACCTTGCCACGATCGACTCGGATGGCTACGTCACTCTCGTCGACCGCAAGAAGGAAATCGCAATTACGAGTTCGGGCAAGAACCTCTCCCCGGCCCGAATCGAGGCAATCGTCAAGGGCGCAAACCCGCTGTTCAGTCAGGTGGTCGCCATCGCCGATGGTCGACGCTACGTCGTTGCGCTCATCACGATCGACCGACAGATGTTGGGTGCCTGGGCTACCGGCCGAGGAATCGATGTAGCGGCTCTCGAACCAATTGAAGTGAACGAAGCGATTCGAGATGTCGTCGCAGGTTCTATTGCGACTGCCAATGCGAAGTTGGCGAGATTTGAGCAGGTGAAGGCGTTTCGCATTCTTCCCGGCGAATGGGCGCCAGGAGGAGAAGAACTCACTCCCACGATGAAACTCAAGCGCCGCGCGATTCTGGATGAATACTTACCGATCATCGATGCGCTGTACGCCGAGACTGACGCTGCAGCAGGTGGCGACAGTTAAGAGTTGTCTCGCGAGAAGACCTGCGCCGGATTCGGCGTCAGGCGTGACCAGTCGTGAAGTGCGGGTTGTAGATCAGGCCGAGAATCGTTCCCGCCGGCGTTGTCACAGTTGCCGTGACGATGCCTTCGCCGACATCTGCCACGGGGGTGTGTTCGGTGGCACCGGCAGAGATCGCCGTGTGAACCGCTGCCGCAACGTCATCAACACCCCAATACACCACAGAGCCGTCGGACGCGTTGGCATCAGGCAGTAGGCCCAATTCGTAACCGCCCACTTCGAATCCGACGTAGAAGGGCTGGTCGAAGTAGGGCTGTTGTCCGAGCAACGACGACCACCATGCTTTGTCGGCCTCGAGGTCAGTCGAGGGGTAAATCACGGTGCGCAGTCCGTTGAGTGTGAGAGTCATGGGCGCAATCCTGACATGGCCGGATGGGTCTCGGACAGACGCGACGACCCTGAGTGCCTCGGTATCGTTGGCATCGGTGAAGGTGGGCGATACGGTGCGCTCATGACATACCCACCTCCGCAGTACTTGGGCGACTCGGGACTGGTCAACGCGACTCACCGAACGGCGCAGTCGCCGCCCGAACTCGCATTGGCTCCGGGAGTGGACGTCTCAGGCATCTTCACCTTTTACAACGGTGAGGAGTGGAGTGAAGCAGGCCCGGGTGACTTCCACTTCGTGCCGAAGGGTGGAGTCCACGGATTCCGCAACGACCACGGTGCCGCGTCGATGATGATTCTCTTCACGCCAGGCGCGCCCCGTGAGGCGTACTTCTCGCTGCTCGCAGAGCGAGGGGCCGGCCGATT
>CAIYMF010000110.1 GCA_903927265.1 uncultured bacterium | reverse complement strand
CGGTAACTCGGCATCGGTCGCATTCGTTCGCGACGCTCCTTGGACTGCGATCAGCCAAATTCGCCTTGACGACCCTGCCGGTCAGAGCATCTTGTCCCCAATTTCCGGGTTCCAGCTCTACACTCTCAACCTGTTCCTCACCGATACCGACTGCACCTTCGACCCGACTCGTGACCCCGGGTACATCTGCATTGGTGGTACCGGTAGCACCGGTGGCTCGTTTGAGTTTCGTCTGGTGGTGCCAATCGAGCACCGTCGCCGTGACGCCCTCGGTGCCCTCAACAACTCCGCTGCTAACCAGCGTTACCTGTTGACCATCACCACGGCCGCCTCCACCGCAGCCTCGACCGACCAGGCCAACGGCCTCTACTCGACTGCACCGACCACGGCGCCAACCTCCATCACAATTTCGTGCTACCAGCAATACTGGACGAGCCCGCCGGCGACCATCGTGTCGAGCGCTGGCGCAACCGCAGTGCAAGCCACCCCGGCCGGCCTCGGCACCGTGGCGTTCGTTCGCTCCGAGACCCACAACGAGGTCAACGGTGGCGGTAGCCCGCAAATCCAGCTCAACAACGTTGGTGATTACATTTCCAACATCATTTGGATTCTTCGCACCTCGACCGGTACGAACCAGCGTGACGCCTACACGGCATCGACCACCATCAACGGCTCATACGCCAACTGGCCAACCGAGTTCGACTTCTGGGTGAACGACTTTCAGACGCAAGCTCTCAGCTCGGACGACTGGACTCGTTGGATTGCTCGGTTCTACGGCCTCTACTCCGGTGTGACCGCCTACGCCTCGGGTCTTGCATCCGGCACCGGCACCACGGTCACCTCGGGCTACATCCCCGCCGCCGTGTTCCCAATGCAGATGCTTGCCGGCTTGTTCGACAATGCGAACAACTTTGGCCCCGCCAACCAGTACCTCCCAACCGACGCCACCACGAAACTGCAAATCCGCGGCTCGCAGTGGGGCTCGGCCTCGACGGTCCTGCAAGTCATCTCTCGAATGGTCCGTCCGGTTTCCGGTGCGGCACTGTTCGCCTAAGGAGTCACCATGTTTGGAGATGACGGCCTCGGCTACTCAACCCACGTCAGCAACCCTGGCTACCCCGAGAACGCATCCGCCTACGCTGCCGCCCCTGGTGCATCTGCACCAGGGAACGGTATGCAGGTGACCCACGGAGTCATCACCATCATTGCCACGGCATCGGTCGCACTGATCGCTATCGGGGTCATGTTCCGCAAGCCCATCGGCGCAAGCCGCTAGTCCCTAGGAGGGGAAAAAAATGCAAGTCAAGAACTCTCACGTCGTGATGGCACTCGTGGCCGGCGGCCTCGTTGGCTACTACATGGGGAAGCGTAAGTAACCATGAAGCCATCCCCGACCCACGTTGTCCTCGCTCTTGTTGTTGGTGTCGTTGTCGGGCGCTACATCGGCAAGCGATAGACCCATGCCACAACCCGCCACTAAGTCAAAGCTTGACCAGCTCAAGACGAAGGCCGCATGGCGGTACATCATCATCCGTATACAGATTCGTAACGCGGTCAACAAGTGGACGCGTTAGGTCTGTTGTTGGTGTTCGTGGGGGCCTTTATGTTGTATGAGGCCATCAAGAACCCGCACCCCACCCCAGTCACCAAGGCAACCGCCGCAGTTACAGGGGCATCCAAGTAATCGAGCGACCGGGAAGGAGCTAACACAACACATGGCACCTTCCCGGTCAATCTCAATCTCAGGCGACACCCGCACCATTGGTGCCCTCATGGTCTTTTCGAGCG
>CAIYMF010000109.1 GCA_903927265.1 uncultured bacterium | reverse complement strand
GTGACCGCCCCCGATCGTGCACGTTCGGGTTCACTGGTGTGGCGCCGCCCGGTAGTGGCGATTGGCGCCATTGTGGGTGCCGCGGCGGGCTTTGTGATCGTGTGGTTGCTGGCCGACCGTGCATCTCCCGCAACAATCGCGCTTTCGGCAGTGATGGGAACACTGCTCGCCGTTTTGCCCGCAGCAGCGACCGCGGGTCGAGGTGGGCTGGGGCGCCGACTCGTCGGTTATGTCATCGGCGTGGTGGTGGCGTTGATCGCGAGCGCGTTGATGCTCGCGATCGTTCCGCCCGTGCGTTCATCGACTGGATTGGCAACGACGGTGGCCATTCTGGTCGTCGCCCTGTTGGTCGTGCTCGTGGTCGGTCGCAGCATCGCGGTACCCGTGCTCATCGGGGCGGTGGTGGTGGCTTTCGGCCTCATTGCTGCCGAGCCGGCTGTGGGCGCAGCGCTGCTGTTGGTGACTGTGCTACCGGCGTTGGTGGCGGCCGTCGTCGCCGCTGCGGTGGGTGGGATTGGCAGTCGACCTGAGGCTGACGCGATTTCAGATGAATCTCAGGCCGCGGAAACGTTAGGCGATCGCGTTCCGTTGGATCTTCCATGAAGCGACGTACTGTGGGGGCTGGTGTAGTTGCGGCAACGTTGGTTGCGCTCGTGGTCGCTCCGGCTCAGGGTGCCCAACCGCGTACCGGCGCTGCACCAGAACCTCAGTTGATCAGCGAACAACTCGTTCTCACGCAACTTGATTTCACCGGACTGCCGGTGTCGTCCGACCTTGTGACCCAGGTCATCGCGAGCAGCATCCCTTATCAGCAGGTGCGGGTGCCGACGTCGACGACGGGCCTGCACTACCTTGACCGCCGCGGTGAGCCACCCGTTGAAGGACAGGCCGCCGTGGTGATGATCGGGGGGCAGGGCCAGACCAAGGTGCTGCTTGGTTCCGACTTTGCTCAGCCGCTTCCGATTGCACTGCACGCCGAATATTCCCGTGATGGCACCGTCGTTGATCCGGCGACGATTTCTGGTGAAGGATCGCTCGCAGTGACCTACACGGTCACGAACACCGTGGTGTCCGATGCGATCATTACCTACAAGAACGCGGCGGGCACGGTGATGTCGAAGAAGGAAAAGGTCTTCGCCCCCTTCGCCGGATCGCTGCGAGCGACAGTTCCCGTGGGTGTCGACGTGATTTCAGCGCCGGGTGCCGTGGTCAGCACCGGGCAAGACGGCGGCACCGTGCTCACGTGGAACCTACTGTTGTATCCGCCGCTTGGTAACTATCAGCAAAAGATGGAAGTGCACCTGCGCTCGTCGAATCTGGTGCTGCCAGCAGCGACGATGCAAGTGGCGCCAGTGCGCAGTTCACAAGACCTGGCCGTGGGCTTCTCACGCGACCTGCTCGATTCAAGCGTCACCGGAAATACGTCCCTTGCACAGGGTCTTACCGAACTCAATGACAACGCGCGTGCGGTTGCCGACGGTGCTGCGCAGGTTTCCGATGGTGTGGCGCAGGCCTACGCCGGCGCCAGTACGTTGAGTTCGTCGATGTCCGGCTCGCTGGTTCCGGGTTCGCAGCAGGTGGCATCCGGCGCCGCACAGTTGGCCACCGGGCAGCAGCAATTGGCCACCGGAATCGCCAGTTCGGCGGCGGGTGCTCAGTCTCTCTCGACGGGTGCCGATCAGCTCGCATCGGGTTTACGTACCCTTGCGTCGGGCCTGACCACCCTCGCTTCCCCGTCGGGTCTGCCCGCTTCCCAGCAGGCTTCCCAGGCGTTGGTCACGGCCGTCACTGCTATCGCCGATGCGGTGGGGTCGCCTGCCGATCCGACGATCGCTCTGCCGCCGCCTTCGCCCGACGTCACTCTGATTCAGTTGTCACGTGCCTCGGGTAGGGCCGCCGGTGGCCTGAAACAGGCGTCCTCGGAGGCCGCCGCGGCACTCGGTGGCGCGGTGACCGATATCGCCACAGTGGGGGCCAACGCGGGCAGTGCTGCCACCAAGGCAGGGTCGGTGTATCAGGCGGCCTGCGTTCCTGCCCCTACCACCCTGACCCCCGAACAGTGCGCGACGTTAGCTGCATCC
>CAIYMF010000108.1 GCA_903927265.1 uncultured bacterium | reverse complement strand
CGAGATTTCCGGCACCGGGGTTGAAATCGGTGGCGATGTTCTGATTCGCGTGAATGTGCTGAAGAAGCAGCAAACCCGTTGGCCCGTAACGCAATTGGCCGACTCGTGGTTCACCCACGGTGTCACTACCGGCGATCTTCAGGAAGCCATTCGCTTGGCGTGCGAGGAAGCCGCACGACTTCTGGTCGACCAGTGGGGTTTCACGATGGAAGACGCGTTCATCTTCCTGTCGGTGGCGGGCGACGTTGGCATCGCGCAGTCGTGTCATCCGTGCCCTGGCAGTGTGATCGCCCGCTGTCGGGTTCCGAAGATTTCTGCGTGCCCCACACCCTTCAAGGAGTTGGCATCGCGATGACCGAATCTGTGATGACGTGGGCGCAGGGCGACACCTGGTACCGAATCGTCGGCGATCTCGATCCGTCCGCTGCTCAGGTTCCGTTGGTGGTGCTACACGGTGGCCCGGGTGCGTGCCATGACTACACGATTCCGATTGCTGAACTTGCCAACCGCACAGGTCGCGCGGCTGTGCTGTACGACCAAATCGGCTGCGGGTTGTCGTCGCACATGCCCGACCAGCCGGCCGACTTCTGGACGGTCGATCTGTTCAAGACCGAACTCACTGAGTTGCTAAAGCACCTCGGCATTGCGGGGCGCTACAACCTTGTCGGGCAGTCATGGGGCGGCATGCTTGGCATGGATTACGCGATCGATCAGCCAGCTGGCCTCAATGCGCTGGGCATCTGCGATTCACCGGCACGCATGGATTTGTGGGTTTCCGAGGCGAATCGTCTGCGTGCTGAGCTTCCACCCGGAGTCGACGAGACTTTGCAGAGGCACGAAGACGCTGGCACCACCGAGTCGCCGGAGTACCAAGAGGCGATGCAGGTGTTCTACGACAAGCATGTGTGCCGCGTGGTTCCTAACCCCGACTTCGTGACGCGCTCGTTCGCGAAGTTGGCCGAGGACCCGACCGTGTATTACACGATGAATGGACCGAGTGAATTCCACTGCATCGGGTCACTGCGCACGTGGAATATCACTGACGACTTGCACCGCATCGCAGTTCCGACACTTCTCGTCAGCGGACGGTACGACGAAGCGACGCCCACGATCGTCGGCGAAATCGCCGAGCGAATTCCGAATAACGAGTGGGTCATCTTCGAAGACAGCAGTCACATGCCGCACGTCGAGGAACCCGAGCGTTTCGCCGAGGTGCTCAACGCATTCCTCGCCGCACACGACTAACCCATCCGCTTCCCCCCCCTCCCCCCCTCCCCCCCTTTCGGCGAGTTCATCACTTACGCGGTAAAAGAGGGGCGAATAGGCCGCGTAACTGATGGACTCGCGGAAAGGTAACGGACGCTAGAGGGGGAAGTGGCAGGCGACTTCGCGTCCGTCATTAAGTAGTTGCAGGGTTGGCTTGTCGGTACGGCAGACGTCCTGCGCGTAGTGACAGCGCGGATTGAACGCGCATCCCGCGGGCTTATCAATCGGGCTGGGCAAATCACCGGTCAGCACAATGCGCTCGCGCACCTCGGCCTCAGCGTCAATCACCGGAATGGCCGAGATCAGCGCCTCCGTGTAGGGGTGACGGGGTGCGGTGTACACATCAGTTGAGGAGCCCACTTCGACAAGTTCACCGAGGTACATCACGCCGATGCGGTCGGCGATGTGATGCACCACCGCCAAATCGTGCGCGATGAACACGTAGGTGAGGTCGTTGTCGCGCTGCAGGTCGGACAACAAATTCAACACCTGCGCCTGAATCGAGACGTCGAGCGCCGACACGGGTTCATCAGCGATCAGCAACTTGGGAGCCACCGCCAGAGCCCGCGCGATTCCGAGTCGTTGCCGCTGACCGCCCGAGAACTCATGCGGGTAGCGGTCAGCGTACGACGGATCGAACCCCACCTGCTCAAGCAGCATCAGCGCACGCGCACGAATCTCTGCATTGGTGCCGAGCGAATGTGTCAGCATCGGCTCTTCCACGGTCGCTAGTGCCCGCCGGCGCGG
>CAIYMF010000107.1 GCA_903927265.1 uncultured bacterium | reverse complement strand
TGTCACCGTCGCCCTCGATAGCACCGGCACCCCCGTGGCCTGGAACTACGACGATCTTCAAGGCTCGGCTGCATGGTCTACCACCGGAAGTACCAGCAGTCCCGCTCCCACCAGCACCACCGTCTATGACCCGTGGGGCACCCGCATCTCCACCAACACCCCCACCCCGCCCACCACTCCTCTCGGGTTGGCGATGTCGATGATGGGTTGGAAGGGCAGCGCCGCTCTTCCCGTCGGTGATGACTTCGTCATCATGGGAGCGCGCGAATACTCCCCTACCTCCGGCCGGTTCCTACAACGAGACCCCATCGTCAACGGCTCCCTGAACCCCTACGAGTTCGCCGGCAGCGACCCCTGGAACTCCTCCGACCCATCCGGCGCACTCAGCAAAGGTAAGTGGGCCGGAATGGGCGCCTCCCTCGCCATCGGCATCACACTCGGCATCCTGATCGCCCTGTTCTGCCCTCCAGCCAGCCTCGCCGGCGCGGCCCTCGCGGGCGCCGTTGTCGGTGGTACCTCGTCATTCGCTTCATCGTCTATCGAGCAAGCAGTCGACAACCAAGGCACCGTGAACTGGGCTCAAGTAGGCGTCAACACTGCCATCGGAGCTGGCATCGGGGCGGCCGTCGGAGCAGCGACATACGGCCTCGGATCGGCCTATGCCAGCGCCGCCGAGCCTGATGAAATTCTGATTCGAGGTATCGACGCAGGTAATGAGATCGCGGGCGAAGGAAATTTGTGGGACCACGCAATCAACCGTCGGCCCACGTTCATGGATGGCTTCCGTCCGAGGTCGGGAAGCGTCGACTCCCTAATCGACGTGGTGGCCGACTCTGGACCGTTATTGCTCGATGTCACCCCGGTAGCCGCTGAGGTCGTGAGTGGTGGCTTTGTGACCCTCGGAGTGGGCGCCACGGTGGGTGTGGGTGCCGCAGCCGGTTTCACCGCGGGAGCGGCAGCCTGGGGCGTCGGATTCGTGACACCCCAACTTCCTGCCGGCGGATCTGCAACACCACAAGACCCGTCGCTGAGCCCGTCCAACGGCACCATCGATGCCGGATCAAACCCCGCGGCGCTGATCAACGCCGGATAGCGCACGCATCCCTGCACCCCCAGTTTGCGGCCCGGCACCGCACGTCGACCTAGAGCGCACATTCGCCCATTCTCTGGGCAAATTCGCACGCTTAACGTGCGTATTTGCCCAGAGAACGACCACGAACGCTCGTTCGGGCCACCACCGACCCGCCGCGCGTGGTCCCCGGCACCCGCGCACCCGAAACGTATAGTGAAAAGGCTATGGATACTCAGGTGCGCGATCCCCTCGTGGGCTCGGTGGTCGACGGCCGCTACCGGGTCGAGCGCAAGCTCGCCCGCGGCGGCATGGCCACCGTGTACGAGGCACTGGATTTGCGCCTCGATCGCATCGTCGCACTCAAGGTGATGCACCCGAGCCTGGCCGAAGACGCCGGCTTCGTGTCGCGCTTCGAGCGTGAGGCCAAATCAGCGGCTCGCCTCTCGCACCCCCATGTCGTCAGCGTGTTCGATCAGGGCGTCGACGGTGACGTCGTCTTCCTCGCCATGGAGTACGTCTCGGGCCGCACGGTACGCGATGTGCTGCGCTCGAACGGGCCGCTCACGTCGGCCCAAGCACTCGTCATCCTCGAACCCGTACTCGAAGCGCTTGAAGCCGCACACCGCGCCGGCTTCGTACACCGCGACGTCAAACCCGAGAACGTGCTCATCTCCGACGACGGCCGCATCAAGGTGGCCGACTTCGGCCTCGCGCGCACCATCGCGTCCAGCACCTCGACCGCTGCCACGCAGGGCATGCTCATCGGAACCGTGGCGTACCTGTCACCAGAGCAGGTCGAGCGCGGAATCGCCGACGCACGATCGGATGTCTACGGCGCCGGAATTCTGCTCTACGAAATGCTCACCGGCGCTGTGCCGCATGGTGGCGACACTCCCCTCGCCGTTGCCTACCAACATGTCAACGCCGATGTTCCGCTTCCGTCTGCCGTACGCGCTGACATTCCGACGTCGGTCGATGCACTCGTGTCGCAGGCCACGCGGCGCGATCCCGACGAGCGATTCGGTTCGGCACTGGAATTCCGTGAGGCCGCGCATGCGGTGCGCGCTTCACTTCCTGCCGCCACTCCTCTGAGTTCGCGCGACACGATGGTGATGCCCAGCACCACGGCGCACCCTTCCGATCCCGGGGCCACGGTGGCACTACGGCCCCTCGCAGCGACACCAGTAGCGGCGGCGGCAGGCCCCGCACCGATTCCACCCGTCGCCCTAGCAACCCCCGCCCCTCCCTCGCGCCCGCCTGCCGCGAAGAAGCGCAAGCGTCGTTGGAAGGGGCCACTCATCGCGCTCGTGATCCTTGCCCTCGCGGTTGCTGGAGGCGCCGGAGCGTGGTGGTTCGGAACGGCCCGGTACGTTCCAGTACCCGCCGTGGTGAACCTCACCGAAACGGCGGCCACGACCAAACTGGCAACGGTCGACCTCAAACTCTCGGTGTCGGCGCGGCAATTCAGCGAAACTGTGAAGTCCGGGCTCATCATCTCCTCGAATCCGGCCGCCACCGCCGAGGCTCGCAAGGGAAGCGCCATCGCGGTCGTGGTGTCGAAGGGACCCGAACGCTATGAGGTTCCCCAGCTTGCCGGCTCAACGGTCGACGATGCCGCCGCAGCACTGACCGACGTCTCGCTGAAGGTCGCTGGACAGAAGAAGGTCTACGACGAGAAGGTCAAAGCCGGTCTTGTGGTGGGCACCGACCCTGAGGAAGGCACCGCGCTCAAGCGCAACGCGGCCGTAACCTTGCTCGTCTCACGCGGACCCAAGCCGGTCGACATTCCCAAGCTCGTCGGCGACGACGGCGCTGCCTCGATCAAGGCGTTGAAGGCACTGGGCTTGAAGGTCACCACCAGCGAGGATTACTCCGACTCCATCGACGCCGGCAACGTCGTGTCTGTTGACCCGTCATCGGGCACCACTGTTGCTAAGGGCAGCACCGTCAACGTCGTGCTGTCGAAGGGTCCGCCGCCTGTCACCGTTCCGAACGTCGTTGATCTCGATCGCGATCTGGCCATCAGCAAGCTCAAGGCGGCCGGACTCACCGTGAAGATCGAGGAACCACTCAACGTCACGCCGCTCAACCGTGTGCTCAAGCAGTCACCCGAGGCTGGGTCAGTGGTACCCAAGGGCAGTTCGGTGACGATTCAGATCGTCTGATCGCCAGCGGTGTGTTCAGCGTTCGAGCAGCATGTCGGCCACGAGGAAGGCCAACTCGAGCGCCTGCACGCGGTTCAGACGCGGGTCGCAGGCGGTTTCGTAGCGCTCATGCAGACCATCTTCGGTAAGTCCGGAAAGTCCGCCGACGCACTCAGTGACGTCATCGCCGGTGAGCTCAATATGAATGCCACCCGGGTGCGTTCCGATGGCGCGGTGCACCTCGAAGAAGCCACGCACCTCATCGAGAATGTCATCGAACAGGCGCGTCTTGACGCCGTGCGACGTCTCGCGAGTATTGCCGTGCATCGGGTCGCACACCCACACCACCGAGTGTGAACTGGCATTGACCTTCTGCACAATCGGCGGAAGCGCTTCGCGAATCTTGCCCGCACCCATACGCGTGATCAACGTGATACGACCGGGCACCCGATCGGGATCAAGTTCGTCAAGCAACGTCAAGATCTCGTCGCTGGTGGCGGTGGGGCCGACCTTCACACCGATGGGATTGCGAATGCGCGCGGCAAGGTCAACGTGGGCAGATCCGGCCTGACGCGTGCGCTCGCCGATCCACAGGAAGTGACCCGACACCGAGTAAGGCAGCCCGGTGCGCGAATCGATGCGTGTGAGGGCACGCTCGTACGGAAGCACGAGGCCTTCGTGACCGGCATAGAACTCAACCCGGCGGAACTCCTCGGGGTCAGCTCCGCAGGCAGCCATGAACGACAGCGCCCGCTCAATTTCGCCGGCCATGCGCTCGTAGCGCTCACCCACGCGTGAGTCACGCACGAAGTCCTGATTCCACGCATGCACTTGACGTAGGTCGGCGTAACCGCCCTGAGTGAACGCGCGCACGAGATTGAGCGTGGCGCCGGAGGCGTGGTATGCCCGCACGAGGCGCCACGGATCGGGAACGCGGTCGGCTTCGGTAAAGGGAAGCGCGTTGACGCCATCGCCGTAGTACGACGTGAGTGTGACTCCGTCGCGCGTCTCGGTGGGCTTCGACCGCGGCTTGAAGTACTGGCCCGCCATTCGGCCGATCTTGACCACCGGCGTACTGGCGCCATAGGTCAGCACAACCGCCATCTGCAGCACTGTTTGAAGGCGCGCACGAATGGAATCGGCGGTGTTCGCTGCGAAGGTCTCGGCGCAATCGCCACCCATCAG
>CAIYMF010000106.1 GCA_903927265.1 uncultured bacterium | reverse complement strand
CGTCATCTTGGGGTGGTCGACCCCGCCGGAATGGCGCAATTCATTCAGACCGGCGGCATGGTGCTCGAAGGTGGCGGTTACGACCTAGAGCGGATGGTGTCCAATTTGCGCAGTCTCGGGGTCGAGGTGCGTGAACTATCCGGTTCTGAGATCGCCGAACTGTATCCAGGCGTTGATCCGGGCAAGTACAGTCCGCCGGCACTGCCCGACGACGACCACTTTTGGGACGACGCCGACGGCGAGCTCATTGCCTTCCACGTCGCGTCGTGCGGTCAGATGGACGATCCGCAATTGGCGGCGAACAACTTGGCGTATGCCGCGTCGGTCAACGGCGCGCAGTTCTTGTTCAACCGCAGCGTTTCTGACGTGGTCATCGAGGGTGGACGCGTCGCCGGTGTTGAACTCGCCGACGGAACGCGCCTCATGGCGCCGATTGTCGTCAACGCGGCCGGGCCATGGTCGCCCCAATTGAACCGAATGGCCGACGTGCTCTCTGATTTCACAATGTCGACGCGGCCGATGGAGCAGGAAGTGATCTCCGTTCCGGCACCCGAGTCATTCAACCTCAGCAATGGCACGGTCATCACTGACCCCGACGTGGGTACCTACTTCCGTCCACATCAGGGCGGGACGATCATCGTGGGCGGCCTCGAAGCAGACTGCGACCCGGTCGTGTTCCTCGACAAGCCCGAAGACGCCATTGAGTCGGTGAGCGCCGAGACGTGGAACGTGCAGTCACTCCGACTGGCGCGGCGCATTCCCGACCTCGTGATTCCGGGGCGGCCGAGCGGAATCGTTGGTGTCTACGACGTGACTGAAGACTGGATTCCGATCTACGATCGCACCAGCCTTGATGGCTTCTATGTGGCCATCGGAACCAGTGGTCACGGGTTCAAGCAAGCACCGTATGTCGGAGTCTTGATGGCGTTGCTGATTGATGAAGTCGAGGGCGGACGTGATCACGACAACGATCCGGTCGTCGCCGTCGCCGACTGGACCGGCGTCGAAGTGAACATAGGTCACTTCTCGCGATTGCGCGACGTTCAGCCGCAGCGGGGGATGGGGTAGGACGTGAGTTCCCTTCCGCTCGAGCCCCTCGATGCTGACGCGCTCGACCGCGTTCATGCGCAGGCGATGCGCATCCTTTCCGAAATTGGCACTGAGGTTCACGACGACGATGCTGTCGAGATGCTGCGCGCTGCGGGGCAGACCATTGACGGAACTCGCGTGCTGTGGGACCCCGATTTCGTGATGGCGCAGTTGGCGCTCGCGCCGTCGAAAGTCACGGTGACAGGGCGCAACCCGGAACGGTCGGTGGTGCTCGGCGGCGGTTCGTTGGCGCATTCGCCTGTTGGTGGACCACCCTTTGCAACCGATGGCGAGCGTGGCCGCCGAGACGGATCGATCAGCGATCACATTGAGTTGGTCAAACTCGCGCATGCGTCGAATGTGTTGTCGGTGCTGCAAAGTGGCACGACCGAAGCCCAAGACCTTGATCATGAATCACGCCACCTTGAGATGGACTACTCGATTCTTCGCTACAGCGATCGACCGTTCATCATCTATGGCACGAGTGGTCCGAAGGCCCGTGATGCCTTCGAGCTCGCCGCCATTGCAGCGGGTGGACGTGAGGCGTTGCTCGCCAACCCGATGACGATCGGCATCGTCAATCCGAATAGTCCGCTCGTGTGGGACGGTTTGATGGTCGACATGCTGCGCGCGTGCGCCGAGTACGGGCAGCCGGTTGCCATCACTCCTTTTCTATTGGCAGGCACATCGGCACCGGTGACACTGGCGGGGGGACTGTCGTTGCTTGTGGCTGAAACGTTGACTGGCGTTGCCATGGCCCAACTGGTGCGCCCCGGAACGCCATGCATTCTGGGCACCTTCTTCAGCGGCGTCGACATGCGTTCGGGTGGACCTTCGCTGGGACTTCCTGAATCGGTGCTCACCACCTTGGCCGGTGCACAGGTGGCCAAGCGCTACGGCTTGCCGTTGCGCGGAGGTGGCGGTTTGTGCTCAGGCATCGCGCTCGACGCGCAGGTCGCAATTGAAAGCACGATGTCGATGTGGGCGACGTACCTCGCCGGGTGCGATCTCGTGGTGCACTCGGCCGGTTGGATCGAGGGAGGTCTGACGGCGTCGTATGAGAAGTTCGCCATTGACCTTGAGGTCATCGCGATGTTCGAGCGCCTTCGTGCGGGCTTGGTTGTTGACGACGACTCGCTGGCCTTCGATGCGATTGCCGAGGTGGGTCCCGGCGGCATGTTCCTAGGCCACGAGCACACCCTCGAGCGTTTCCGCACTGAAGTGTTCATGAGTCCGCTCTTCCGTTCCCAGGCCTACCCGACGTGGGTGAAGCAGGGATCGCGC
Organism: uncultured bacterium; assembly: GCA_903927265.1. Lineage (GTDB taxonomy): Bacteria > Actinomycetota > Actinomycetes > S36-B12 > CAIYMF01 > CAIYMF01. The sequence goes on along the minus strand of CAIYMF010000106.1, from coordinate 1,078 downwards.
ACCTCAGAAGACATTGCTACTGCGCAGTGGAAGGCGCTGCTCGAATCGTACGAAGACCCGGGAATTGACGAATCGATCGACGCGGCACTGCGCGAATTCATCGACCGTCGTACGAGGGAGATCGAGGGATGAAGTCGCACTACCGCGTCGTTGTCATCGGTGGCGGAATTGTGGGCTCGAGCCTGCTCTACCACCTCACACTGCGCGGATGGACCGACGTGGCGATCATCGAGCGCAGTGAACTGACGGCGGGGTCGAGTTGGCATGCGGCGGGTGGATTCCACGCCATCAACAGCGACACTCACATTGCTGCCCTGCAGAAGTACACCATCGGCATGTACCCGCAGGTTGAGGCTGAAAGTGGCCAGGCCGTGGGGCTCAAGATGTCGGGCGGCATCGAGTTGGCCAGTACTCCCGACCGCTGGGAATGGTTGCAGGCCGAACTCGAGTGGCACCACATGATGGGCACCGAAGGTGCGCGGCTGATGGATGTCGATGAGATCGTGCGGTTGGTTCCAATCGTCGAGCCCACGGGCATCATCGGTGGCCTCTTCGACCCGCATGAAGGCAACCTCGACCCTCACGGAGCGACGCACGCGTACGCAACGGCAGCCCGTAACCGTGGGGCCGATGTGATTGTTCACAACCAGGTGCTGTCGATGTCACGCGGATACGGCCTGTGGCAGCTGATCACTGAAGAGGGCCGTGTCACCGCTGAACATGTGGTCAATGCCGCCGGCTTATGGGCGCGCAAGGTGGGGCGAATGGTCGGCGTCGATCACCCCGTTACTCCCATGCAGCATCACTACCTCGTGACTGAGTCGATTCCGCAAGTTGCTGCGCTCACTCATGTGATGCCCGCTGTGACCGACCTTGAGGGCTTTACCTACCTGCAGCGCGAGCAGGACGGTGTGTTGCTCGGCGTGTACGAGCGCACCCCGAAGCACTGGATGACCGAAGGGGCGGAGTGGGACTTCGGCATGACGCTGCTGCCTGAAGAGATTGAGCGCATCAGTCCCGAACTTGAGATCGGCCTGCGGCGATTCCCGGCGCTTGCTGAAGCGGGTATCAAGAAGTG
>CAIYMF010000105.1 GCA_903927265.1 uncultured bacterium | reverse complement strand
TCAAGCAACTCCGAAGTAACCCGAAGCAACTCGCGAAGAGCTGGTACATGCTCAGCTTCCAGATTCCGTGGCTGCCCGATCGCGTGTTCGGAAGCCTCGCCGGAAGAGGCTTCGCGAAGGCCCTTGCCCGCACGGCCAACCCGGGGTCATTTACCCCCGACTACCTCGACGACCTCGAACGCGCCTGGGAACAGCCGGGCGCTGCGACCGCGATGCTCAATTGGTACCGAGCCGCATTCCGAAGCCAGCCCTCCGGGCCACACGATCGCCGGGTCACCCTGCCCATCCTGATTCTCTGGGGTGTGAACGACATCGCCCTCAATCCCTCGCTGGCCACCGACAGTTTGCCCCTCTGTGATGAGGGTCATCTGATGTTCTTCGATGACGCAACTCATTGGCTTCTTCACGACGAACCTGAGCAAGCCTGCGCCGTTCTGCTCGACTGGGTGGCAGATCGGCCCATCGACTGAGGAATGGACGGGTGCGTCCCGGACGTTGTGATGACACGATGGACACGAACGCACGCAAGACAGCCGGTACTCGTAGCAAGGGAGGAATGACCCGTGCAGCAGCCTGATGACCTGTATGAGGTCTACTCCGAAGACATTCCTCCGGGCCTCGTGCTGATTCACAACCTCACGGGCTTCCTCGATGCCGGAGCGGCTGGCGGCTTGGCCGTCAACCACCTGCTCACCACACTCGAGAACGAAGTGGTGGTGCGCTTCGACATTGATGCCCTCTTCGACTACCGGGCACGCCGACCCCGCATGACCTTTCTGGGCGATCACTACGGGCAGATCGATATGCCCGATCTCGTCATTTCCATCCTGCGCGACCAGACGGGCACCCCGTTCCTGCTGATGCACGGCCCCGAGCCCGACTTTGGGTGGCGGCGTTTTTCGGCGGCCGTTGAAGAGGTCGTCACCGAACTCGACATCAATTTGGTACTCGGAATGCACGCGGTCCCGTGGCCAGCGCCCCACACGCGACCCATTGGCGTCACAGCGCATTCGGCTGATCCGGCACTTCTTGCCGGCCGACAGCCGTGGGTGGGCGATCTCGAGGTACCCGGGCATGTTGCGGGCCTGCTTGAAATCACCCTCGATTCAGCTGGCCATCGGTCGATGGGCTTTGTCGCTCACGTGCCTCATTACCTGTCGGCCTCCGAGCACCCGTCCTCGTCGCTGGCACTGCTCGAAAACGTCGTCGCCCAAACCGGCCTTGCCCTTCCGCTCGACGCCTTGCGCGAGGCAGCCCGACGCAACGACGTTGAAATCGACGCTCAGGTGCAGGGCAGCGATGAAAACGGAGAGGCGGTGCGCATGCTTGAGGCGCAGTTCGACGCCCTCACTGCCACGCGGGGAGCCGATCTGACCTTGCTCGACCAGACCGATCTGCCCACGGGTGACGACATTGCCGCCCAGGTTGAGCAATTCCTCGCCCAGCGAGATGCGCACGGCAATGACTCGTAGCCAAGGTCAGCACATGGTGAAGGAATGTCAGGGTTCGGTTCGGAACATGGTCCGAGGGGATTGAGTCGTGGTCGAGTGGGAACAAGGGCATCGCGACGCACCACCTGAATCGAGCCCGCTAGGAGACCGTGACATGACGAACATGCCCTTCCCGCCCGAGCAGCCTGTACCTTCAGGCCCGCCGGTGGCACCGTGGCCCGACAGCACCACTCGCGTGCTTGACGCCCCGCCTCCCACCGCGAGCCCGTACACGCATATTCCTGCGCCCCCGCTGCCGCCCACTACGCCTCCGCCCGTGAACCCCGTGGGTTCTGCCCCGAGTGGCTCACGAAGCTCGGGTGGAAAAATCATTGCCGGCGCCGCGTTGGCAGCGCTGGTGGTCGGAGGTGTCGGCGGCTTCGCCGGCGCCACCGTAGCCAACAACAACGCGCCCGCCACCACGTCGGCGGCCATCGTCACCTCCGGCGGCACGACCAACGCTGGAATGTCCCGCCCGGCCGATGGCTCAATTGCGGCCGTTGCCGCGGCGGTGAGCCCGTCGGTGGTCAAGATTGAGGCACGCAACGGAAGCAGCGGCGGTACCGGAACGGGCTTCATCATTAAGGACGACGGCTACATTCTCACCAACAACCACGTGGCTGCCGCCGGTGGCGACGGTGGAACGCTGAAGGTCCAGTTCCAAGACGGCAGCACCGCGTCGGCCAAGTTGATCGGCGCCAACGCCGACTACGACGTTGCGGTGATCAAGGTCGAGAAGACCGGCCTCCCGGCGGTCAAGGTCGGCGACTCGAATTTGGTGAAGGTCGGAGACACGGCCATTGCCATCGGTTCGCCGCTCGGACTTGAGGGCACCGTGACGGCAGGCATCATCAGTGCACTCAACCGCCCCGTCACCGCAGGTGGCGAGGGTGAAGGCACCTCGTACATCAACGCCATTCAGACTGACGCTCCGATTAACCCCGGAAACTCGGGCGGTCCGCTGGTCAACGGTGCTGGCGAAGTCATCGGAATCAACTCGGCCATCGCCTCGCTCGGATCGTCGTCCGGCGGCCAAAGTGGTTCCATCGGTCTGGGCTTCGCGATTCCGATCGACACTGCGATTCGCCTCGCCAACGAACTGATCTCGTCCGGAACCTCGACTACGCCGATCATGGGCGTCAAGCTCAACATGGGCGCCGAGAAGGCCACCATCAGCGAAATCACCGCTGGTGGTCCCGCCGAAGCCGCGGGCATGAAGTCCGGCGACGTTATCGTCAAGGTTGACGGTCGCGCTGTCGGAAGCAACACCGACCTCGTGGTGGCAATTCGTGACCACAAGCCGGGTGACTCGGTGAAACTCACCATCGAGCGCGACGGCGACACCGAGGAAGTCACTCTTACGCTCGGTTCCCAGAAGGGCTGACGCGTCGCACTCACCGTCCCCCGATGGCCGCTCACGAGGTGGCCGTCGGGGGACTGTGGCGTCTGACGACATGACACCATGAATGCAATGAACCGGTCACTGCGCTGGCTGCTCGTGCTGGGGGCGCTGCTCCTCATCGCGGGCGTTGCGGTGTTGGGAATGCGCATGGCCGTGCAAACCGTGGCCCGACCGAGCGATTCGATTCCGAAGGAATACAAGGCGCTGATACTTACATCGGCCAAGCTCTGCCCGCAGTTGCCGGCGTCGATTCTTGCCGCGCAGATCGCCACCGAAAGTAGTTGGGATCCCAAGGCTGTCAGTGGTGCGGGCGCTGAAGGGATCGCCCAGTTCATTCCGCAGACCTGGAAGGACTACGGCTACGACGCGAATGGCGACGGCACTGCCGATGTATTCGATCCTGCTGATGCGATTCCCTCGGCCGCCAAGTTCATGTGTGGGCTGTTCGACGAAACCAAGAAGGTTCCGGGCGACGCCATTAACAATGCGCTCGCGGCCTATAACGCGGGCCCGAATCAGGTGCGTAAGTATGGCGGTGTCCCGCCGTTCCCTGAGACGCAGAAATACGTCGAACGCATTCGCGCACGAGCAGCCACCGAACCCTTCGCTTCGCTCGATAACTGATACCTGTCGCGAGCGACATCGCGAATAGTGCCCGGTTGCTGCGGTTCAGGCGGCAGAGTAGGCCCATGGAATCCCCGGTTGCTGAGCCGCCGACGAAGTCTGACCGACGCGCGCGCCTTGC
>CAIYMF010000104.1 GCA_903927265.1 uncultured bacterium | reverse complement strand
TGCCCGGCATCGAGGGAATGCGCATTGGAGTCGTACCGCGACTTGGTGACTTCCTCGTCGATCCAGAAGTGGTTGCGGCGACCCGTGCGTTCGGTGAGGTGCTCGCACGGGCAGGTGCCTTCGTTGAAGAAATCGCCCTTCCCATTACTCAAGGTCTGGTGAGTGATGCGGCGCTCGCCCATTACGGCGCGCTGATGGGACCGTCTATGCAGGTGGCTGTCGACGATCCACGTCTGATGGACTACACCCGAGATTTCCTCAAACGCTCCGCTGACGGCCTCGACCGCATTGGCATCGTGCCGGGACAGCTACTTGAGGCCAAGGTTCATTCGATCCTGAGTGACGCCTTCGAGCGCTTTGACGCCTTGATTGTGTACACCTTGGGAACGCAGGGGTATGCAGCCGACTTCAGCACTGATCGCGATGTCGTCACGATCGAGGGTGAGGCGTTGGATTTCTACCTGATGTCGGCGACCACGCCCCTGTTCAATATTGCGAGTAGGCATCCAGTGCTGAACGTGCCATCCGGGATCTCCTCCGTTGGAGTTCCCATGGGCGTGCAGATCGTTGCTCCGACGTACGACGACATCACCGCGTTCCGAATCGGCGCAGCCGCTGAGCGAGAAATGCGCTGGTGGGCGGATTCACTCTGGCGGCCTTCACTTGATCGACACGGAGCCGCGCTATGACTCTTGGGCGGTTTCTCCTCGGACGGTTGATCGCGCTCGTCGTCACCTTGTTACTTGCCAGTCTTGCCGTCTACGGAGCGCTGTATTTGGCCCCCGGAACTCCCATCTCGTTCCTGACCCGTGGTCGCACCGTGACTCCTGAGGAGTTGGCGGCCATCAAGGCGCGGTATTTCCTTGATGAAGGATTCCTTTCGCAATATGGGCACTGGATCGCGGGTGTACTGCACGGTGACTTCGGAACCTCGATCATCGGCAAAGCCCCGGTGCTGTCATTGCTGGGAGGCCGGGCATTGAACACCTTTATGCTCGTCGCATTTGCGAGCATCATCATTTTGGTCATCGGCTTGACGGTAGGAATCACGGCGGGGCTGAAGCGCGGTTGGCTTGATCGCACCCTGATGGTCGGTGCCACGGGAGCGATGGCAATACCCGCCTTCGTGGCGGCCATCGTCTTGGTGCTGATCTTCGCCGTCAACCTGCGCTGGTTCCCGGTTTTCGGTGCAGGTGACAGTCTGAGTGATCGGCTCTATCACCTCGTGCTGCCGGGCGTCGCTTTAGCACTCGCATCAGTGGCCTATGTGGCGCGTCTGACTCGTGCTGCCGTGCGTACTGAGGCCGATTCCGATCACGTGCAAACGGCGGTGAGCCGCGGTTTGCCGCGGGGTGCCGTGATTTCACGACACGTATTGCGCAATGCGATGATCCCCATCGTCACAGTGGCAGGTCTGACCATTGGAAGCCTCATTGCCGGTGCAGTGGTGATTGAACAGGTATTCCAGCTCAACGGACTGGGAAGTTATCTGGTGCAGGCAGTAGGACAGAAAGACTTTCCGGTCGTACAGGCGATCGTGCTCATCTTGGTGGCGGTGTTCATCGTGCTGAACACAGTGGTTGATGTTCTCTACGCTGTTCTCGATCCGCGCATCTCAGCGGGGAGGCAGGCAGCATGAGCATCCTCGCCGTACAGTCAGCGTCACCTGAACCTGTTGAGATGCCGACGTCTTCGGCCGGTCGACGTCACCGAGTGGGAGTCGGCACCTGGATCGCACTCGGGATCCTCGTCTTCTTCATGCTGGTTGCGCTGTTCGGCCCATTGCTCGTCTCGACCGATCCGTCATCGATCAGCCTGATGGATTCTTTTGGCCCTCCTCAACCTGGTCATCCGCTTGGCTTCGATGGTGAAGGCCGCGACCTCTTCGCACGCCTGGTCTACGGAGCGCGCTCGTCGATGTTGGGCCCGATCCTCGTGGTACTTATTTCGACCCTGCTCGGTGGATCCATCGCTTTGAGCGCTGCCTGGATTGGCGGCGCCTATGACGCTGTGGTGGCACGAGTCATCGACGCATTGTTCGCGTTTCCTGGTTTGTTGCTTGCCATCCTCGCGGTGTCACTGGTTGGCCCGGGATTGCTCGCTGCCTCAATTGCACTGTCGATTGGCTACACGCCCTACGTCGCACGCATTATTCGCAGCGCCGCACTGCAGGAACGCAGCCTTCCGTACGTGTCGGCGCTCACGGTTCAGGGGCTCGGTGGCACGAGTGTCGTGCTCCGACACATCTTGCCTAACGTCAGCGGAATTATCGTGGCTGCGGCGACCCTGTCTTACGGCTACGCGCTCATCGATCTTGCCGCCCTGTCATTCATTGGCCTCGGAGTGCAACCCCCCGCGAGCGACTGGGGTGTCATGGTCGCCAACGGAATCCCGGGGCTCTTGCAGGGATATCCGCAGGCATCGCTTTACGCCAGCGCTTGCATCGTCTTGGTTGTTGGAGCGGTGAACTTCCTGGGCGACCGGCTGACCGAAGCTGCGGAGGGTGGCCGATGAGCGCCCTGCTGGAAGTCGATGGCGTGACGGTGACGTTGCCGGTCGCGGGGATGCAACAGCCAGTACTGCGGGACATTTCGTTCACCCTCGGGCAGGGCGAGGCACTCGGTCTTGTCGGTGAATCCGGATCGGGAAAGTCGATGACTGCACGTGCCATTGGGCGGCTACTTCCCCCCGGTGCACAGTGTGAAGGCCGCATCTCGTTCGATGGTGATGACGTGCTCGCCTTTGATCGCAATGCTCTGCGTCGTTACCGCACCAACGGTGTTGCGATGATCTTCCAAGACCCACGCGCTTCCATTAACCCGGTGCGGCGTGTGGGTGACTTCCTCACCGAAGCTCTGTGCACCAACGGTGGCCTGAAGCAGGATGTCGCCAATGACCGCGCAGCCGACCTTCTCGACGCGGTAGGTATCGATGATCCACGACGTCGGATGCGACAGTACCCGCATCAACTCTCGGGCGGGATGTTGCAGCGAGTGATGATCGCTGCCGCTCTCTTGATCGATCCCCGACTGATTCTCGCTGATGAGCCGACAACGGCACTCGATGTCACTACTCAGGCCGAAGTGATGGCCATCCTCGACACCTTGCGCCGTGAGCGAGGTGTCTCGATGCTCTTCATTACCCACGACCTCGAGCTTGCTGCTGCGGTCTGTGACCGCACTGCAGTGATGTACGCGGGTTCGTTGGTCGAAGAGCAGCGTTCGCTCAACCTTGACTCTGATCCCCTGCACCCCTACACGGCGGCATTGGTGCAGGCGCGCCCTGACATCACCTTCACACATGATCGTCTGCTGGCGATCCCAGGACGTCCGTTGTCGGCTTTCGAAGCACCCGCCGGCTGCGCTTTTGGTCCACGGTGCCCTCACTCCGAGCCTGCATGCGCGGAAGCGGTGCCTCCGCTTCTCACTGTTGATACTGGCCGCAGTCGATGCCGACGGCTTCCGCAGTTGCGCGGAACGATGGGCCAGAAGAGCGCGGAGTGGTTATGACTGACACTCCGATTCTTGAAGTGGTGGGTTTACGCAAGACCTACCCTGTGACACAAGACGGCCAGCGCACTGACTTCGTCGCAGTAGACGATGTGTCCTTCTCGGTGCAACAAGGCAGTTCTCTGGCGATCGTGGGTGAATCAGGTTCGGGTAAGTCAACCATCGCCAAACTGTTGGTTGGACTCGAGCGAGTCACTGCGGGGACGATTCTCATCGACGGTCAAGATCGCACCGCCAAGCCGCGTGGTGCGCGCGCCCGGAGGCAGCGCGGTAGCGATATTCAAATTGTCTTCCAAGACCCCTACACCTCGCTCGACAGACGGCAAACCGTAGAAGCGGCTCTCGCAGAAGCAGTTCGCCTGCACTCGAACCTCAACCGCGACCAAGTCGCTCGCCGGGTTACGGAATTGGCCGAGATGGTGGGTCTGGATCAGCGTCAGGCCGAGGCTCGGCCCATTGCGCTGTCGGGAGGCCAGCGTCAGCGGGTAGCGATTGCCCGCGCCTTGGCCGCTGAGCCCCGAGTGCTGATCCTGGACGAATCTGTGGCGGCCCTTGATGTGTCAATTCAGGCACAGATTCTCAACCTGCTCGCTGACATCCGTGAAGCCACCGGAGTCACGTATCTGCTGATCAGCCATGACCTCGCGGTCGTCCGTCAACTGACTCGCGACGCAATTGTTATGCGCCGTGGGCTGGTTGTCGAGGCGGGGTCGACCGTCAGCGTGCTAGACCATCCTCAGGAGGCCTACACCCGCCGGTTGCGCGACAGCGTGCCGCGTCCGGGTTGGGACCCCCACCAGATCTCCCGCGAGGGCGCCATCGCCACCGCGGACAACCCGAACACCGCCACAAAGGAGTCCCACCGGTGAGAGTTAAAAGCATCACCCGCATTGCGATCCCGCTGACAGCAGCGGCTATCGTGCTGGCCGCCTGTTCGTCCGGTGGAGGAGGTGGCGGATCTTCCGCGTCCGGAAGTGCGTCCGGAAGTGGGGCAAGCGGATTGACGCTGGTCGATCTCACCCCACCTGCCACCACGCAGATCGACAAGGTGACCTGGAACCTGTGGGAGGGCGAGCCCTACACCACCGATCCGTATACCTCAGCCGACTATAAAGAGAACACGGTCAACTCGAACATGTGCGAAACGCTCATGATCTATGACCCCTCGTACCAGTTCAAGCCGTGGCTTGCGAAGGCCTTTAGCAACCCAGACCCGTTGACCTGGGTGTACGACCTGCGCGACGACGTGACGTTCTGGGACGGGTCGAAGATGACCACCGATGACGTCGTGTTCAGCATGAACCACAACCTCACCGACCCGACGTCGTTCTACCACTACCTGTACTCGAACGTGAAGAGTGTGGAGGCCTCAGGCGCGAACCAGGTCACGGTCAAGCTCACCGCACCTGACTACCTGTTCAACCGCGAACTTGCCGACTACGCGGGTGTCGTGGTGCAGAAGAAGTTCTACGAGGCTCATGCCAAGGACTTCGGTACTCCCGATGTCGGCGTCATGTGCACCGGACCGTTCCAGTTCACGTCGTGGACGAAGGGTGACAACATCACGTTGTCACGTTACGACGGCTGGTGGAACAAGGAGCAGACCCCCAAGGTGAAGTCCTTGGTGTTCAAGTTCCTCACTGACGAGGCCGCCGTCACTGCTGCTCTGCAGACCGGCGAAATCGACGGCTCGTACGACCCGCCGTTGTCAGGTCTGACTCAGTTGGCGACGAACACCAGTGGCAAGCTGTTCTACGGATCCATGCCTTCGAACGTGACATACACGTACACGAACCCGACGGGCGCCATGGCCAACCCGAAGATGCGTTTGGCACTGCAGAACTCGATTGACTGGAACGGTATCGCCAAGGTGGTGTTCAAGGACACCGCTGTTGCAATCAAGGCCGAACTTCCGCCAACGACATTCGATGACGCGAAGGCCCAGCTTGAACCTGCCTATGCCGCCCTACCGGCCAACGGCGCTCCGGATATCGAGAAGGCCAAGGCATTGGTAGCCGAAGCTGGCGCCGACGCCCAGAAGCCGGTCATTATCGGAACAATTGCTAGCGCCACGGGAAGCGCCTTCGGAAACGCCGTCGTTGACGGTGCCAAGAAGGCTGGCATCAATGCCACTCTCAAGGTGATTCCGGTCGACCAGTACACGAATTATTTGTACGACCCGAAGACTCGTGAAGGCGTCGACATGCTGTTCACCGACTTCTGGTCGAACATCCCCAACGCACTTGACTGGATGGGTACAACATCGACCAAGGGTTCCTCCTTCAACCAATGGGGGTACTCCGGAATCGACACCCTGTATCTGCAGGCTCGCGCCGAGAAGGATGACACCAAGCGCGGCCAGTTGACTGCCGACATGATGAACAAACTCGCTGGTGAAAATCTCACCATGGGTAATGGTCTGCAGCGCGCAAGCCGTCTGTGGATGAGCAACAAGATCACCGGAGCACCGGCCACGTTCACGTACGTGTACGCACCGTGGGCTCAGTACCTCGGTGGTACCGGCGCAAACTAAGCACACATGAGTGAGGGCCCCGACCACGAGGCGGATTCAAGGGGTGCTCGCAACACCGTTTGGTTTCTAGGTGGTGAGTAGATCACGCAAGCGCTCGGCTGGGGTGTCCCAGTCGAGCGTTTTGCGTGGTCGGGCGTTGAGTTGCTGGGCGACGTGCTCGAGGTCTTCGAGGCTGTAGACGCTGAGGTCTGTTCCTTTGGGGAAGTACTGGCGAAGTAGCCCGTTGGTGTTCTCGTTGGTGCCTCGTTGCCAGGGCGATGCGGGATCACAGAAGTAGACGGGCATGTCGGTGGCCATCTTGAACTGCAGGTGTCGGGCCATCTCCGCTCCCTGGTCCCAGGTCAACGATCCGCGTAGGTGCTCGGGCAGGGTCGTGATGGTCGCGATGAGTTGGTCGCGAACGTGTTCGGCGTCGTGCCCTCCGGGCAGGTGGACTAGCAAGGTGTAGCGGGTGGCGCGTTCGACCAGGGTGCCGATGGCGGTGGCGTTCGAGGCGCCCATGATCAGGTCGCCCTCCCAGTGCCCGGGAACGGCGCGGTCCTCGACCTCGGCAGGGCGGTCACTGATCATGACCATCGGGTCGATGAACCGGTGGGTGCGTTGCCCGGGCTGACGGTGGGGTTTGCGGCGCGTCCGCCCAGTGCGCAACGCAGCCTGGACCTCGCGCTTGAGTCCGCCGCGGGCCTGGAAGTAGAGCGCCTGGTAGATCGTCTCGTGGCTCACGCGCATCGCCGGGTCGTTGGGGAAGTCCTTGACCAGTCGGTTCGAGATCTGCTCCGGGGACAGCTTGTTCTCAAGTCCTTGCTCGACCTGTTCACGAAGTGAAGTGTGCTCCACCAGTTTGCTGGCCTTGGGACGGGCCCGGGCCACTGCAGCATCGCGATGCGCCTGGTGGGGCAGATAGAGACCAGCGACGCTGTGCTCGCTCACCTCCCGGGAGATCGTCGACTTGTGCTTGCCGACACGGGCCGCGATCGCGGTCAAGGTCTGCGCGTGGATCAGCCCGTCCGCGATCACCAACCGGTCATCGATGGAGAGGTAACGCTCACTGACAACAGAGACGGTCATGGTGGAGGCATAACGGGTTCTGGTGCCGTAGTCCACGACCGTGCCATCAGGATGAACCCGCGTGTTGCCCACCTTCCGGATCCCACGCCGCCAGTCCCGAGCGGTCCGCGGATGGACCCCGACTTCCCGCGCCGCCCGGGCCGTCGACCAGCCCTCCTCGATCAGTTCGAGGAACCGACCTCGCTCCCGAGGTTTGCTGGCCGGCGCTGTCTGGGCTGGGACCAGGCCGGCCTGCACCAAGATCCGTCGCGCTGCACTATGGCTCAACGCAGTCCGTGACGCTGCCCGGTTGACGCTCCCCGACCGCCGGAACTCCTCGAGGACCAGTCCACGCACCCCGTCGGTGATCTTCGTCTTGGGACGCCTCAACCCTCGCCCTGATTCCCGTAACAACCGGTAGGCACGCGCCTGCGACACACCCATCGCCACTGCAGCAGCCTTGACCGACACGCCAGCATCCACGAACACCAACAGGCGCTCAAACTCATCCGAAAACGACACGGTCCTCGCAACTCCTCAAATCGAGGTGTTGCGAGGACCGCGTGAACCCGCCCATCGAGGGGGCCTTCACTTTCGGTCATGTGGCCCAATGTCACTCGTGGGCCATTTCTATGTCA
>CAIYMF010000103.1 GCA_903927265.1 uncultured bacterium | reverse complement strand
GATCGCGGGCGGTCACATTCCGATGCTGTCGCACCCACGCGAAGCAGCAGCGGCGGTCGTTGCGGCGACGCGCGACTGGTGACTCTCCTTCCGCGCGACGAAACGCTGATGAGTTCCCTCTCAGAGCTCGCGCTCAGATCTTCACCGCATTGCGTCCCTTGAGCTTGAGCATCTCGCGCGCTTCATCAGGAGTCGCGATGTCAATGCTCAAATCCTCCAGCACTCGACGCGCCTTTAACACCTGCGACGCATTGTCAGGAGCCATTTCGCCCTTGCCCAGATAGACGTTGTCTTCGAGCCCCACGCGCACGCTGCCGCCCATAAGCGCCGCGGTAGTCACAAAGGTCATTTGATGACGGCCCGCGCCAAAGGCAGAGAGGTAATAGTCTTCGCCGAACAACTTGTCAGCGATGCTCACCATGTGCGTGAGGTTGTCGACATCGGCCCCGATGCCGCCAAGGATTCCAAAGATTGTCTGAATGAAGAAGGGCGGCTCAGCCCAACCCTTGTCGGCAACGTAAGCCAAGTTATAGAGGTGCCCGACGTCGTAGCACTCGAACTCGAAACGGGTACCGCGTTCCTTACCCAACACGCGCAGTGTGTGCTCGATTTGGGTGAAGGTGTTGGAGAAGATCGTTCCCGCGCTGCCGAGCAGATACGGCTTCTCCCACTCGTACTTCCACTCACGCTCCTTCTCCGCCGCCGGAGCAAAGTTGAAGTTCATCGAGCCCATGTTGCACGAGGCAAGTTCAGGTTCGAACTCCAGCGCGGCCTCAAGCCGCTGCTCGACGGTCATGCTCGTTGAACCACCTGTGGTGATGTTGATGACAGCATCGGTCTCGTGTGCGAGTACGGAAACGAAAGGTCGGTAGACCTCAGGGTCCGGCGACGGACGCCCATCCTCTGGAACCCGCGCGTGCAGATGCAGAATGGCCGCGCCAGCTGCAACCGCCGCCTTCCCCTGTTCGATCATTTCGTCCGCCGTCACCGGCAATCCGTCGGACATCGACGGGGTATGGATGGAGCCCGTCAGCGCACAACTGATGATGGCCTTGTTCGCTCGCTTCACGCTGTCTCCTTGAGTAGGTGGAACTAGAAATCGCTGACAATGCTGTGGCTAATGACCTGCCATCGCTCGCCTTCGCGGCGAACGACCTCGTTCAGGCGGCCGCTTGCGGCCACCACCGGGCCGGCATCCGAAGGCTGAAGACGGAAGTAGTAGACGGTCGCGCTCAGAAGTCCGTCAGCCAACGGTTCGACCAAAAGATTCGTCACGTGATGCTTGGTCACTCGACGTCCATCGGCCATCGGCGCCGCTTGACGGGAGGCATACATCTCGCGAATCACCGCGGGATCTGACAACGCGGTCTCTCCGACCCCCACGGTTGCTCCGTGCATGATCTGCATTACGGCATCGATGTCACAGCGATCACACGCATCGAAGTAGCGTGCGAAATGCTGCAGCAAACTCGCGTACGTGTCTGCATCAGCCACGGACGTCACGATGAAGCTGCCGCACGCTCAGCAATCCACACGGCACCAACGGGCACAATCTCTCCATTCGACGCGTTGTCGATGACATTCCAGATCTGCTCAGCGCAGAGTTCAGGAGACGCGAATTCATTCGCGGCCTCAACCTGGCGGAAGTAGTTGACCAAAGGAACTTCTTGCGGATCACGCGTCATCACACTGCGCACCACATCGGTCAGCACCGCGTATGGCACCACGGTGACAACGCGGTTCCCCGACTCGGGCGTCTGCTCCATCGCCACGATCGTTCCCCAGTGCTGCATTCCATCCTTGCCAGCGCAGTACTGCGCCATTCCCGGAACGTCCTTCTCGGCAGCCGGCGAACTCGCGAGAATCAGCGTTGCTCGAATGCCTCGCAGGTGACACGCCCGTAAGAAGGCCTGCCCTAACGAGGGACCCGACGCCGAGTTCAACACGACCGCAAGCGCGTACTCCATCGGATCGAGATCAACGACTCGTCCGATCGGATCTCCCGTTCCCGAGCAGTGGAAGAAGATGGCGTGATCGGGATTCTCGTCATCAAGGGCAGCATCAAATGCCGCCACCACGCTGAGCCACTGACGCGGGTGCCCCAAATCAACCTGGGTCCAACGACCGGCCGATTCGCGCCGACTGAAGGTGTGCGCTTCGTTGACATTCGGTGGCACATGCTTGAGGAAGGCCTCGCCGATGCCGCTGGAAGCACCCGTCACGAATAGTGAAGTAGACATGGAACTCCTTTGAGTCCGTGAGTGAACGCTGGCGTAAGAAGGGGAATCAGGTCGCGTGCTTGAGTAGCACATTGGTCGTGTGCGATATGTGAGCGGTGAGTTTGGCGACTGCCAATTCGGGGTCACCTGACTGAACTGCCTCGAAAATTGCCCGATGTTCACCAGCAATATCTCGCTGGGTGTCGCCCCCGATCGGTTCGGACCATCTGCGATACAGGTCGGCAGAGTCGCGCAATGAACTGGCGATTTCGATCAGACGCGCACTTCCGCAAGCTGAGAGCAACTGCTCGTGATACACCGCATGCACGCGCGTCCAGTCCTCGCTCATCACTCGCCGCCCGTCAATCTCCACGTGTTGAGGAGTGTGTTCCAAGACGTAATGGGCAGCAAGAAGTTCCGAGCGCCACTCGACGTCACCGCGCTCGACGGCCCGACGCAACGCCATCGTTTCGATGTCGAGGCGTACTGAAGTCAGATCAAGGAGATCTTCGCGCGAGATGGGTGTTACCTGAAATCCCAACTGCGGTTGAGCAACAACGAGCCCTTGTTCAGCAAGCCGCGTCAGCGCCTCGCGTACCACCGAGAGGCTGACTCCGTACTCTT
>CAIYMF010000102.1 GCA_903927265.1 uncultured bacterium | reverse complement strand
GTGGCCGATTCCTCCGAGTGGATTGTCGAGGTCGCGGGTTTCGTGGCTGGGCTAATCGAGGGATTGCGTGGAACTCCTCGCACGCCGACGCCTGCGGCGACGTGGCAGGTGCGCCCCGACGTGGTCATGACCCCGAGAGAGGCCGTTTTTGCCCCGCGTCGGCGGATCGCGCTGGAAGAGGCGGTCGGTGCCGTGAGCGCAGAGCAGTTCTGCCCCTACCCGCCGGGAGTTCCGCTTTTGGGACCCGGTGAGCGGGTAACTGCTGAATTGGTGGCCGATATTCGGTTGGCGGGCACCCTTGGCCGGGTGGCGTACTGCTCTGACCCCACTCTGGCGACCATTGAGGTCGTCGACGGCTCCTGATGGCAGACTGCCGACGCTGCCAAGGCATGAGAGACTAGGGGACCGGGGTCACGTGGCCCACCCTTGGCGAACGGACTCCCATGCGAGGCAATGCCCTGTACCGGTTCAGCAACGCCTGCGTCGTTTCCGTCGCAGCTGTTGATGCGCCGATCACTGTCACGTCCGCCGAGATCGATGAACAACTGGCCGCCGTGTACGAGCGGCTAGGTCTCCGGTCGGGAATGCTCGAGAACGTCGCGGGGGTTCGCGAACGGCGCTGGTGGCCGGAGGATGTCACGTTCGAAGACGCCGCGGTTCTCGCTGGCGACAAGGCCCTGATCGAATCTGGCGTTCCTCGCGATCGCGTTGGCATGCTCATTGACACCTCAGTCTCACGCGCGCACCTCGAACCCTCTGCTTCCGTTGCCGTTCACCATCGACTCGGCATGCCGACGAGTTGTCTGAACTTTGACCTGTCGAACGCGTGCTTGGGTTTTGTTAACGGCATGCATCTCGCGGCGACGCTTATCGACGCCGGTCAGATCGACTACGCGCTCGTGGTCGACGGTGAAGGAAGTCGGCAGCCGCAGCAGAGCACCATCGCGCGCCTACTCGCAGGTGAGCCCACTGTCGAAGACATCTTCGACAACTTCGCTACCTTCACTCTCGGATCAGGTGGTACCGCAATGGTCTTGGGGCGTGCTGATCAGCATCCCGAGGGTCACCGCGTCATTGGGGGAGTAGCGCGGGCCGCCAGTCAGCACCACATGTTGTGCGTGGGTGACCTTGACGGAATGCGCACCGATACACGTGCCTTGTTCGAAGCTGGCCTTGAGTTGTCCGAAGATGCGTGGAAGGAAGCACTGCAGGATTTCGACTGGCACGACATGGATTGCTACATCATTCATCAAGTGTCGCTCGTGCACACTGCTGCGATTTGCGAACGCCTCGGCTTCGATCCCGATCGGGCTCCGCTCACATTCCCCACGCGTGGCAACATCGGTCCGGCATCTGTTCCTTACACTCTTGCCACGCACGCTCCCGAACTGTCGAAGGGTGATCGGGTGCTCGCCATGGGTATCGGTTCTGGTCTCAACGTGTCGGCGCTCGAGATCGTCTGGTGACATCTGTAGCGGTGCCGTTCCCGCTTGCTGGGGTTGACCCCGCGTGGTCGCGCACGGTGAGTATCACCGATAGCGATGGCATCACACGTACGGTGCATGTGCTGGATTCATGGAACGGCCGAGAGTCCGGTGTTCCCGAACTCACTGTGCTCTGCGTACATGGAAACCCCACGTGGTCATACCTGTGGCGTCGGCTGGTGTCACTCGCGCCCGCGCAGTGGCGCGTTGTCGCCGTCGACCAGATCGGAATGGGCTTTTCCGAGCGCACAGGTTCGATGCGTCGACTGGCGCAGCGAATCGACGACCTGGGTGCGATCACCGCCGCACTCGGAATTGACGGACCCGTCGCGACCGTGGCGCACGACTGGGGTGGGCCGGTGTCGCTCGGTTGGGCGTTGGCGCATCCTGAACTTCTCGTCGGTGTGGTGCTGACCAATACCGCAGTTTCGCAGCCGCCTGCATCGCCGGCACCTCGATTGATCCGTGCCGTGCGTTCGCCGGGTGTCTTGAACGCGATGACGGTGCGCACGCAGGGCTTCGTGCGCGGCACACTGCGGCTCGGACCTCACCGGATGTCCGCGGAGATTCGACAAGGATTCCTCGCCCCGTATCCCACTGCCCAGAGTCGTGAGGCCATCGGTGACTTCGTTACCGACATTCCCCTTGATGCCTCACACCCGTCATTCGCGGCTCTTGATGCCGTGGCTGAAGGCGTTCGCGGGTTGCAGGTTCCGGTGCTGCTCGCCTGGGGACCGTCAGATCCGGTTTTCAGCGATCTCTACCTCAACGACTTAGCGCAACGCATGCCGCACGCCGATGTGCATCGTTACGTGGGCGCCAGTCACCTCGTGACTGAGGATGCACCGCACGCAATCCCAGACATCCTCACCTGGCTTTCCTCCCTCCCCTCCCTCTCCCCCCTCTCCTCCCTCTCCTCCCTCTCCCCCCTCCCCTCCCTCCCCTCCCTCCCCTCCCTCTCCCCCCTCTCGCATCGGGGGCACCCAAGCGCGCACCTAGCGCGCTCAGACGCCCCAGTGGTAGCCGCCGATGCACCCGAGGCACGTCACGACCTGCTCGAGGGCCTGCGTTCGCGGTCGCGCGATGAGTCAGCGGCCATTGTCGAACTTGGTGGTTCGCCGCGCATCGTCTCGTGGCGCGAACTGTCCGCCACCGTCGACGCACTGGCGGCCGGGTTCATGGCAACGGGAATCAGCGCTGGCGATCGGGTCGCGGTACTCATTCCGCCAGGCGCCGATCTCACAGCCTGTGTGTATGCGTGCTGGCGCATCGGGGCGGTTGTTGTGGCAGTCGATGCCGGTCTCGGAGTACGGGGTATGGGTCGCGCTCTTCGATCGGCTGCACCACGCCACCTCATCGCCGTTGGCCGTGGGCTCGCCCTCGCCCGAGCGGTGCGGTTGAGCGTGTCTGGTCAACGGATCCTCGTCGGAACGGCGACAGCGAGCTCACGGGCACTCGGAGCGGACGCACTCTTGCGTGACCTGATTGCACTCGGTGCCTCGACGGAACTTCCAGCGGCGCCCTACGCAGACGCCGAAGCTGTTGTCGTGTTCACCTCCGGTGCCACCGGACCTGCCAAGGGTGTCGTCTACCGGCATGAAGCGCTGGAAGCGCAACGCGATGCACTGCGCGCCCTCTATTCGATCGAGCCCGACGACGCCCTGGTGGCCGCCTTTCCGCCCTGGGCAGTACTCGGGCCCGCCCTTTCCATCGCCACTGCTGTTCCTGACATGGATCCCACCTCACCCGGCACGCTGACAGCCCCGGCACTTGCCGATGCGGTGCAGGCAGTGAAGGCACGACTTGTGTGGGCCTCTCCCGCCGCCGTGCGAGCGGTGGTCGAGACCGCCGATGAACTCAGCCCATTGCAGCGCATTGCACTCGAACAGGTGCGACTACTCATGTCGGCTGGCGCGCCGGTGCCCCTGTCGTTGCTCGAGCGCTCGCTGATGGTTATGCCCAACGCCGACCCGCACACGCCCTACGGAATGACCGAAGCGCTCCCAATTTCTGACATCTCGTTGAGTCAACTTCGTGAAGCAGGCATCGGAAACGGCGTATGTGTCGGGTGGCCGGTTCCCGGTGTGACGTTGCGCGTTGATCCGCTCGACAGTAGTGGCGAGCCACGAGGTGAGCCCTCAGATGCAGTTGCCGTCACCGGTGAGATCTGCGTGAACGCACCGCACCTCAAAGATCGCTACGACCGCCTGTGGGGAACCGAACGTGCAGCGACGACCGATGACGGATGGCATCGCACGGGCGACGTCGGCCACCTTGACGCTGAAGGACGGCTCTGGGTCGAAGGGCGGCGGCAGCACGTGGTCTCGACAGACCGTGGGCCGGTGACTCCTGTGGCCATTGAGCAGGCAGTTGAACGTCTCCCCGGAATCGTGCATGCGGCCGCGGTCGGCGTTGGTCCGAGGGGCACTGAGCAACTTGTCGTCGTCGTGGTGACCGATGAGCCGACGCGGCAGCGATCACCCCTTGCATCCCTTGAGTTACTGGATCAGGTGCGTGCGGCGGTCACACAGGTATCGGTATCGACGGTGCTGATTCGAAAGTCGCTGCCGGTCGATCGACGACACAATTCGAAAATCGATCGACAGGAATTGGCGGCGTGGGCCGCCGATGTGTTGGCGGGCAGCGGTCGAACGGCGCGGCGCTAATGCGGGTACTCGTGACGGGTGGCACGTCGATGCTGGGGGCATCGGTGGCACGCATACTCTCCGAGCGCGGCGACCAAGTCACGCTGCTCCAGAGGTCGCCGAGTGGAAGTGGCCTGCGCGAAATCCTCTCGGATATCACCGATGCTGACGCGGTGTCGGCCGCAGTGGCCAACCACCACGCCGTCGTTCATTGTGCCGCGCGCGTCGGAGTGGTCGGCAGCGCCGCTGACTTCGAGCGCACCAACGTCACCGGAACCAGGGTGCTGATCGAGGCGATGGTGCGGCACGGGGTCGAACGCTTGGTACATGTGTCGAGTCCGTCGGTGGCGCATTCAGGGGCCGCGCTTGTCGGTGTCGGCGCACAGCCCGCTGATCCTGCAACAGCGCGCGGTCACTATTCCCGAACGAAGGCAGCCGCCGAACTGCTCGCACTCGCGAGTGATGTGCCGGCGGTGGTGGTCATTCGGCCGCATCTGGTGTGGGGGCCTGGCGACACCCAACTCATCGGTCGCATTGTCGACCGTGCCCGAGCTGGTCGGATGGCCCTGATCGGAAACGGAACGGCACTGATTGACACCACCTACATCGACAACGCGGCCGATGCCCTCGTGCACGCGCTCGACCGCGCGCCCCAACTGCGCGGTGAGTGCCTCGTGGTCAGTAACGGCGAACCGCGCACGGTGGCTGAACTCATCGAGCGCATTCTTCGAGCTGCTGGAATTTCGACCCGTCTGCGCAGTGTGCCGGCATCGGCCGCCCGAGGCGCGGGGGCAGCGGCCGAGAAAGTGTGGAGCGCCACTTCGCGTGACGACGACCCGCCCATGACGCGGTTCCTCGCCGAACAACTGTCAACGGCGCATTGGTTTGATCAGCGTCGAACGCGCGATCTGTTGGAGTGGCAGCCGCAGGTCACGTTGACTGAAGGATTCGAACGGCTAGCGCAGTGGTATGCCGAGCGAGCATGATGCTGTGATGCAACCTCACCTCACCATCGACGGTGCTCACCACCGTGCCGTCATCATCGGAGCGGGATTCGGCGGATTGGCCGTCTACCGCGAACTCCTCCGCGTCGGTGTGACTGATGTACGAGTGCTTGAGCGTGCCGACGACGTGGGTGGTGCCTGGTGGGTCAACACGTACCCGGGGTGCGCGTGCGATGTGAAGAGCAATCTGTACTCGCTCTCGTGGGCACCGAATCCGCACTGGAGCCGCTCGTACTCGCCTCAAGCTGAGATTCAGCGCTACTTGCGTCACGTGAGCGACGAAATTGGCATGACGGCCGCCACCTCATTTGGCACTGAGGTAATCGAGTCTCGATGGGATGCCGCAACCGACGTCTGGCGCGTGAGCACTACGCGGGGTGAGATCACGGCTGACATTCTCGTGGCGGCCAGCGGAGCCCTTACGGTTCCGACTCTGCCCGAGGTCGAGGGCTTTGCTGAATTCACCGGCGAGGTTGTTCATACGGCGCAGTGGCCGGCCGATCTGAAGCTGCAGGGGCGTCGCGTGGCTGTGGTCGGAACGGGTGCGTCAGCGATTCAAGTGGTTCCGGGCATCGTTGATGACGTTGCTGAACTCACCACATTTCAGCGCACACCGGCCTGGATTACCCCGCGGGGCGATCGCGGTTTCGGGGCTCGTCAGGAAGAACTCTTCCGTAGAGTGCCACTGGCGCAGAAGGCGGTGCGCGGTCTGATCTATGCGCGTAACGAAGCGCTGGCACTCGGTTTTACTCGTCGGCCTGAGCTCATGGATTTCCTCTCGCGCGTTGCCGTCAAGCATCTTGCCGCACAGGTGGCCGACCCTGCATTGCGTGCCGAACTCACCCCGGCCTACCGCTTTGGCTGCAAGCGCATCCTCAGTAGCGACGCTTTCTACCCGGCACTTCAACGACCCAACGCGCGCCTGATCTCAAGCGCTCTCGCGCGCGTCGATGGCAGTACCCTCATCGCCGCCGATGGGCAGACTGCGGAAGTCGATCTCATTGTTCTGGCAACGGGATTCGATGTCGCCGAACCACCGAGTGCTGAAGGAATCATCGACGGTGACGGAATCTCGCTCACCACTCGTTGGCACGGCGCCCCCAACGCGTATCTCGGAACTGTGGTGAGCGGTTTTCCGAATCTGTTCCTCATCACCGGCCCTAACACCGGCCTTGGTCATACGTCGATGGTGTACATCATCGAATCGCAAGCGCGCTACATCGCTGATGCAGTGCGTACGATGCAGGCACGGGGTTGGCGCACCATTGATGTGCGGCCAGAAGTACAAGAGGCATTCAACGCCGAGGTCGACGAGTTGATGCAGCGAACGGTGTGGACCAACGGCAGTTGTCAGTCGTGGTACCAGACTCCGGATGGTCGAGTGCCAACCCTGTGGCCGGGGTACACCTTCCAATTTCGGCGTCGCACCCGCCGTTTCGACCCCGCGTCGTATCGCGTCACCACCCGGGCCAAGGTCAGCGTATGAATCGAATCGTGATCGTGACCGGTGGTGCCTCCGGAATTGGTCGTGCCCTGAGTGCGGAAATGGTGCGCCGAGGCGACACCGTCTTCGTGGCCGACATCAACGCTGAGGGCGCGCAGGTAGCGGTGTCAGCGATGAACGGACCTGGAAACGCGCGTGCAGTCACACTCGACGTCTGCGACGCTGATGCTGTGCTTGCGCTGGTGACGTTGGTGCACAACGAGTGTGGGCGGCTCGACGTGATAGTGAACAACGCCGGAATTGGGTTGGGTGGATTCGCCGAAGAATTGACTGTTGACCATTGGAACAGCGTGATCGATGTCAACATTCGCGGAGTCGTCAACGGTGTTGTTGCCGCGTATCCGCTCATGGTGAGCCAGGGTTTCGGGCACATCGTCAACACCGCTTCCTTGGCCGGACTCATTCCCTCGCCCGGACTCACGCCGTACTCCATGACTAAACATGCTGTCGTGGGATTGTCGACCTCACTTCGAATTGAGGCCGCCTCGCACGGAGTGAAGGTGACGGCGGTGTGTCCAGGATTTACCGATACGGCCATTCTTGATTCGCCGGTGATGCCCGGACTTCCGCCCACGTCGGCGTCAGGTCGCGGCCGCGAACTCGCGGCCGCGTTGCCGGGTGGCCTGTATGACGCAGACTTGCTCGCGCTCGACATTCTCGAAGGAATCGACCGCAATCGCAGGCTAGTCATCGCCCCGAGATCGGCGCGCGTTGCCGCGTTAGCGAACCGACTGGTTCCTGCCGTCGTTGAGCGTCAGGTGCGCAAGGGCATCGACTCGATGCGTCGGGCAGCGGTCGAAACGCTCGCCTCGACCTCTCGCTAACCGACTCGTTTCAGCGCGAAATCCCATCGTGCTGGCGGGTACTGTCGGCCTGACGGGCGAACGTCCCGACAGAATCAAAGGAGTTCGGCAATGGCAGGAATTGAAGACATTCTGGGTGGACTCACCGGCGGCCAGGGCGGCGCCGGTGGCATGGATCTGGGTCAACTGCAGAGCATGGCCGGTCCGCTGATGGAGATGGTGAACCAGAATGGTGGCCTCGAAGGCATTCTGGCCAAGTTGCAGTCCGGTGGTCTGGGCGACCTCGTGAGTTCGTGGTTGGGTCAGGGTGCTAACGCGCCCGTCAGCCCCGACCAGCTGTCGCAGGCGCTAGGTGCCGACAATGTCGCGCAGATGGCCAGCGAAGCGGGCGTCTCACCCGAGCAGGTCAGCACCGATCTCAGCACCATGCTTCCGGGCCTTGTCGACCAGCTTTCACCCAACGGTGAACTTCCCAGCGCTGACGATCTCAGCAGCATCCTGGGCGGGCTCTTCGGTGGTTCGAAGTAGTTCTTAGCGCGCACGCTCGGCGAGGTACACACCCAGCAGCACCACGGCACCGCCGAGGAGTTGCACAGGTGTGAGTACCTCGCCGAGCAGCACGAAGGCAAAGAATGACGCGATGACTGGCTCGCTCATGCCGACCGTCGATGCTTGCGATGCGCGCAAGTGGCGCATCGACGCGACGACGAGCCAAAACGGCACCACAGTTCCGAGCACCACCATGTACGTGAGCAAGAGCGGCTGTTGAACGGACGCCAAGATGCCGGTGCTGGTTGACTCGCCGCCGAGCACATTCCATGGAAATGTCCACCAGGGTTGTACGACGGCCCAGAACAGCGCGGCCGCGACGAACCCCCACATGGTGAGTGACACAGGATCGCGGGCAGACCGACCGTTGACTGCCTTTTCGCCAGTGACGTAGTAGACGACGAGGGCCACTGCGGCCGCGAATGCCGCAGCCACTCCGATGACGTCGAGAGTGAATCCTTGCCAGATCTGCGCCACCATCGCTAAACCGACCAGTGCCAGAATCAGTGCCCACCACACCCGGCCCCCGACCGGCTCCTTCAAACCAAATCGGAACCACAGGGCAACCATGATCGGCGCGGTGAACTCGATGAGAAGGGTCACTCCGACGGCAAGACCACGATCGAGAGCCACGAAATACAGCCACTGGGTCATCACAATTCCGAGCACGCCGTACACCACGAGGCGGCGTATCTCGCTGCGGCGTAGTCGAAATGCCGGCCGGTTCGTGAGGGCGACAATCACCACCAGAATGATCATCGCGGCAGTGACACGAAGTTCAGACAGTCGTGCTGCTGGAATACCTGACTCAAGCAGAACCTTCGCCACCGAACCGTTGAGAGCAAACAGCGTTGCCGCGGTGACGTACAGCGCGTACCCGACGATCGGTCGGCGGGTGAATTGGCGAGCCTCACCGACCGAGTGTGCAGTGCTCTTTCGGTTCACGTCGAACGGTGAACCTGCTGGGCGCTGTGGTAAACGTCCACCGTTTGCTGGGCAATCGAGTTCCAACTGAAGTGGCTCTCGGCGCGATCGCGACCTGCTGCTCCGAGAGTGGTGGCCAACCCAGGATGAGACACGACCTCGTTGACCCGTGCAGCTAGGCCGGCTTCGAATGCCTCGGGCTGATCGACGTCATAGTGCACGAGGTACCCGGTGCTTCCATCGACGACAACTTCGGGAATGCCGCCGACGTCGCTTGCCACCACCGCGGTGGAACTGGCCATCGCTTCGAGGTTGACGATGCCGAGGGGCTCGTACACCGAGGGACAGACGAACACGGCGGCCGCGCGATAGAGAGCGGCCACCGAAGGTCGGTCGAGCATGCGGTCGATCCAGACCACTCCGGCGGACCTGCTGGCCTGCAGTTCGGTAATGGCCTGGGTGGTCTCGTCGCCGATTTTAGGTTCATCGGGCCCCGATGCGCACACCACAATCTGTACCTCAGGGTCGAACAGGGCTGCGGCTCGACAGAAGTGGCCGATGCCCTTCTGACGAGTGATGCGACCGACGAAGAGGGCGAACGGGCGGCTTGGATCGACTCCGAGCTCGGCGATATCGATTTCCTGTGCAGGCGGCGCGTACGCCGCCATATCGATACCGTTGTGCACGACATGCACTCGGGCTGGGTCGATGAAGGGGTAGCAGTCGAGCACATCGCGGCGCATTCCGTCGCTGACGGCGATGATCGCATCGGCAGCGGCGTAGGCGGTTGACTCAACCCAACTCGAGATACGGTAACCGCCTCCGAGTTGCTCGGCCTTCCAGGGTCGGCGGGGTTCGAGGGAGTGTGCAGTGATGATGTGCGGAATACCGTGCATCAGACCGGCGAGGTGACCGCCCATATTCGTGTACCAGGTGTGAGAGTGCACGACATCGACAGTGTCGGTGGCCTGAACCATTTCGAGGTCGACTCCGAGCGTCTGCAGGGCGGCGTTGGCGTCGCTGAGTTCGACCGGAACCGCGTGGGCGGTGGCATCGAGGCGGTCCTGGCCAAAGCAATGCACGTCGACATCGACCAGTCGCCTCAATTGCGGAACGAGGTGCTCTACGTGAACGCCGGCCCCGCCGTACACATCCGGAGGCCATTCACGGGTCAGGATTGCCACTCTCATACGCCACACAGTAGTGGCGGGCTAGTGTGGTGATGTGACTGCACAGCCAAGCGTGCTCGGAATTGTCCTCGCCGGAGGCGAGGGCAAGCGACTCATGCCGCTCACCGCCGACCGCGCCAAGCCTGCTGTCCCGTTCGGGGGGGCCTATCGACTGGTCGACTTCGTACTGTCGAACCTGGTGAATGCGTCGTACAAACGTATTTGCGTGCTGACGCAGTACAAGTCGCACTCGCTTGACCGGCACATCACCACGACGTGGCGCATGTCAGGAATCCTTGGCGACTACATCACGGCAGTTCCTGCCCAGCAGCGACTCGGACCGCGCTGGTACACCGGATCGGCCGACGCCATCTTCCAGAGCCTGAACTTGGTCTACGACGAGAAGCCTGACTACATCGTGGTCTTTGGTGCCGACCACGTGTACCGCATGGACCCGCGCGACATGGTCGAGCAGCATCTGGCGACCGGTGCGGGAGTCACTGTCGCGGGTATTCGTATGGCGCGCGAGGGTGCCTCGTCGTTCGGTGTCATCGAGCAAAGCCCCAACGACACCAAGGTGCTGGCATTTCACGAAAAGCCCGCCGACCCGCCCGCAGTTCCTGGCTCACCTGATCAAGCATTTGTGTCGATGGGTAACTACGTCTTCACCACCGACGTGCTCATTGAGGCGCTGCGTATCGACGCGGCCGATGAAACCTCGCTGCACGATATGGGTGGAAACATCTTGCCGATGCTCACCGAGCAGGGGCTCACACACGTCTACGACTTCGACACCAATCATGTTCCGGGCGAAACCGATCGCGACAAGGGCTACTGGCGCGATGTTGGAACGCTTGACTCGTATTACGAAGCCCACATGGATCTTGTGTCAGTGCACCCGATCTTCAACCTGTACAACCGGCATTGGCCGATCCTGTCCGATGCCCCGTCGCTGCCGCCGGCAAAGTTCGTTGAAGGTGGTAACGCTCACGAATCGATGATCGGTCTGGGCTCAATCGTGGCGGGTGGTCACGTGCGCAACAGTGTGGTGTCCTTCGACGTTCAGGTCCGTGAAGGTTCGTACGTCGAGGGCGCGGTGCTCTTGCCGGGTTCGCGCATTGGCCGAAATGCCGTGGTGCGTAACGCAATTCTGGATAAGAACGTCATCGTGCCCGATGGTGCCACCATCGGAGTTGACCTCAATGTCGATCGCGAGCGCTTCACGGTCAGTCCAGGTGGCATTGTCGCCATCGGCAAGGGCACCATCCTGTGACAGCGTTGGGCAGTTCATCGTCACGCGTTGCTGTAGTGACTGGTGCCGCTGGTGGGCTCGGTCAGCAGATCGTTTCCGATCTACGTTCGCAGGGTTACGACGTGGTGGCCACTGATGTCGTGGCGACTGACGAGTGCCGCGAACTCGATGTCCGCAGCGCTGCGCAATGCCGCGCCTTAGCCGACGAAGTGCGACCCTCCGTGTGGGTCAACTGCGCAGGCATTCTTGGCGCCGGTGATGCGGCGACGCAGGACGACGATCTTGTCGAGCGCGTTGTGATGGTCAATCTGCTCGGAGTCATGAACGGAACTCGAGCAGCAGTGGAAGTGATGCGCGCCAATGGAGGCCGCGGTCACGTCATCAACATCGCATCCCTGGCTTCGTGGGTACCCGTTCCGGGCGAGTGCGTGTACGCAGCAACGAAGGCCGGGGTGTTGTCGTTCTCGTTGGGTCTTCAGGCCGAATTGCGCTCTCAAGGCGTCGGCATTCATATCAGCGCGATCTGCCCCGACGGAATGCTGACGCCGATGATCAGCGAGGTCATTGATGACCCTGCTATCGCGCTGAGTTTCTCGGCCCCGCGACTCACCACCGTTGAGGAAGTCTCCGCTCGGCTCGTTCGTTTACTCGAGCGCCCTCGCCTGATCGCCTCCGTGCCTCGATGGCGCGGGGCTCAGGTGCGACTCCTCGGAGTTGTTCCCGAGTTCGGAGTGCGAGCGCTGCCGCTCTTCCGCCGAATGGGACTCGCCCAGCAAGCCAAGGTGCGCGAGCTTTTGTCGTCGCGCGGTCAGTAAGGAAGTCGGCTCAGCCGAATCGGCCTGACACGTAGTCTTCGGTCGCCTTCTCCGTGGGGGTGGAGAAGATCTTGGCCGTCGGCCCCATTTCGACCATGCGTCCGGGCTGACCGATTCCCGCGAGGTTGAAGAAGGCGGTGGTGGAGCTCACCCGGGCCGCCTGCTGCATGTTGTGCGTGACAATCACGATCGTGTAGCGCTCTTTCAAGTCCTCGATGAGGTCCTCGATCGCGAGCGTTGAGATGGGGTCAAGTGCCGAGCATGGCTCATCCATGAGCAGAACCTGAGGTTCGACGGCGATGGCACGGGCGATACACAGTCGCTGCTGCTGACCACCTGACAGGCCTGAGCCCGGTCGGTTGAGGCGGTCTTTCACCTCTTCCCACAGGTTGGCGCCCCGCAGTGACTTTTCAACCACGGCGTCCATCGACGCCTTGTCGCGCTTCACACCCTTGGTGCGCTCAAGCTTGAGCCCGGCAATCACGTTCTCGTAGATCGACATGGTGGGAAATGGGTTGGGGCGCTGGAACACCATGCCGATGGTGCGCCGCACGTTGACAGGGTCGACGTCAGCGTCGTAGATGTTCTCGCCGTCAAGCAACACCTTGCCATTGACGTAGGCGCCCGGAATCACTTCGTGCATGCGGTTGAGAGTGCGCAGCACCGTTGACTTGCCACAACCCGAGGGGCCGATGAAGGCCGTGACTGTTCGTGGTTCGACGCTGAAAGTGACGCCCTCGACCGCGAGGAACTTGCTGTAGTAGATGTCGAGGTCACTGACATCAATTCGCTTGGCCATGGGTCTACTTTCAGTGTGAAGGGTGGGTACTAGCGTGCCTTGGGAGCAAACACTCGCGCAAGCAGGCGTGCTCCGATGTAGAAAATCATGACAAACAGGATGAGCACGAAGGCGCCGCCCCATGCGCGAGCCACAGACGCGTCTGTTCCGTTAGAGATCTGGTCCCAGACGAAAGTGGGAAGTGCTGCCTGCGGTCCGCTGAAGGGGTCCCAGTTCATGCTCTGCGACAGAAAGGTCGTGAGCAGCAGTGGGGCAGTTTCGCCAGCCACGCGTGCGACCGCGAGCATCACGCCGGTAATGATTCCCGACAGTGCGGTGGGTAGCACAATACGCGCGATGGTCTTCCACTTGGGAATCCCGAGGGCATAGGACGCCTCACGAAGATCGTTGGGCACGATCTTGAGCATTTCTTCGGTGGTGCGCACGATCACGGGGATCATCAGAATGACCAGTGACAGTGCGGCCGCAAAGCCCGATCGTTCGAAGCCCAGGACGAGAATCCAAAAGGTGTAGATGAACAAACCGGCGACGATGGATGGCACACCGGTCATGACGTCAACGAAGAACGACACCCACTTGGCCAAGCGTCCGCGCCCGTACTCGACGAGGTAGACCGCAGCCATGATGCCGACAGGTACCGCGATCAAAGACGAGATTGCGACCTGCTCGATCGTGCCCACAATGGCGTGCGCGACACCACCACCGGGTTTACGGGGGCTGACATTGCGCATGGTCTCGGTGAAGAAACTAGGAAAGTCGGTGAAGACAACTCCGGCACCCTTAGCGATGACCGAAAGGAGGACCGAAAGAAGCGGTGCCAGCGCGACGATGAAGCAGGCGTAGATCAGCGTGGTCGCCAATCGATCGACCGCGTGGCGACGACCCTCGACAGCGAACGACCACGCCGTTTGTGCGATCAAGAAGAGCAGCGCTGCGACCACGAACCACGCGAGTCCGAAAATGCTGCCCGCAGCGCCGATGCCGTAGCCAACGACGATGGCGGCAACGGCAGTCGCGAGGGGTGCC
This sequence comes from uncultured bacterium, assembly GCA_903927265.1. Taxonomy (GTDB): domain Bacteria; phylum Actinomycetota; class Actinomycetes; order S36-B12; family CAIYMF01; genus CAIYMF01. The sequence continues at coordinate 57,258 of CAIYMF010000102.1, read as the reverse complement.
CAACGCGGCAGCCTCTTGCCGGCTAGCGTCTCACCGATCGACCGGCTCTCGGGTGAGCGTGTGGGCTCAGGGGTGAGGATCGCCATGTCAGTTAGCCCCCGAGAAATCCTTGCGGCGCGACACGATCCAGCGCGCGAGCATGTTGACGGCCAAGGTGATGAGGAACAGCACGAGTCCGGAGGCAATCAATGCCGAGAGTCCGATCGGACCCGCTTCATTCCACTTCAGGGCGATGTTGGCGGCGAAACTGTTTCCACCGGGTTCGGTGATGTGCCAGTTGATGGTGAAGGCGGCCGAGAGGATGAGCGCCACGGCGATCGTCTCGCCAAGCGCGCGGCCCAAGCCCAGCATGGCGGCCGAGATCATGCCCGGTCGCGCGAATGGGAAGACTGCCATCCGCACCATTTCCCAGCGGGTGGCGCCGAGCGCCAGCGCACCTTCGATGTGCGCCGAGGGTACTTGAATGAACACTTCGCGCGTGACGGCAGACACGGTGGGGAGCACCATGATCGCGAGTACGACTCCGGCGATGAACAGGCTCTTGGAGTAGATCCCCAAACTGTTGCTAAAGATGGGAATCCAGCCGAGGTAGTCATTGAGCCACTGGGCTGTTCCTTGCATGTTCGGCATCAGCACTGCCAGACCCCACAGGCCGAAGATGATCGACGGCACGGCAGCGAGGAGGTCAGTGATGAAGGCAAGCGTGGAAGCCACCGGACGCGGCGCGTAGAACGCGATAAACAGCGCGATTCCGATTCCGACAGGCAACGCCAGCACCATGGCAATCGCGGCACTGATCACCGTGCCGAAAAGCAGGGCAGCAATACCGAACACGGCGGGGTTGTCGTCTGGAAACCATTCGGTGGTGGTGAAGAAGTTTGTTGAGTCCGCTTGCAGCGACGGAATCGACTTCCAGACCAGGAAGGCTCCGATCGCGCCCATGATGACGAGGACGAAGATTCCAGCGCCACTTGCGAAACCACGGAAAACTCGGTCGCCGACCCGACCAGTTTGTTTGTGGCCGTGGGGAATGAGTGGATCGTGCTCATTCTCGGTAGCCGTGTTACTCATGGGCCCTTCTTACCGCGAGGTGGCGTGCGTGGGAATCGGCTGGTCATACAGGTGACCCTGACCCTGACGTATGCGAGCCGGGGTCAGGGTCACCTGGGAAACGCTAGGAGATTGACGAAACAGCCGTGCGCACCTTCGTCAGAAGGTCGCCGGTGATCGGCACGTAGCCGCTGTCAGTCAGACCACCCTGACCAGCATCGCTGGCGGTGTAGGTCAGGAACGACTTCACCAGCGCCGACTGGTCGGCGGCAAGGCCCTTTTCGCAGGTGATCTCGTAGGTCACCAGAACCGCCGGGTAGTTGTTGGGCGTCTTGGTGGTGCGGTCGATCTTGAGCGAGAGGTTGTTGCCTGTGCCGGTGACGGTTGCCGCTGCGATGGTGGCTGCCGCGTTGGCCGAGGTGGGCTCAACCGCGCCTCCGCCGTTGTCGATCCACGCAGCTCCGACGCCCTGGGCGTCCTGCACGAATGACAATTCAACGTAACCGATTGAGTTCGGGGTCGACTTCACTGAAGCGAGCACCTGGTCAGATCCCTTGGAGCCTTGACCTCCGGGTGCCTTCCACTCCTTGCCGGTGTCGGCAGTCCAGTCAGCTCCGGCGGTGTCCTTGAGCCACGCGGTGAAGTTCGCCGTGGTTCCGGAAGCATCGCTGCGGTGGAACTGAGCGATGGTCGCGTCGGGCAGTGTGACGCCGGGGTTGAGTGCGGCGATCTTCGGGTCGTTCCACTTGGTGATCGTGTTGCTGAAGATTCCAGCGGTCACGGCGGGGTTCAAGATCAACTTGTCGACACCGGTGAGGTTGTAGGCAACGGCGATGGCGCCGCCGACCATGGGAATGTTGATGGCGGGGCCACTCGCGCACCGCTTGTCAGCCAGGGGCTGCTCAGTGTCCTTGAGGGCCGAGTCAGAGCCAGCGAACGCGGTCTGAGCGTTGGTGAAGTCCTGAACACCTGCGCCCGAGCCGTTGGCCTGGTAATCGATCGTGGTGCCGGGGCAGGCCTGCTGGTAGGCATTGATCCAGTCGGTCATGGCGTTCTTCTGGGCGCTTGAGCCCGAAGCCTTGATCGAGCCGGTGGCGCAGTTGACGCTGGCGCTGGCGCTGGTGGACGATCCGCCACCTGATGATGAGCCGCAGGCTGCGAGTGCGAGGGCGCCGGCAGCGGCGATGAAGGTGAAGCGGGCGGTGCGTGAAATGGTCACCGAGAATCCTCCGTGGTGTGGGTGTCTGTGAGTAGAACACTAAGCAAGTGGGGTGTCTGAACCTCTCCGCCCACATGAACGGAAGATGAACGGCGAATGACGAAACAGTGCGTGACCGGTCAGGGAGCGTGGCGCTCTGCGGCGACTGCTTTGACCAGACCTGAACTGAAGTCGCGGTGGATGATGACGAACCCGCCCGCGGGTAGTTCCGGGTCGATATCCATACCGCCGAGGTCGCGGCGCAGTTGCTCAAACAGGGCGGGTAGCACGGGGCGGTGAGTGCACACGACCATGGGGGAGGGGTCGTTGAGCAGTTCGGTAACCCGCTTCATGGCTTTCTTGCGCGACTCGTTGAAACCCTCTTCCGACAACAAGGGTTCTTCGACGATGTCGACGCCCGACACAGTGCAGTAGGGCAGAACCGTTTCGTGGCAGCGCACCGACGGTGAGGAATGTGAACTGGTGACACCGAATGCCGCGAGAACCGGGGTGAGGTCTTCGGCCTGGCGTTCGCCGACTCGTGAAAGGGGTCGGAATGCGTCAGGCAGGACTACCTCGTGTCGACGGGCGAACTCGCGCCGCTTCTCGGCTTGGCCGTGGCGCAGAATGATCAGTGGAGAAGTACCTCGACGCTTCTTAACTGCCGACTTCACCAGATCGGCATCGCGCGGGTAGCTGAGAAGTTCAGCGGCCTCGCCTACGTCGACCCAACGCACCTCGTCGACCTCACGATTAGGCTCCCACGCACTCTGGCCGACGACTCGAGCCAGCCAATACGACACTTCCTTGGTCTTGTCACCGATCGAGTACCGCTGGGTCTTGAGTGGCATTCCGAGCACCACATCGAAGCCGGTTTCCTCCGCTGCCTCGCGCACGGCGGCAACAGCTACGTGCTCGCCGCGATCGAGTTTGCCTTTGGGTAGCGACCAGTCGCGGATTTGCGTGCGATGAATGAGGAGGACTTCGGTGCCCGGTGGTTCATCGTGTGTGTGACCGCCTGGGCGTTCACGCAAACACACCACTCCTGCAGCGCGGATGATGTCGTTGTCGGGGGCCACGGAATTCACCGTAGCCGTGAACGTCGGTGCGCCTTCACAGCGACCGCCCACACGGGGATGAACTCTACGCGCGAGCGCTGCTCACTCTCGATCTCAACTCCGTGCAGTAGGCCGAGGCCCCATCCTTCGACTCCGGCCAGAGCGGGATCGCTGGCCATCAGTCGGATGGCATCTTGGGCGACGGACGCATCTTGATGCTCACCCAGTAACTCGGTGACTGCTTCCAACGACTGAGCCAGAATTTGAGCGTCGGATCCAAATACAGGTTCGAGGGCCTCGGCTGCGTACCGCGCACGTTTGGCGATGATGCGAGTGCGGTGCCAGTGTTCGGCCGCGGTGTCGTGTGTCAGCCACTCCGCCTCGTGTTTGAGCCTCTTCCATGCTTCCCAAGACAGTGCAGGTAGGACGGCGCGCGCCGGACGGGACGCCTCATCGGTAAAGGCGGGTTCGCGCACGGCAACGACAAGTTCGTCGAGCAGTGTGCGGTAGCGCTCGGAGCGCAATGCCTCGAGTGCGGAAGCGCGGGCGGTGATCAGTTGGGCGCCCAAGGCTCGGTCAACAACACCACGCGCCGCCTCACGGCCCGCTTCGTCATCGATGAGATCGCAGTGTGCATCAAGCCGCTTGAGCAGTACCTCGGTGTCACGGATAGCGCCGAGTTCGCCTGCCAGCCAACCGAGTTCGTCGCGCAAGTGATCGGCCCACTCGCGGTCGACGAGTGGACGGAACGTGCGAAGTGAACTGCGCAGCCGTCGAGCAGCAACCCGCATTTGGTGTACGGCATCGGGAAGGTCTCGGCGCATGCGCACGTCGTTGAGCAGCAGTCTGCGCGCCTGCGCGAGCAGGTGCACGTGAACCGCGACTGACGCTGGGTCGCGCGGCCCGGGAGTGGCTGCGGGTGCAGGAACGTCGGGAGGCGCAGTGGCCCGCGGGCCAAGTGCGTGAGCCGCCTTGCTCGTTGTGCCAGGTTCGGCGCCGGCCGCGAGAAGCACGGTGAGTACGCGGTCGAGGTCGTCGGTGTCACCTTCCCGGGCCTCAACTTCGATCTCGCGGAAACGTCCGGCCACGCGCTCGCCATCGAGTACAGAGACGACATCATCAACGAGTTCGGCGATGAGTCGATCGTCGTGATCGCGCAGCAGGAAGGGGGTGCGTTCGGTGCGCAAGGTGGCGACTTCACGCAAGGCCGCGCCCCGCACCAGTGCCGAGACAAGTTCGACGAGTTCGCTCGGGGGATGGCCCGGCTCACCTGCGTCAAGGGGAAGGGTAACCTCGTCGCGGTCGCCAGGGTGGCCGCCGGCGACGGGCAATTTCAGGTGCCAACCGGCGTCGGACCCACCTTCACGCCGCCTGAAGGTAACGCCCCAACGGGCCAGGCGCAGGTCGTCGGTGTCGTAGTAGGCGGCAGTCAGCACGAAGGGCGGGCGCGCAACCACACGCGCTACTCCGGTGTCGTCGCCGGTGATGGGCGGCAGCGTGAAGAGAGGCGGAACTCGCAGTTTGCGTTCGATCTCTCGATCAGTGCGCGGCTTCGTGGGCTCCTTGGGAATCGAGGTCTCCTCAGATTCCGCGACGATCGGCTCCGAGTCCGCATCGGCGGTCTGGAAGGCAACGTCGTGCGGCACTTCTTCCGGTGACTCGTCAATGTGGGCTTCGAACTCAGTGGGTTCGCTCATGGCATGGCCGCCGTCGGTCGTCGGTGCTTGGTGATAATCAAATTGGCCTGATAGTCGCGCAACGGGTTGCCCGCCGCATCGTGCGTGCGACGCACCCAACGGCTGTCGGGCATGAGATCCCATGCTGCCGTTTCAGGGTCGAGTGCGAGGTCGAGGAGGTCGCCCACTTCCGTTACTTGCTCGGGGGCATCAAGACGCACGAGCGTTTCAACGCGCCGGTCGAGGTTGCGATGCATGAGGTCGGCGGAGCCGATCCACACCTCGCGCTCACCGCCATTGGTGAATTCAAAGATCCGGCTGTGCTCGAGGAATCGGCCCAGAATCGACACGGCGCGGACATTGTCGGACAGTCCTGGAACTCCAGCGCGCATCGCGCAGATTCCACGAACGACCAGGTCAACGGGTACGCCCGCCTGCCCTGCGCGGTACAGAGCGTCAATGATGGCTTCGTCGACGATCGAGTTGCACTTGAACCGGATGCGCGATTCGCGGCCCGCTCGGTGGTGCTCAACCTCGCGATCGATGCGCTCGATCAGTCCGCTGCGCACTGAGTGCGGTGCCACGAGGAGTCGCTGGTACGACGTGTTCATCGCGTAGCCCGAGAGTTGGTTGAACAAGTTCGCTACGTCGGCGCCGACATCGGGGTCACTTGTGAGCAGGCCGAGGTCTTCGTAGAGACGTGCCGTCTTGGGGTGGTAATTACCAGTTCCGATGTGGCAGTAACGTCGCAATTTGCCACCGTCGTTGCGTACCACCATCGACAGTTTGCAGTGAGTCTTCAGGCCAACGAGGCCGTACACGACATGTACGCCCGCCTGCTCAAGTTTGCGTGCCCAACTGATGTTGGCCTGTTCGTCGAAGCGTGCCTTGAGTTCGACAAGTGCCAGCACCTGCTTGCCTGATTCGGCCGCGTCAATGAGTGCATCGACGATTGGTGAGTCACCGCTAGTGCGGTAGAGGGTTTGCTTGATAGCCAACACATTCGGGTCGTTGGCTGACTGCTCAAGAAAGAGTTGCACGCTGGTAGAGAACGAGTCGTACGGGTGATGAACGAGCACATCTTTTGTTCGCATGACTTCGAGAACGTCGGGTGCGAGTGACGTTTCAACCTCGGCGAGGGCGTAACTCGTCTTGGGAACGAATGCCGGGTACTTGAGTTCATCGCGGTTGAGGTCGACGATTCCCCAGAGACCGCGAAGATCGAGCGGACCTTGCAGTCGGAAGACTTCAGATTCGCTGACACCTAGTTCGCGCATCAGGAGGTCGAGAACGTGTGGGTCCATCGAGTCTTCGACTTCGAGGCGCACAGCGGGGCCAAACCTTCGACGCATGAGTTCGCGTTCGAGTGCCTGCAACAAGTTCTCGGCGTCGTCTTCCTCAACTTCGAGGTCTTCATTGCGAGTGACGCGGAACGTGTGCTGCTGCACCATTTCCATGCCGGGGAACAACTCGTGCAAATGAGCGGCGATGACATCTTCCAGCGGAACGAAGCGAGCGCCGCGCACATTGAGGAACCGGGGGAGTACCGGCGGAACTTTGACGCGGGCGAACAACTCGGTTCCGGTGTCGGGATTGCGCACGACGACGGCGAGGTTGAGTGAAAGCCCGGAGATGTACGGGAAGGGGTGGGCAGGGTCAACGGCCAGCGGTGTGAGCACCGGGAAGATCTGGTCGCTAAAGACCTTCGCGATGCCTTCTTGTTCGCTGTCACTGAGTTCGGGCCAACGCACGAGTTCGATTCCCTCGCTGACCAAGCTGGGTAGAACGTCGCGATGGAAGCACTCCGATTGGCGCAGCATCAACTCGTGAGCGTGGCCGAGCGCTGCCTCGTGTACTTCGCGGGGCAGCATGCCGCTTGCGGCTCGGGTGGCGATTCCTGCCGCGAGTCGGCGCTTGAGGCCGGCGATGCGCACCATGAAGAATTCATCGAGGTTGCTGGCGAAAATTGCGAGGAACTTCGCTCGCTCGAGTAGCGGGTTATTGGCGTCTTCGGCGAGTTCAAGAACCCGAGTGTTGAAGGCCAGCCACGACAGTTCGCGGTCGATGAAGCGGTCGTCGGGGAGGGCGAGGAGGACGGGCGCCTCCGGTGAGGACACATTTTCGTTGGTGTCGTCACTGGTAATTGGCGCAAATGAGTCAGTCTCGTCCATCACTCCAGTCTGGCAGATAGAGGCGGGGCGGTGGTGGGCTCCTCATGGTGCTGACATCGCCGAACCCTGACATCATCGGATGGTGACCCCACTTCCTCTGCCGCGATTGCTCATGGTGCTTGGCTCGGGGGAGACCAGTCCGACGATGGTCACTCCCCATCAGCGCGTGTTTTCGCGCCTCGGCGCGCCCGGCGAGGTTCCAGCGGTTCTTCTCGATACGCCCTTCGGATTCCAAGAGAATGCCGATGAACTCACTGAGCGCATCCAGACATACTTTCGCGACTCGGTCGGCCGTACGGTCGGAGTGGCGTCGCTACGCTCCCGAGTGGCAACACAGGCCGATCCGGCTGCGGCGGCGCGTGCGTTGGCGGCGTTGGGACAGGCACGTTGGGTTTTTGCGGGGCCAGGGTCACCCAGTTACGCGCTTGAACAGTGGAGCGGCACGCCTGTCGTTGGCCTGCTCGACGAGCGGCTGCGGTCGGGTGGCGCCGTGGTGTTTGCCTCAGCGGCGGCACTGACACTGGGGGCGTTCACGATTCCGGTGTACGAGGTCTACAAGGTGGGTCAGGAGCCTCGGTGGCTCGAGGGGCTTGACGTGCTGGGCCGTGCCACGGGGTTGCGGGCAGCTGTTGTTCCCCACTTCGACAACGCCGAGGGTGGCACCCACGACACGCGCTTTTGCTACATGGGTGAACGTCGACTGGCTTCGTTGATCGACCAGCTGCCCGACGATGCATTCGTGTTGGGCATTGATGAGCACACCGGTGTGGTCATTGATGTCGAATCGGGCGATGTCGAAATCGTGGGTCGCGGGCGAGTCACCGTGCGCACGCATTCGTCGTCAACGGAGTTCCGGTCCGGTGATGCGTTGACGGTGACGCGAATCGCTGAGATTGCGGGCTCGGGCGAGCGGGCTGTCTCGGTGACCGTTCCTTCCGATGGCGTCGATGCGGCAGGGATCGCGGCGAGTCTGGCGGCGGGCGATGTCGAGGCAGCGGTGACGGGGTTGCTCCTGCTTCAGGCCGACCCTGAGGCTGACTCGCGATCGGTGGGTGCGCTGATTGCGGCGTTGGGCGAGCGCGCGGCTAACGCGCCGGTTGATCGCGAGTCGATCGTTGGTCCGTACGTCGCACTGCTGCTGGAGATGCGGATGGCAGCACGTGCTGAGAAGCGATTTGCCGATTCCGATCTCATTCGCGATCGACTTGCCGAGGCTGGCGTGACCATTCGCGACACTCCGACCGGCCCCGAATGGGACCTCACCTAATTCCGACCCCCCCCGACCCCCAATTCCGCATGGGGGGACATTGAGCACGCATAGAGGCAGTTTTCTTCCCCCAGCACCTAGCGCAGTTTTTGTGCTGGCGTCTGTGATCATGTGTGAATGACCACCTCGCTGCCCGGTCCGCTAGCTCTCGTCGGATCGGGCGAGTACCTGCCTCAGATGCTGGAAATCGAGCGAGCACTCCTCGACGGACGCGCGGGGCGCTACGTGCAGATTCCGACCGCCGCTGGTCAAGAGGATCAGAGTTCTCTTGACCGTTGGGTTGCCCTCGGGCGGGCACAGGCAGAGCGGCTGGGGGTTGAATCGGTGCCGGTCATTGCGCGCAATCGAGAGGAAGCAGATGACCCGGCAATCGCCGATCTCGTTGATGGCGCGGGCCTGATCTACCTGTCGGGTGGTGACCCGCATTTCCTGGCAGGCACGCTGCGCGGCACCCTGCTGTGGGAGCGCATCGAGGGAGCGTGGCGCGCTGGGGCGGCGCTCGCGGGGTGCAGCGCGGGTGCGATGGCCATGACCTCGTGGGTTCCTTCGGTCAAGCGCCTAGGGCTTAGCCCAGATCCGGGCCTCGGAGTTCTTCCGCATCTACGAGTCATTCCGCATTTTGACAAGATGGCCGGCTGGATGCCCGACATGATCACGCGCGTTCTACTCCACGCCCCCGAGGGTGTCACCGTGCTTGGAATTGACGAGGACACCGCGGTCGTCGGCGGGCCACATGAGTGGCGGGTTGAAGGCCGTCAGTCGGCGTGGGTTCTCGGACACGGATCGCGGCGTGAGGTGCGAGCCGGTGAGATGCTCGAAACGCCCTGACCGCGGAATGATGGGGTAGAAAAACTGCCTCTATGCGTGCTCAATGTCCCCCCATGCGAAAAGAAGGGGTGTGCTACGAGGGGACGCGAGTAAACAGAACGTCGGTGTCCCATCGCGCAAACCCCAGTGACTCGTACACCTTGATGGCGTTGGTGTTGCGCGCGTCGACGTAGAGCATTGCTTGGTCGAGGCCGCGCGATCGCAGGTGCGCCAGACCCGCGACCGTCAGCGACCGCCCGAGGCTCTTGCGCTGCCACTCGGGGTCGACTCCCACCACAAACACCTCTCCGAGTTGTGCGTGTCCGTGTCCGTGCCCGTGGTCATTACTTCCGTGCACCTTGGTCCAGTGGAACGCGACGATCTGCTCGTCAGCTCCGGCACCCGTCACAGCCAGTAAGAAACCCGTCGGATCGAACCACGGTTCGCGCATGCGCAAACGGAGATCGTCGATGGTCCAGCGACCCTGATCGGGGTGGTTTTCGAACGCGCGGGCATTGACCGCCACCCACGCGTCGTCGTCGTGGCCGGGATTGAATGCGCGAATGCGTACGCCGTCGGGAAGTACCAGTCGTGGAAGCGCCGCTGACAGTGAACGCCGCATCTGCCAGAGCACGCGAGTCGACGTGAACCCCATCGAGCCCGCCAAATGGGCCGATGCCGTGCTCTCACCGTGAGCCCACAACCGCATCTGGCCGTCGGAACTTTGATCAATGATCGCCTGCACCAGATTCCGACCGATTCCGTGCCGACGAAACTCTGGATGCACGGCGAGTTCGGCAACCGGCCCTGCGACCTCGTCGGTGGAATCGAGGTGGAGGTACCCCACGAGCTGCGCTGGTTCATCGGAAGTTGATCGGTTCCACTCAAGCAGGTGGCGTGCCCCCACGTCTCCACCGCGCCGGATGTGTAGCAGTGCGTGCTCATCCAACGGCCTCACACCATCGGCGTCAGTGACCTGATCGATTAGATGAAGCACCGCGTGCACGTCGTCGTGCTCGAGGTCAGAGACGTCGTCGAGCCAGCGTTCGTCGCCGGCCATCGTCACAACCGTGACGCCGTCGTGGACGCTTCGAGGTGCTCGCCATCGTCGAGCGTCGCGAGGGTTGCCTCATCTGGCTTCTGCGGAACGAACCGGTAGCCCACGTTGCGCACGGTGCCAATGAGCGACTCGTGTTCGACTCCGAGTTTGGCGCGCAGTCGTCGCACATGAACGTCGACGGTGCGCGTACCTCCGAAGTAGTCGTAACCCCACACCTCCTGCAACAGCTGCGCTCGCGAGAACACTCGTCCGGGGTGCTGAGCCAGGAATTTGAGTAGTTCAAATTCCTTGAAGGTGAGATCGAGCGCCCGACCGCGTAGGCGTGCGGTGTAACTGTGCTCGTCGATCACCACATCGCCGCTGCGAATCTCACCACTTGCTTCCTCGTCGACAACCAGACGTCCGATGGCCAGCCGCAGCCGCGCGTCGAGTTCGGCCGGGCCGGCCGACTCAAGGACAAAGTCATCGATGCCCCAGTCGGAGGAGACGCCGACAAGGCCACCCTCGGTGGTGACGAGTAGCAGGGGAATGTCAATTCCGGTGGTGCGAATCAGCCGGCACAGACTGCGCGCGCTGGCCAAGTCGCGACGACCGTCAACGAGTAGCACGTCGGCTGAGGGAGCATCGAGGAGTGCACTTGCCTCAGCTGGCAGCACGCGTACGTGGTGGTTGAGCAGACCAAGCGAAGGAACCACCGTGGTGGAGGCGTCAAGGGTTGACGTGAGCAGTAGAAGCGTCGACATTGCACCTCCTCAAAACACCAATCTCTGTGGTGACAGGATAGTTCACTGTGAAGTCCCCAGCCGCCGGTGTTCCCGCGAGCCCTCGCGAGGGGCGCCTGCTGACCACTGACGGAGTCGATATTTGTGTGACATATCGACCATCTCCGCAGGGTGCCCCGTGCGAACCGGTGATCGTTGTTGGTCATGGATTCACTGGATTCCGCGCGAAGGCTGACAATCTGCGCGTTGCTGAACGACTCAATCAGCATCTCGCTGTAGTCGACCTGGACTATCGCGGCCACGGTTCATCGGGGGGTACCAGTTCGCTCGGTATGCGCGAGGTGCTCGACCTCGATGCGGCCATTGCGTGGGCACGTGATCAAGGGCATCGGAAAGTGGTGAGCCTAGGCTTTTCGATGGGATCGGCCATCGCGGTGCGCCAGGCAGCACTCACTCGCACGACTGACCGAGGGCCGTTGGCGCTCACCGCCGAGAACGCCCCTGACGCGGTGGTGTCAGTGAGCGGCACGGCGTTCTGGTTCTACCGTGGAACGGCGCCGATGCGACTGGTGCATCGCGCAGTATCAACTCCCGTCGGTCGCGCGGTGCTGGCGCGCGTCTCACACACACGCGTCGACGTCGGCGACTGGGAAGCAGACGAACTCGGCTACAGCCCGGAAGAAGCGGCCGCGTACCTTGCCCCGATTCCCTTCCTGCTGGTGCACGGTGATGCCGATACCTACTTTCCGTTGGAACACCCAGAAGCGGTGCATCGGGGCGCTGTTCAAGGTGCTCGTGACCGAGGGTTTGAGCCGGCAATCGATCTGTGGATCGAACCAGGTTTCGCGCATGCGGAGGCTGCGGTCGACGACGAGTTACTCGACCGTATCTGCGCGTGGGCACTGTCAATGGCCGGTGGTGAAACCTCGTGACCACCGGACTTGGAATTCTCGTGGTGGTGCTGATCGCCGCCACTGCTTTCGGGCTGTATCGCCGGTTCACTGATGGTCATATCAAGGGCGTTGATCCGGTATCCGACGCGCCGACCCACGACGGCGAGGTGTTGAGCGCTGCCGATATCGGCGAGCCGCTCGGCGAACGCGCGACTCTCGTTCAGTTTTCCACCGCCTTCTGCCAACCGTGTCGTGCTGCCCGTCGCACCCTCGGCGAAGTCACCGGAATGGTTGAGGGGGTCACGCACGTCGAGATCGACGCTGAGTCGCATCTTGATCTTGTTCGCCGCCTTGATGTGATGCGCACGCCCACGATTGTGGTGCTCGATTCAACCGGGCGCATTCGTCGGCGGGCTGTTGGTGCACCCCGAACCGCTGACGTGGTCGCCGCGCTTGGCGACGTCATCGACTAGGTGACGGCCGTTCGCGGGTAATCCCCCGCACTTGCATGACCGACGCAGCCCATGTCCACAATGTGGACAGACCTGTGAGACGTAGTCGTTCTCACCTATCGTTTTGTCCATGATCAGTCGCCAGCCCGCGCTTACTAAGCGCCGCACTGTCGACTTCGGGCGCCTTGCGTCCGGTTCCTGTCACCTGCGCTGACCGCGTGCCCACCGCTCGGTGGGCGTCCGTTCGTGCCCACCCGACAGGAGACCCCCATGACTACCGCAACATCCACTACTGCCTCGGTCACCACACCGACTGGAATCGATCCGCGTGGCCCGCGTTTCGGTGCCGCGATTACCGTGATCGCCCTTGCGGTCGCCCTGCTGGCCGGATCCAGCCTCCTGGGCACTGCCGTCATCGCCTGGCAAACCGTCGTCTTCGGCCTCGGTGCTTTCGTCGGCCTCGGTGCGCAGCCGTACGGGGTGCTCTACCGCAAGGTGGTGCGGCCGCGACTTGGACCGCCCGCCGAACTCGAAGATCCAGCACCGCCGCGTTTCGCGCAGCTCGTCGGCTTCCTCTTCGCTGTCGTCGGCCTGATCTCGTACCTGCTGGGAGCCACACTGGTGGGGCAGGTGGCAATCGGGCTCGCGCTCGCAGCCGCGTTCCTTAATGCGGCTTTCAACTTCTGCCTCGGGTGTGAGATCTACTTACTAGCGCGTAGATTGCGTGCATGACTAGATCCCTTGTTATCAAGTGCACCACTGGCACCGACGAGAACGTTGAGCGCGCGTCGCAGGCGTTCACGGTGGCCGTCACCGCGGCATCCGCGGGGGCACCCGTCTCGGTGTGGCTCACCGGTGACGCAGTGTGGCTTGCGGTACCGGGCCGCGCCGAGGCAGTGGTGCTGGAGGGTGGAGCGCCGTTCGCCGAACTCCGGGACGCAGTGCTGGCCATGGGAAGCCTCACGGTGTGCACGCAATGTGCACTGCGACGCAAACTCGAACAGTCAGACCTGATCGAGGGTGTGCGCATCGCCGGTGCCCCCACGTTCGTCGAGGAAGCACTTGCCGAAGGTGCGCAAGCACTCATCTACTAACGCATGACGTGAGGGCGAGGTCGGTACCCTGTGGGAATGACGGAAGAAGCAACTCCCAAGGTTGCCGACTCGCTCGTACCGCTGTCGTGGCTGATCGGCCGCTGGGCGGGAGTCGGCGTGGGCGGTTACCCGACGGTTCCGGAGTTTCGTTTCGGCCAAGAGATCATCGTGACTCACGATGGTCGCCCGTTCCTGACCTACTGGTCACGCTCGTGGTTGCTTGACGACGACGGAAATCAGGTGCGCCCGCTGGCAACCGAGACCGGCTTCTGGCGCCCGGCACCCGATAACCGAGTCGAACTGTTGCTCGCGCACCCCACCGGTTATGCCGAAGTGTGGGTTGGCGAAGTCACCGTCAATTCGATTCAGGATGCGCGCATCACCGGTGCGAAAGTTGAACTGCGCAGTGATGTGGTGGCGCGCACCGCGACCGCGAAGGACTACACGGCCGGTCAGCGACTGTACGGATTGGTCGATGGCGACTTGCTGTGGGCTTTCGACATGGCGGCGGTCGGCCATCCCCTCACCTCGCACCTCTCGGCCACACTGAAGGCGGTGTCATGACAGAGCACGTGCACACACACGACCATGCGCGACCCTCGACCGACTCAGGTGAGTGGGAGCGGCGTCTGCGTGCACGCGGGTACCGCATCACTCCGCAGCGGCAATTGGTGCTCGAAGCAGTCGAGACGCTGCGTCACGCAACACCGGATGAACTTCTCGTCGAAGTGCAGCGCACAGCTGCGGGCGTGAATCTTTCAACGATTTACCGAACTCTAGAAGTGCTCGAAGAAGTCGGCCTCGTCAGCCACGCGCACATCGGTCACGGTGCTCCGACCTACCACGCAGTTGAAGAGGAAGCACACATTCATTTGGTGTGCGATGCGTGTGGAGAAGTCATCAGCATTCACGTCGATGTCGCTGAGCCCTTTGTGCGCGTACTGAACGAGCAGGTGGGCTTCGACACCGACATCACCCACTTCTCAGTGCACGGTCGGTGCGCCGATTGCCGCGCGGCGACGACGCTGTCATGACCGCCTTGCTGAGTCAGGGTATTCCGCATCCGGACCCGAACCACCCTGATGCCGCAGTCGCGTGGCACTACGGCGATCCGCATCGTGAACAGCGCCGTCTGGAGGCGGGTGTTGGGTACGTCGACCTGTCTCAACGTGGCGTGCTGACGGTGGCTGGCGCCGACCGACTGAGTTGGCTGCACTCGTTGCTCAGTCAAGCCATTGAACACCTGCAGCCGGGCGAGTCGGTCCTGTCGTTGCTTCTCGATCCGCATGGTCGCGTTGAGCACGAGCTGCACATCGTTGATGACGGCGAGGTCACCTGGATTACTACCGAGTCGAACGCCACTCAGCAGGTGCATTCGTTCCTAGACTCCATGCGCTTCATGCTGCGGGTTGAGGTGAGTGATGTCTCCGCCGACTACTCCGTGGTGTGGCAGCCTGTGCGGGTCGTCGACGACAACCACCCCACCTGGCTGGTTCCTGAAGCATTCGCGGGTCTGCCGACGCCCGATGCGGGGGGCGAGTGGAATCGCCTGTTAGCCGAGCGCCCTGCACTTCTGGTGGGCCGCGAAGTCATCGTCGGTCGTGCTGAACTCGACGCCTTTCTTGACAGTGCCGGACCGCCCGCTGGCACGTGGGCGCTTGAAGCGCTGCGCATTGCCGCCGGGGTTCCGAGGGTGGGACTCGATACCGACACGCGCACGATCCCGAACGAAGTGGGGTGGCTGGGGTCGGCGGTGCACTTGAGTAAGGGGTGCTACCGAGGTCAGGAAACGGTAGCCCGTACCCACAACCTGGGCCGTCCACCGCGGCGACTGGTGCTGCTGCACCTCGACGGCACCGAGGAGCGGCTACCGGCGCAGGGTTCTTTGGTGACCCTTGGCGATAAGGGTGTGGGCACGGTGGGTTCTGCGGCGCGACACCACGAACTGGGTCCCATCGCCTTGGCATTGGTCAAGAGGTCGATTCCGATCGAGGCCGTGCTTGTGGCCGACGGAATCAGTGCATCGCAGCAGCCGATCATTATCGGCTGACGTCAGTTTTCGTCGCGCAGACCCATACTGGTGAGTTCGCGCATCAGGGCTGCAGTGTCGGCAGGTTCGACGTTGTGCTCGTCGTTCTGATCGTCGTCGGCCGATTGGAAGGGTGCTGCGCTCGGCGGGGGTAGTTCGCTGAAAGTCGAAGGAATCGGCTCGGCGGTCACCGCGGGTTCGAAGGTCAAGGCAGGCTCAGGAGCCAGCGGAATCGACTCGATGAGGGGGGCTTCGACGATCGGCTCGTGCGGCGCCTCGTACGCGGGTGCTTCGTCGACTGGTGCATCGATGAACGCGGCGGAAGTGGGCTCGGCCTCCATGAAACTGGGGGATTCGTCGTAGACCGGTGCAGGTTCCTCTGACCCCTCAGTGACCAGATGCAGTGGAAGTACTTCAGCCAACGGCTCGAAGGGGTCATCGACCAGCGAAGGAAAACCGGTGGGTCGAGGGTCGTGCAGAAGGTCAGTAGCGGTCGTCACGAGCCCCGCGGCCGCCAAGCCGAGAATGACGTCAGCAGCTTCAAACAGGGTGTAACCACAGTCGTCGGCGATGTCGACCAAGGTGCGAACACCGTCGACATGCCCGAGTACGGTGCGCTCGCTGGAGCTCAACGTGGCGTGGGGCGGAGTTCCCGTTGGCAGTGGCACGACGTCGGCGCCGCCGATTTCGTCGACCACCAATGGCCACTGGCGTTGGCGCGCATGTGCCTGTTCGATCAATTCAGCAACATCGGTAAACGGTGCGAGATCGGTGCGGGTGCGAGCGCCATTGCGGAACCAGTGGTTCGTGACGTTCCAGCCCAAGAGGTCGGCGAGCATGTCGCGCTGCTGCTCAAGTGCGAACGCTTCGATGACGCGACGATTGACTAGGTGTAGATGCACGAGTACTTCACCGAGGCGGGCGGCATGCATTTCGCTGCGCTGCAGTTCAAGGGCGGCATTGAGTTGATCAGGGCTGATGGCTCCAGCCGTCACCAGTCGCACGCCCAGCAGTGGGCGACGGCCGGGTACGGAGGCTGCGTACACCTGTCCGTCGCGGAACCACACCAGACCTTCGTCACCGGATGCGTTGCTGATGGTCAGACAACCGCTGGCTTCTTGGGCCGCAAATCCGAGGATGATTCCTTCAGCATCCGAGGGGGCCGCGTGCGCTTGGGCAGCGTCAACTGTGACGCCATCGAACCCGGGGTCGGGGGCGTCAGCATGCTCGGCCGGAGGCCCGGCGTGAGAATCGCTCATCGGTTGCTCGTCTTCTGGCCACGGCGCGGTTTGAGCCTGAGTGTCGTACACCGCACCGTCCCTCCCTCATCGTGTCACCGTCTGCCGACGGAAACCCCGTCATTACAGTCTTTCGGCACTCCGCTCGAGGGAGTTAAGTCCATCACCCTGAGAATCTTCCCCGTGCGGTAATCCGTCGAAACCGACAGGTCACTGCCCACCCCTTGCGTTCGCGCCACCGCGTGACACGATGGTGGCCATGGCGCAAGGGACCCTCATCACCGTAGCCCCCACAGGGGCAGAGAGCGACCCCTCGCAGGCTCCAGGCCTGCCGGTGACCGTTGAATCGCTGATCGAGACGGGACGAGCCTGCCAGAGCGCGGGAGCGGGGCTCATCCACGTGCATGTTCGTGACGGCCAGGGTCAGCCAACCCTTGATCTCGGGCGCGTGACTGCCGCGGTTGATGGCCTGCGTGAGGCCACGGATCTGGTGGTTCAGGTGTCGACGGGCGGCTCGGTGCACGACTCTCTTGAGGCTCGACTGGCAGTTCTTGATGCCAATCCTGATTCCTGCTCGCTGTCGTGTGGCACCGTAAATTTCGGCGATGACGTGTTTCTCAATCCGTGGCCTTTCATGGTCGAGCTGTATCAGCAGACGCAGCAGCGACAGATCGTGCCTGAGTTCGAAATCTTCGACCTCGGGCAGGTCACCTCGATGAAGCGGTTGCTCGACAAGTACGGTCCGCCAGCGGGCGGCTCGGTGCACGCTGACCTCGTGATGGGCGTTCCCGGCGGGATGCCAGCCACGCTTGAGGCGATGGTGGCCGCCGTTCAGGCCCTTCCCGAAGGGGCCACGTGGTCAGCCACCGGTGTGGGACGCTGGAGCATGCCCGTGATGCTCGGTTCGCTCGCCGCTGGTGGGCACCTTCGAGTCGGGATGGAAGACACGCTCACGTTTGCGGCCGGGCGGCCGGTCGTGGATAACTCCGAATTAGTTGCTCGAGCGGCTAGCCTTGCTGACACGGCCATGAGGCCGGCACTGACTCCCGAGGAGGCGCGAGCAATGCTCGGCATCGTCGATCGTCGTTCGGGTCGTACGCGATGACCCGCCCACAGTCCGGTGGTCAGCGCCGCGTCGACAAGGTGCTGGCCGACGACTACCTCAATGACCTCACTGAGCTGCCAATCGACGAACTACGGGCACGACGACATGAGGCGGAGCAAGAAGAGGCCGACCTGTCCTACCTGCGGCGCATGCTGCATGGCCGCATGGACATTGTGCGCGCCGAGATCGAGCGGCGAACCACTCCAGGTGAGGGTGACCTCGTCAGCCGATTGGCCGAAATTTTGGCCGATCCTCAGCGCACGACGCACGGCGCCGGCCGTCACATCACGGTGCAGCCCAGTCGCGTCGACGAGCACCGCCGCCTTGTCGAGCAAGCAATTGCCGATGCGGTGGTTTCTGATGTCAGCAATCGCAGTGACGAGGAACTCGTTGAGTCGCTCGTCGCGTTGAGGGCGCACGAGGCCGAGGTCTCTGACGTACGGCGCGAAGTGCAGCAGGTTGCCGATGCCTGCGCGACTGAGTTGGCCCGTCGCTACCGCGAAGGCCTCGTGTCCGTTGACGACGTGCTGGCGCGAGTACAACCCCCGACGATCCAGTAGCCCGCTCGCTGCAGCAAGCACTCTGTTTGCAATTGCAAGCACTCTCGGGTTATCATTGAGGTGTGAGTTCACGAATCGACGTCGCCACCCTTGGTGCCTATATCCGCGAACAGCGGGAGGCGGCGGAGGTGTCGCTGCGACAGTTGGCCAAGTCCAGCGGGGTCTCGAACCCCTATCTGTCGCAGGTCGAGCGGGGCCTGCGCAATCCCAGCGCCGAGATTCTCGGTCAGATCGCGAAGGCGCTGCGCATTTCCGCTGAGACTCTCTATGTACGGGCAGGGCTGCTCGACGAACATCCGGCCATCATCTCCGTGGGTGAGGCGATTGTTGCCGACCCGCTGCTCACCGATAGACAACGCGGTGTGCTGTTGGAGATCTACAGCTCCTTCCAGGCCGAAAACGCAGCAAGCCGAGCGACGGAAACCCCGAAGCGACGGTCAACACCGCGGCGAACCACCACGTCCGCCGCCGCACAGTAGGGCCGGGTGACACACCCGCCCCAGCCAGCAACCCGGCTGGCCCACGTGAAAGGAATGCCCATGGCTACCACGACCACCAAGAAGACCGCCGCGCGTAAGACGACGGCGAAGAAGGCTCCTGTGAAGAAGACGACCGTGCGCACGACCACGGCGAAGAAGGCAGCCCCCAAGAAGACCACCGCCCGTAAGACCACGGCGAAGAAGGTCACACCTGCGACTTCGTCCGCGCGCAAGCCGGTTGCTGCCAAGCCCTCAGGCGCACGCAGACTCACGGGCAACCGCACGTTGGCGGCCGCCCCGGCCGTTGTCGCTGCCGCTCCGTCGTTCATCGCTTCCCTGGTAGAAGACCTCGGCAAGCTTGATCTGCGCGAACTCAACCTCCCGGCAGTGGAGATTCCCGGCTTTGATGTTCAGAAGGCCGTTGCCGAATTCGACATGCACAAGGTGTTCGCTGACGTGGTTGCGTTGCCGGCGAAGGCATCGGGCATCGTCACCGAGTTTGCCACCGACGTGGCGACCGATCTGGCCAAGCGTGGTTCCGAGGCGTACTCCTCGGTCAACCACGGTGTCACCCTCGTGCGTGAGGCCGTTGGCGTCTGATCGCCTCATCGCCTGACCTACTGGCCCGTCCGCGCGATCCGCGGGCGGGCCAGTTTCATGTCTGCCGACAGCTGCGCACACGACCGTCGCCTAGGCTGTGCGCATGCCACCGCTGATCGCCACCCTCGTTTCGGGCCTGAACCTGTTGATCGCGGTCAGTGCTTTGATCTGCTTCATCGACGCCGCCATCCGACCCAGTCAGGCCTTCCCAGCCATCGATCGCCAGACGAAGGTGTTCTGGCTCATCATCTTGGGACTGTGTTTTCTGGTGATCGGAGTGGGTTTCGGGGTGCTCGGACTTTTCGGGCTCTTCGCTGCAGTTGCGGTGCTGATGTACCTCGTTGATGTGCGGCCCAAGATCCGCGCAATCACGGGCAAGCGCTGAGTGCGCTCAACGATCAGCCCAGGACGATGCGAACGCGTCGAAAGCCCTTGCCCTTGTTCTCGACCTTGACCACGCGCATCTCGCCAATCATCGCCGTCGCGGCCACATGTGTTCCGCCGTCTGCCTGAACATCAAGTCCGCGGATGTCGACGATGCGCACGATTTCGATTTCGGGTGGCAGCAGGTTGGTCGCCGTGCGAATGACGTCGGGAATTGCGAACGCTTCTTCGCGACTGAGTTCGTAGGCCTCGATCGCGCGATCGGCCCCGACCTCCGCGTTGCAGGCTGCCTCAATCGTTTCCTTGAAACCCTCAGGTACTGACTCGAGATTGAAATCGAGTCGGCCTTCGAGCGGTTCCATATTCGACCCAGTGACCAGCGCGCCGAAATCTCGAAACACGACGCCCGAGAGCAAGTGGAGAGCCGAATGCGTGCGCATGAGCGCGGTTCGACGTTCGTCTTCGATGGCGCCTCGCACCGTGGTTCCGGCTGGGGGAATGGGGTCTCCCTCGGCGGGGATGAGCACCGGTTCGTTGCCGCGGCGAACTCCGACGATGCGCGTTTGCACTCCGCCCCAGAGCAGCACTCCGTGATCGGGCGGTTGACCGCCGCCGCCGGGGTAGAAGGCTGAGCGGTCGAGCACGATGCCGGGCTCGTCGTCGGGAGGCCCGAAAGCTGCGAGTACGGTGGCGTCCCACTCGCGCAGTGACGAGTCAGCGAGTTCGAGTCGCTGGGTCGACATCAGCGTCCTTGGTTGGCCACGGCCGCGGACGCGGTCGCAGCAGCGTCGGGGTCGAGGTACTCGCCACCGGGCACGAGGGGTCGCATGGAGTCATCGAGTCGGTAGACCAGCGGGATACCGGTGGGGATGTTCAGACCTGCGATGTCGTCGTCGGAGATTCCGTCGAGGTGCTTCACGAGGGCGCGCAGTGAGTTGCCGTGCGCGGCTACCAGAGTGGTGCGACCCGCTCGCAGGCTGTCGCTCACGATGACGTCTTCCCAATACGGAATGAGGCGACGTACGACATCGGCGAGACATTCAGTGGTGGGGCGTGATTGAGGGGGTAGCGGTGCGTAGCGCGTTTCGTACGTCTGCGCCCACTCGTCGTCGGGATCGATGGGCGGGGGAGGCGTGTCGTACGAACGACGCCACAGCATGAACTGTTCCTCGCCGTACTCGTCAAGTGTCTGCTTCTTGTTCTTTCCCTGCAGAGCTCCGTAGTGACGCTCGTTGAGTCGCCAGTTGCGCACGACGGGAATCCAGTGGCGGTCGCACTCATCCAGGGCCAAGTTCGCCGTACGAATCGCGCGTCGAAGAAGCGAGGTGTGCACGACATCGGGAAGCAGGCCGTTCTCGGCCAGCAACTGTCCGCCTCGTCGCGCTTCGCCTTCACCCTTGGGCGTGAGGTCGACATCGACCCAGCCGGTGAACAGGTTCATCGCGTTCCACTCGCTCTCGCCGTGGCGGAGCAGGATCAGGGTGTGGGGTGCATCGCTCATAGGTCCATCCTGCCCGATCAGGTGACCGGTTCGCTGCCACCCTCTGACCTTCGCAGTGCTTCGGGATCGGCGAGGTGACGGAACGCTTGCAGATTGCCGGTGGGTTCGCCTCGCGAGAGTCGCCAGGCCCACTCGCGTGAAATAGCCGACGAAAAGCCGATTTCAAGAATGGTGTTGAACGAACCGTCAGCGTTGTCGAGCACTGAGCCCAGGATTCGATCTAGTTCGTCAGGTGTGATGGAACTCAAGGGCAGGCGCCCGGACAGATAGATGTCGCCAAGTGGATCGATGCAGTAGGCGACGGCGTACATGCGGCGATTGCGCTCGAGCAACCACTTGTGCAATCCGTCGGCGTTCTCATCTGGATGGCGCGCGACGAAGGCCTGGATCGTGACGTAGTGAGTTCCGATGGTGATCGAGGTGGTGGTGCGCTGTTTGCGTTCGCCCGGCAACACCACGACGAAGGCGTGAGGTGAGGGCTGTTCCCATTCGAGGCCCGAGTCGTCGAGCCATTCACGAACGGCGTCTGCGGCACTGCCCGTCGTGCCCGTCATGGCGTACTTCCGACATGCCGCCAGTGTTGGTAGGCGGTCATGGCCTCGCCGTACACCTCGAGCATCTTGTCAGTCGTTGCCTGCCAACCGAAGTTTTCGGCATGCGTACGTGCGCCGAGTGACAGTCGCGCGAGTTCGTCGGGGTCGGCCACGAGGCGCGCAAGGACATGTGACCATTCGCGCGGGTCGTGTCCGTCGACAAGCACTCCGCTGATTTGGTCGGCCACAGCGGTGTGAAGTCCGCCAACTGCGGCGGCCACCACCGGTGTTCCTGACGCTTGGGCCTCGATAGCGACCAGCCCGAAGGATTCGGAATACGAGGGGACAACCGACAGGTCGGCGGCCCGGTACCACTGGGTGAGTCGTGCGCGATTGCTCGGAGGCTCGAAGCGCATGAGATCGGCAATTCCAAGTTCGGCCGCGAGTTCCACGAGAGCGTCCGGTCGTGCCATTCCGTTTCCGGAGGGACCGCCGTTGATGACCACCAGTAGCCGGGCACGCAGTGCGGGGTCGGAGTTGACCATTTCAGCAGCGGCTCGCACCAGCACATCAGGAGCTTTGAGCGGCTGGATACGCCCCACGAACAGCAGTACAACGGCGTCGTCGGCGACATCGAGTGCGCGCCGCGCCGCACTCTTGTCGCCGGGGTGGAAAAGGTCGAGATCAACTCCGGGGTGCACGACCCGTACGCGCTCGGGGTCGGCGCCGTACAACGTGATGAGTTCGGCGGCTTCGGTGTCGGTGTTGGCGATCAGCCGTGAGGCCGCTTCGACAACTTGCTGTTCACCGATGATGCGTAACTCAGGTTCGGCGGTGTCGTCTGCGGCCAGAGAAAGGTTCTTGACTCGCGCCATGGTGTGCATCGTGTGCACCAGCGGAACATCCCAGCGATCAGCTGCGAGCCACCCGACTTGGCCCGAAAGCCAATAGTGCGAGTGCACGAGGTCATACCAACCCTCGTCGCGACTTGCTTCGGTGCGCATCACTCCCGCAGTGACCGCACACAGTTGAGCGGGAAGATCCTCTTTCAGCATTCCCTCGAAGGGACCGGCCGTGACGTGTCGCACGAGCACACCCGGGTGAAGTTCGACTGTCAGTGGCTGATCGCTTGAGGTTGCGCGGGTGAAGATCTCGACTTCAACACCTGCCTCCGCGAGGCGACGTGAGGTCTCGACGACGTACACGTTCAGGCCGCCAGCGTCACCTGTACCAGGCTGATCGAGGGGGGAGGTGTGAACTGAGAGCAGGGCAACCCGATGGGGAAGCCGCCGCGCTGACATGCCTTGAGTGTGCCCCATCGCACGGTGAACTGCGACGTTGAGCCTGCCCTCTGGTGTGGCAGTGAGGTTCAGAGGAGGTCGATGTCGATTTCGCCGTACGGTTCGCCTGTGACGATGTGAATGACTCGTCTGGAGATAGTGACTCCGTGGTCGGCGAATCGCTCGTAGTAGCGCGACAGGAGCGTGACGTCGATGGCAGCCTCAACTCCGTGACTCCAGGTGGGAGAAAGAACCACGGTGAAGAGTTCGCGGTGGAGTCGATCGATTTCGTCGTCGTATCGCCGGATGTCAGCGGCGAGGGTGACATCGCGGGTCTCGATGACCGCAGCGACCTTGGCCACCACTTCCTGACACAAACTTCCTAGCCGCGCGAACGTGGCACGCAGTTCGGCAGGAACTGACTGGTTCGGGTAACGCAGTCGCGCCTGCTTGGCCACGTGCGCGGCAAGGTCACCCATGCGTTCGAGGGAGGCCGAGATGCGCAGCCCGCTCATCGTGGTGCGCAGATCAGTGGCGACCGGTTGCTGGAGTGCCGTGACGTTAAAGCACTTGTCCTCGAGTTCTTGATTGAGGTGATCGACTGCCTCGTCGTTGTTGATGACCTGCTCTGCGAGTGAGATATCTGCATCAAGGAGAGACTGAGTCGCAAGCGCCATCGCGGTGCCCACGAGGTTACTCATCTCAATGAGTTCGGCCGAAATGGTGTCAAGTTGCTCTCGGTAGTTAGCCCTCATCCCTCCACAATAGATCCGTCGAGTACCGGAGGCACACCGCAACATGAATGGGACACAACAGATTGATGAACACCAAGTTCCCCACGCTGAAATCTGACCTAACGATCAGCCCTTCGGCACGGCGCAGGCGTTGGGTCGTTGAAAATGCTCCTATTCTTGTGCTGTGAGCTCTTGGATTGTTGCCCTTGTGGCCCTTCTCATCGGAGCGGGACTCGGTGCCGGCACCCTGGCCCTGCTGATGCGTCGGCGATCCGTTGACCCTCCGGCACCCGTCATCGACCGCTCCGCAGGGGCGATTCCTCGTAGTCTGACAGCCCTGCTCGAGGTGTTGCCGCAGAGTACGGTGCTGGTCGATTCGTCGGGTTTGGTGGTGCAGTCCACCGCCGAGGCGCAGGCACTCGGAGTCGTCGTGGGCGACCGAATTGGCAACAGGGAGGTGGCCCGCTTACTCAGTGAAGTGGCCCGCACCGGAATTTCAATGGAGCGCGATATCGACCTCCATCGGTCACCGTCGGGACGCTCGCCGAGAGATATGCGCTTTCGGGTAGCTCCGCTCACATCCGATATCACCTTGGTTCTCATCGAAGACCTGTCGGAATCGCGCCGTATTGAAGCGGTGCGCCGCGATTTCGTCGCCAATGTCAGCCATGAACTCAAGACTCCAGTGGGCGCGCTGGGCTTGCTCGCCGAAGCGGTTGAGGCGGCCAGCGATGATCCCGGGCAGGTACTTCATTTTGCGCGTCGCATGCGCATTGAATCCGCGCGACTCGCGGCTCTTGTCGCCGACATTGTCGACCTCTCGCGACTTCAGGGTGATGATCCACTTGAACACGCGCGACCGGTGTCGATCGATGCTGTTATCGCGGAGGCCGTCGACTCGTTGCGGATGTCAGCCGACGCGGGCGCGATTGATGTGGTCAGAGGTGGCACGGCGGGACTTGTGGTGTTTGGTGAAGAGAACCACCTACTGACCGCGCTGCGCAATCTCATCGGCAATGCGATCAAGTATTCGCCTCAGAGCACGCGTGTGGCCATCGGAACTCGGCTCTTTGACGGCACGGTCGAGATCAGCGTCTCTGACCAAGGAATCGGCATCGCCGTCGAGGACCAAGTACGAATCTTCGAACGCTTTTACCGCGTCGATCAGGCGCGCTCCCGTGACACCGGAGGCACTGGCCTAGGATTGGCCATCGTTAAGCACGTGTGTACCAACCACGGCGGAAGTATTAGTGTCTGGTCGCTTCCGGGTGAAGGTTCCACGTTCACCATGCGCATTCCGGCGCACCCGACGTCACTGTCGCTCGTTCCCGAAACAGACGAATCGACGCATCTCGCGAACCCCCTCGAGGAGGGTGTCATGCACACTGAGCCAACCATTGAGGCGGCATCGTGACCCGTGTGCTCGTTGTGGAGGACGAAGAGTCCTTCAGTGATGCACTGTCGTTCATGCTTCGCAAGGAAGGTTTTGAGGTCGGCATCGCTGCCGATGGCAATGTCGCACTCGAAGAATTTGATCGCAACGGGGCCGACATCGTGCTGCTCGACATCATGTTGCCCGGCCTCTCAGGAACTGAGGTCTGTCGTGCGCTGAGAGCGAAGTCAGCGGTTCCGATCATCATGGTGTCAGCCAAGGATGGCGAGATCGACAAGGTTGTTGGCCTCGAACTTGGAGCTGATGACTACGTCACCAAGCCGTTCTCGTCACGCGAACTTGTTGCGCGCATCAGAGCGGTATTGCGTCGACAAGGTGATGACGAGGGCGAACTCATGAGCACCATCATCGAAGCCGGACCTGTGCGCATGGATGTCGATCGCCACGTGGTGGCTGTTCGGGGCGAGTCGGTGGCGATGCCGCTGAAGGAATTCGACCTGCTCGAACTTCTGATGCGCAATGTCGGTCGCGTGCTCACTCGATCGCAGCTGATCGATCGCGTGTGGGGTAGCGACTATGTAGGCGACACCAAGACGCTTGACGTCCACGTGAAGCGACTTCGATCCAAGATCGAGTCCGACCCAGCCAACCCCGTGCACATCGTGACGGTGCGTGGGTTGGGTTACAAATTCGATAGTTGATTTGACCTGCGCAAACGCTACGCAGTAGGCGGCGTGGGCGCAATGCCCTCGTAGTAACCAACGGGTGGCACCACGAGAACCTGCACAGTGGTCTGTCCGGCGTCCTTGAACTTCAGAGTGACCGGCACATAGGTGGCCGTGGGCACATCGACGCTGTAGAAGTTGACGAAGTTGGTGCTGTTGAAACCCACAGACGCTGCGTCGGGCCCGGGCGCGATCGGTACCGAACTGTTGGTGATTTTCGCGTCGGTGCCCGGGGTGGCGCCCATGCTGGCTCCGATGAGAGCGTCGGGCGTGGTGCCGGTGTTGAACAGGCGGGCGACCAGGGTGAGTGACTTCGAGCCCTGCGGGCCCTGAACCAAGGTGACGTTCTGAGCCTGAATTGTCCCGACGGTGACAAACTGCCCGTTTCCAGAGGGGTTCAGGCCTTCCTCGACCCAGTCCTTGCCGGTGCCGCAGGCGCTCATACTGCCGATGACAGCCACCGCGAGTAGGCCAGCGGCCACTCGGCGGGAGCGGCGGGGGACTGAGGGTCGGGCCACAGCAGAACGGGTCATGCAGGCAGGGTATCGAATCCCCACGCTCTGTGCCGAGGCCCCGGGCCTTTTTCGCGCCGGGAAACTCGGCGGGAGGGGCGTCCGATTCCCGTGATAAACTGAATCTTCTGGAAAGGGGTCATCTCATATGGCGTTCAAGGTTGGCGAGACAGTTGTCTACCCACATCACGGGGCAGCCAAAATTGAGGCCGTAGAGATGCGGTCCATCAAGGGAGTCGACACGGAGTACCTCGTACTGCGGGTCGCCCAAGGCGATCTCACCGTGCGGGTGCCCTCCGACAATGTTGAACTCGTCGGTGTCCGCGACGTGGTCAATGCCGAAGGCCTTGAGAAGGTTTTCGATGTGCTGCGTCAGCCCTATACCGAGGAGCCCACGAACTGGTCTCGTCGATACAAGGCGAATCTTGAGAAGCTTGCTTCTGGTGACGTCATCAAGGTTGCTGAAGTGGTGCGCGACCTGTGGCGCCGCGATAAGGAGCGGGGACTGTCAGCCGGCGAGAAGCGCATGCTCTCCAAGGCCCGCCAGATTCTCGTTTCTGAACTGGCACTTGCCGAGCACACCAACGAGGACAAGGCAGAGACCATCCTCGACGAGGTTTTGGCTTCCTAGGTTTCATCAGTGACCACGGCTGCCGTTGTTCCTGCAGCCGGCCGCGGTGAACGGCTCGGCCCCGGAACCCCCAAAGCGCTTCGCGATCTCGGTGGCCTGCCCATCCTCGTGCACGCCGTCCGCGCCCTGGTTTCCGCGCGTTCGGTTGACTTGGTGGTGGTTGCTGCTCCGCCTGACGATGGCGGAGTGGATGAAGTGCGTCTCTTGCTGGCCGACCACGTTCCGATGGCGAATGTCGTCATCGTGCCGGGCGGCTCGTCACGGCAACAGTCGGTCGCACTCGCGCTCGATCACTTGCCCATCACCGTCGATGTGGTGCTCGTGCACGACGCTGCCCGACCGCTCGTGCCGGTAGAACTCATCGACGCGGTCACGTCGGCTGTGCGCGCAGGTGCAGGTGCCGTGATTCCAGTGTTGCCCGTCTACGACACCGTCAAGGAAATCGATCCCGGTGGTCGGGTCGTGCGCACTATTGATCGCTCGGTGTTACGGGCCGTACAGACTCCCCAGGGGTTCGACCGCGAACTACTTGTCGAGGCCCATCGGAAGGCGGCAGCTGAGGGAATTGACGATCTCACCGACGACGCGGGACTCGTTGAGCGCATCGGGCATACGGTGGTCGTCGTGCCCGGCCACGAGGAAGCGTTCAAGGTCACTCGTCCCTTTGATTTAGTGATCGCTGAGGCAGTTCTGGCGCGACGGAGGTCTGCCGGTGTCATGGCCTGAACTGCGCACCGGAATCGGTGTCGATGTGCATCCTTTGGTGCAAGGCCGTCCCATGGTGCTCGCGTGTCTGGAATGGCCCGAGGTTGGCGTTGGCCCCGAGGGGCACTCCGACGCAGATGTCGCGGCACATGCGGTGTGCGATGCCCTCCTGACCGCGACAGGCTTGGGTGATCTGGGAGTAGTTTTTGGAACCGATCGGCCCGAGTGGGCGGGAGCGTCAGGGTCAGCCTTGCTCGGTGAGACCGCGCGATTGGTCGCCGAGGCTGGCTGGCGCATCATGAGCGTGGCCGTTCAAGTGGTCGCCGAAGTACCGCGCCTCTCGGCTCGACGCGACGAGGCGCAGGCGGCTCTTTCAGCAGCATTGGGCGGTGTGCAGGTCGCGCTGGCGGCGACGACGACCGACCACCTCGGCTTCCTCGGGCGACGTGAGGGTGTGGCCGCGGTCGCAACGGCGCTTGTGGGCCGCGAGTAGTGAGGAATAGCAACGCTTCCTCGCCCACTAGACTGAGCACATGTCCGCTGTAATTCCTGCCCCCCACCTCGTGACGAGGTAGCGCGGTGGCACTCCGACTGCACGACACCGCCACGAGATCGGTGCGTGATTTCGTACCTCTGCGCGAAGGCCAGGCCTCGCTCTACCTGTGCGGCGCGACGGTTCAGGCTGCGCCTCACGTAGGCCACATCAGGTCAGGCGTGTGCTTTGACGTCTTGGGTCGCTGGCTGCGTATCAGCGGCTACGAGGTGACCTTCTGCCGCAACGTCACCGACATCGACGACAAGATCATTGCCCGTGGTCGCGATGAAGAGCGTCCGTGGTGGGCGGTGGCAATGCAGTACGAACGCGAATTTGCCTGGGCCTACGACGTGCTGGGTTGCACGCCACCCACGATCGAGCCTCGGGCTACGGGGCACGTTCCCGAAATGATCGTGCTCATGCAGCGGCTTATTGATTCCGGTCACGCCTACGCCTCGGGCGGCGACGTGTACTTCGACGTGCGGTCGTTGCCTGACTATGGCGCATTGTCGGGTCAGAAAGTCGACGACCTGTTGCCTGCTGGCGATTCTGAAGGTGATGATCTCAAACACGACCCGCGCGACTTCGCCTTGTGGAAGTCGGCGAAGCCCGGCGAGCCCTCGTGGCCAACTCCGTGGGGCGACGGTCGGCCCGGGTGGCACTTGGAGTGCTCAGCCATGGCGGGCAAGTACCTCGGCCCTGAGTTCGATATTCACGGCGGCGGACTCGACCTGATTTTTCCCCACCACGAAAACGAGATCGCCCAATCGCACGCGGCCGGTGATGGTTTCGCTCGCTATTGGGTGCACAACGCATGGGTCACCACCAGCGGCGAAAAAATGAGCAAGTCGCTAGGTAACTCACTGCTCGTGCGCGAAGTCGTCAAGCGAGTGCGTCCCATCGAACTGCGCTACTACCTCGCCTCAGCGCACTACCGATCGATGATCGAGTTTTCCTTCGAGGCATTGGAAGAGTCGGCCACTGGTTTCCGCCGACTTGAGAACTTCGTGCGTCGTGCAACCGAAGTGCTGGGCGCCGATGCTCCGAGCACCGGAATGCTCTGTGCCGATTTCGTTGCAGCCATGGATGATGACCTCGGAGTGCCAGCGGCACTCGCATCGCTGCACCAGATGGTGACCGACGGCAACACGTTGCTCGCTGACGGCACCGACCGCTCAGCGATTGCCGGGGTGCTGGGTGCGGTGCGAGCGATGCTTGACGTACTTGGTGTCGATCCGCTTGCTGAGCTGTGGGCGTCACGCGAGTCATCGGGTGGTGATGCGCGGGCGCTGGGCGCACTGGATGCACTGGTGCAGGTTGCGATCGGCGATCGGGCGAGTGCCCGTGAGCGTCGCGATTTCGATGCAGCAGATGCAATTCGCGATCGACTTCGCGAGGCGGGTATCGCCCTCGAAGACACACCCGGCGGAGCACGCTGGTCACTTGAGGGCGGTTTCTAATGGCGGGTAACTCGCAGCGCAAGGGCGCCATGCGCAAGACCGGATCGAAGAAAGGCCCCACGGCCGGAAGCGGTGGTCAACGTCGTCAGGCCCTCGAAGGCAGAGGCCCGACACCCAAAGCCCAAGACCGGCCCAAGCACAAGGCGCACAAGGCTGCCAAGCGTGCAGAGAAGGCAGCGCCAACGCGCGCTCCGAGGCGTACCAACCGCGCCGCTGAGTTTGTCGTCGGTCGCAACTCGGTGGTCGATTCGCTTAACGCCCGCATTCCTGTTGTTGCGCTCTATGTGGCGCTCAACATCGACGCTGACGATCGAGTGCGTGAGGCCTTGCGTATTGCGGGTAATCGTGGCCTTGCGATCATGGAGACGTCGCGCGCTGACCTCGATCGACTGTGCGAAGGTGCCAATCACCAGGGTCTGGCCCTGAAGATTCCGGCGTACCAGTACGCCGAGCCGGCCGATCTCCTGGAGCGCGCCGTTGATGCGGGGCAGTCGCCCTTGATCGTGGCCCTCGACGGAGTCACCGATCCGCGCAATCTCGGCGCCATCGTGCGTTCGGCTGCTGCGTTCGGCGCGCACGGCGTCCTGGTGCCCGAGAGGCGAAGCGCTGGCATGACTGCCTCCGCCTGGAAGACGTCGGCCGGTGCTGCCGCCCGAGTTCCGGTTGCCCGCACTACCAACCTCACGCGCGCGCTGCAGGCGTACCAGAAGGCAGGTTGCTTCGTTCTCGGCCTCGATGCCGACGGTGATGTCGACCTCGCCGAACTCGATGCCGACTTGGCGGCCGGTCCGCTCGTCGTTGTGGTGGGATCTGAGGGTAAAGGACTGTCGCGTCTTGTCACCGAGGCGTGCGATCAGACGTTGTCTATTGCGATCACTGCTGACACCGAATCACTCAATGCTGGGATCGCCGCCGGCATTGCTCTCTACGGAATCAGTACCCTGCGGGTCTGAATCGCTTGCTTTGGCCGCGAGTCTGGCAGCGACGAGGGGGAACACCAAGACCGACAGCGCTCCGGCTCCCACGAGGGCCGCGGCGTTCTCGGGCAGCATGATTCCAGCGTCGACTTGAACCGTTGTCACAGCCACGATAATTGGCAAGGCCGTGGCGATGTACAGACTCAGTTCGGCTCGAGGTCGCCAAAGCGGAATGGCCTTGCGGTAGATGAAGAACTGCGGCAATCCACGCACGATTGCAAGCAGTAGGAAGAAGATCACGAGTCGGCCGGGGTTGTCGATGATCGACTGGATGTCGAGTTTGACTCCGGTGATCACGAAGAACAGCGGAATGAAGAAGCCGAATGCGATGGCTTCGAGTTTGTGTTCGACCACCGGCACTGATCCGTGCGGCACGTAGAGGCGCACGATGATTCCGGCCGCGAAAGCGCCGAGCACCAGGTCGAGCCCGAACGCGCTCGCGATGGCAAGAAGCCCGACCAGTAGCAAAATTACGATGCGCACGGCGGTCTGAGCGCTGGTGCTGTGACCTCGCTCGATGACGGCCAAGACGCGGTTGCTGCGGAACTTGCTGGGCAAAAAGGCGATGATGACGGCGATGATGAAAAAGGCAACCAGAACGAGGAACGACAGCCATGACGAGCGCGTTCCGAGCAACAGCGAGATGGCGACGATCGGACCAAACTCACCGATTGCACCGGCCGCCATGAAACTTCGCCCAAACGGACTGTCGAGTCGACCACTGTCGCGGATCACCGGAAGCAAGGTTCCGAGTGCCGTGCTTGTCAGTGCGATCGCGACGCCCAGAGTGTCGTGAATGATTCCAGCGGAGTAAAGAATCATCACGGCGACGACGGCGAGAATGACTGAGGCAATCCAGCCGATGCCGGCGAGTTTGCCCGTGGTGCCCTTGAGTACGGCACGGTCGAGTTCGTATCCCGCAAAGAAGAATAGGAAGCCTAGGCCAATATCGGCGAGCAGACTGATCGAGTCAGTCAGATCGACCTTATTGAACACCTGGGGGCCGAGCAGGATTCCAAAGCCAATCAGGAAGACAATTTCCGCTACGCGCAGATTGAGTAACCCCACAAGCAGAGGAATGCCAGCAGCGACGAGGGTGACCCACAGAAGTGACTCGAGGTCGTTGGTGAGTACTGCGTCAGCGAGGACTACGGCGACAGACATGCGCCGACTGTAGCGGTTAACCGCGTGACGAAGAAGTGATGTCGGGCCGCACCGTGAGCGGCGAAACCACCAACGACCGAACCGTGCGATCCGAACACGTCGTGGTGGCGCGAGGGCGTGAAGTCCACGATCCTCCGCTCAAGGGAAGCTGCGCCAGTGGCGTACCTGAGTCGCTTGGCGTTGAGGTCGAGATCACTCCACTCGTCGTCTGACCTGCGATACCGCGGCCTGCGTAGACTCGAGGTCGCATCAAGGAGGTGTGATGGCGGGAATCGCAGTCTTTGCGTTGGTCGTGGTGATGTACACGGCTTTTTCTCGGCGTTTTGCTTCGTGGAATCTCAGCGCGGCGATTCTCTTTACGGCCGCCGGGACACTCTTCGGAATTGGACACATCCCGCTGGGGATCGATGCGGGCATGGTGAGAACGATCGCCGAAGCCACGCTCGCCATGATCCTGTTTCACGATGCGGCCCAACTACATCCGCGTCAACTCGTCGCAGACAAAGGTGTGTTACTTCGCCTGCTGCTGATCGGCCTACCCCTCACGATTGCCCTGGGTTGGGTCGTGGCGCGCCTGCTCTTTCCGGAAGCGGGCGTATGGCTCGCACTGTTCGTCGCCTCGGCGCTGGCGCCGACGGATGCCGGTCTTGGTGCAGCGACGGTTCTCAACCCCGTCGTGCCCGCGCGCATCCGTCGCATTCTCAATGGCGAGAGTGGTTTGAACGATGGACTGGCCACCCCGATTGTGCTCTTCGCGCTAGCGGCCTCTGCCAACGCGCCGGCCGCTTCCGACGTGTGGCACGCAGTCGGGGAAGCATCGCTCGAAATCGCGATCGGCGGTGTCATCGGAGTGGCCGCAGGTTTCGGTGCCGGGTGGCTGATGAAGCGCGCCCGCAATCGACAGTGGGCGATTCCTGCACTGGTGCCTGTCAGTGTCGCCGTGATTCCGATTGTTGCCTACTTTGGCGCGTCCCTTCTCCATGGAAATGGATTCATCGCGGCGTTCGTCGCGGGTACAGCCCTTGCAGCAGTGGGTTCGGCGCACCATGAAGAAGATCTCGTGACAACGGAGTCGGTATCGACACTCTTGGGTTACGCGGTGTGGGGTCTTTTCGGGGTCATCTTCGTGGCCCACCTCGGCGAGTACCTCACCTGGCATTCACTTGTCTTCGCGTTGTTGGCCCTGACGGTGTTCCGCATCCTTCCGGTCTGGTTGGTGTTGTGGGGTACCGGATTCGCCTCTGTGACGAAGGGTTTCATCGGCTGGTTTGGTCCACGCGGTTTGGCCAGCGTGGTGTTCGCGCTGATCGCATTCGAGGAACTCGGTGGTGTGGGAGTGCTGCGTGATGCCACGGGTGTCGTGGGAGTCACGGTGCTGTTGAGCGTGATCGCCCATGGAATCACGGGGACTCCATGGGCCTCGGCATATGGGCGGTGGGTGCAGAGAACGTCGCCGGTGGCGGAAATGGCAGAGCCGTGACAGCAGATCGGGCGCTCGAGCCGTACGTTCCGCGCCTCGTGGTCGAGTGGTTGCGAGACGATCCTGCTGCGGTCTGGCGTGAGGTTGAAGGCAGTCTGGCATTCGTTGATATCTCCGGCTTTACGGCACTCACTGAACGACTGGCTCGCAAGGGCAAGGTCGGAGCCGAGGAACTAAGCGACATTCTCAACGCGACTTTCACGGCCCTTCTCGAGCACGCGTACGCCGACGGAGCGGGCTTAGTGAAGTGGGGCGGTGACGCGATGTTGCTGCTGTTTGAGGGCGAAGGGCATGCGGTGCGTGCCGCCCACGCTGCGGTGCGCATGCGCGAGGAATTGGGGCGCATCGGCACTTTCGGCGCGGGTCGAGGCCGCGTGGTGCTGCGAATGTCGGTCGGGATTCACTGTGGGTCGTTCCATTTCTCGCTGGTGGGCGATCCAGCAGTGCACCGCGAACTGATCGTGGCGGGGCCGGCGGCCACTCGTACTGCCGAAATGGAAGTGGTCGCGTCGGCTGATGAGGTCGTCGTGAGTTCCGAAACCGCTGCCCTTCTTCCGGTCGAGTGTGTCGGTGTCGCGGTGGGTAGTGGCTTTCTGCTGGTGTCGGCGCCGTCAGTGGAGAGTGACCATCGCATTGCGCGGCCATCATCGGCCGGGCTAGATCTTGAGCAGGTGGTGCCACCTGCCATTCGCAGGCACCTCGTGGCGGCGCGCGGTGTATCCGAACATCGACGTATCACGGTGGCGTTCGTGGCATTCACGGGAACCGATCAGCTCTACGTCGACGCTGGGCCAGCGGCGCTGGCAGCGGCCCTCGATGAAGCGGTGCGCGCTGTACAGGCAGCGACGCAACGCACGGGCGTGACCTTCTTCGAAAGCGACATTGACCGCGATGGCGGCAAGATCATGCTGACGGCTGGCGCGCCCGTAAGTGCGCACGGTGACGAAGAGCGCATGCTGCGCGCGGCTCGCAGCATCGTGGAGGCGGGGGCGAGAATTGCGATGAAGGTCGGCGTGAATCGCGGCCCGGTGTTCGCGGGCGATTTCGGACCTGAGTTTCGGCGTACCTATTCGGTGAAGGGCGACGCAGTCAATCTTGCAGCGCGACTGTTGGGCAAGGCCGAGGCCGGGCAGGTTGTAGCGACGCGCGTGGTTGTCGATCGGTCGACGGCTCAGTTCAGGCTCGATGCCATTGAGCCCTTCACCGTGAAGGGAAAGTCTGAACTCGTGGAAGCCGTGCGAGTCGGCGAGCAGATCAAGGCGCTTGGCTCGCAGACCACGGAGTCGCCCCTTGTTGGCCGCGAGAACGAATTGCGCATGGTGCGAGAGCAGCTCGAGCATGCCCAAGGTGGCCACGGTCGACTCGTTCTCGTGTCGGGTGAACCGGGAATCGGCAAGTCGCGCTTGGTAGTCGAGTCTTTGCGCGAGGTTGAAGCTCGGGTGCTTCACACGCGCGGAGATGTCTACGAGACTGCCACTGCCTACTGGCCGTTCCGATCACTGTTACGTGACTTACTGGATGTTGGGTACGACAGCGACGATGCGACCGTCGTGGCCGAATTGAACGCATCCGCTACTCGCCGTGCACCGCAACTCATGCCGTGGATTCCGCTGATCGCCAGTGTCATGAACGTGTCGGTGCCGGCCACTGTGGAAGTGGACGCACTCGCTGAAGAGTTTCGGCGTGAGCGCCTTGAAGAAGCTACGACCCAGTTGATGCTGGCGTTGGCTGAGCCTGGCTGCGTGATGGTGTTCGATGACGTACATCTGCTGGATGATGCTTCGGCATCTCTTCTCGCGCGTCTCGCTCGCGATAGCGCCGACCACGCATTGCTGATCATTGCCACGCGACGGGAGCTCGATTCGGGGTTCCGGCCCGAGCCCGAAGTGGTGGCCCTCGAGATTCGACCCACGCCACTCGACGACGCGGCGTCACGAGCACTTCTCCGCCACGAGCTCGACGATCGTGCACTCACTCCGCACGACATTGTCAACCTGGTGCGTCGCGCCGGTGGAAACCCGCTCTTCCTGCGTGGGCTGGTGCAGGCCGCGCGTTCTGGTGAGGCAGTCGATTCACTTCCGGAGACGGTGGAGGCGTTGGTGACCAGCCAGATTGATCGACTTGCGCCAGAGGAGCGGGCGGTGCTGCGGTTCGCGTCCGTGCTGGGAATGAGCTTCCGCGAGGTTGAACTCGCGGAACTTCTTGAGGGCAGTCGCGTGCAATCGGAGGCCTCGGTTGTTGCGTACTTGGGCTACTTCGTTCGACGTGAGGGGGACGGATACCGCTTCGATCATCAGTTGATTCGAGACACAGCGTATGAGGGGCTGCCCTATCGGCTGCGACGTGAATTGCACGGCCGCGCGGGCGATCTGCTCGAACGCACTGCGACCGATCCGCATGATGTCGCTGAATTGTTGTCACTGCACTTCCTGGAAGCGGGCCGCCCGGAGTCGGCGTGGTCGTATGCGCGAAAGGCCGGTGAGCGCGCGGCTGAGAAGTACGCCTATGGATCGGCTGAGGAGATGTACAGCCGAGCGCTCATTGCGGCATCGCGCCTGCGTACCGTTAACGACCGCGACCGCGCGGACGTGCTGATCGCGTTGGGGGAGGCCCGACGACGAGTTGGTCGTGGCGAGGAGGCGCTTGAGTCGTTTCGGGCCGCGCGCGTGAAGTTGGCCGGAGATCCCACAGCGCAGGCGGGAGTGTTGGCGCGCGAGGCAAGTGTGCAACGTCGGCTTGGCAGCTACGTCTCTGCAATGCGCTCGGCGGGGCGCGGGTTGAAGCTTCTAGTGGATTCCGACAGTGCAGCCAGCGCCCTGGTGAGAAGTGAACTCGACATGATCTGCTCGGGAGTTCGTGCGACGCAGAGTCGTTACGGCGAGGCGCTGGAGTGGGCGCGGCAAGCTGATGTCGAAGCCACCCGAGCGCACGACGTCGAGGCGGGCGCTCATGCAGCGGCCATGATGCACGTGGCCCTACTCATGCTCGGAACTCCCGATCGTCGGTACGGCGAATTGGCGCTTGAGCGATATGAAGCCGCGGGTGATCGCCTGCGTCAGTCCGAAGCGCTCAACAATCTGGCCCTGATGTCGTGGACTGAGGGACGTGGTGTTGAAGCGCTCGACGAATTCCGCCGTGCGCATGACCTCGCAGCATCGGCCGGCGATGCTTTTCAAACGGCAGCCACAGCGGCGAATGTCGGGGATGTGTTACTTCGACAAGGGCACCTCGCGGAGGCGGAGGTAGTGCTGACAGAACTGCTACCCGATCTTCAAGCCCTGTGCGCGGAGTCATTTGAAGCCGTGGCCCGCAGGGGGCTGGCCTTAGCGCAGGGGCAACGAGACGCATTCGAGTCAGCGAGGGCTCAGTTGGTTCGTGCGCGAGAGAGTCAGGAGCGGCTTGGTGAGCCTGACGAAATGGTGGAGACCGACGCGGTGACGGCGTTCCTCCATGTCGTTGAAGGATCGCCACAGCGGGGCGCCGAGATCGCCCACGCTGCCGCAGTGCGGGCCAAGCGCATCGGTGCGGGGCATCTGCTGCCCATGGTGTTGCGAATTGAGGGGGCTGCCCGAGCAGACCTTGGCGAGGTCGACGAGGCACGCGACGTGTTGCAGCAGGCGCTTGAGCTTTCTGAACGCGATGCCGTGGTCGAGCGAGGTTTCATCCTTGCCGAACTCGCACGAGTTGCTCTGCTCGGCGGTGACGACGAACGCGCCACTCACTATGAGAGTGAGTGTGAGCAGGCATGGGATTTGCTTGGCTTCGTCGGAACCCCTCGATATCCGCGGGTGTGAGAGTCAGCGCGAAATCGGCGTGAACTTCGGGTCTTCAACGAAGAGAATCGTGCGCGAAAGTGTTCCCTCCTGCGTCTGGTAATTGCGGCTCGAGTTCCACACGTCGGCGCAGAAGTGGGCCGACTGCGCGGCCGTTGTGAACAGCTGACCTGTTTGGTTACTCGTTCCATCGATCGGCGCACACGCAGGTGTCGTGGCGAAGGGGTGGTAACTTCCGCCGACTTTCAGCGACACGCTAATCGGGTAGGCGTAGTAGTCGGCCAACCGTGGTTCGCTCGCCCAACCGGGAATCACGGTGGGGGTCGGATTCGGTGTCATCGAACCGGCGCCACTAATTCGACCAAGTTGGCCGAAGTCGTTGAGACCCCAGCACGAGATACCGAGTGTCAGCAGAGTGGTGCAGGCGAACGAACCCCCCATCGACAGTTGGGTCACGCCAGTGGGGGTGGAAAGTGGGCGAGCTGCGGGGAGGATTGCGACTGTCGCATCCTGGGCGAGTTGTCCGGCGTCGTTCGCGCCCCAGCACGCAAGAGTTCCGCCGGTGACGCGCGCGCACACCTGGCCTTCGCCAACCGCGGCACTGTTCGCCGAGATTTCCTGCACTCCATTTAAGAAGTCGCCCGCCTCGGCCATCACGCTCACAGGGATGTTTGTCCATGCAGGACCGCTCGTGAACGGAGTCACACCAAGCTGTCCGGTTGCGTTATTACCCCAGCATTGGACGGTGTGGCTTGTGTCGGTCATCGCGGCGCAGGTGAACTCGGCACCCGAGCTGATGGATGAGATCGGGCCTATCGGCGTGCCGTTTGCATCAAGTGCGGAGAGGGGCTGAATCGTGGTTGTCGCGGTACCCGCGTTTGCCGCATTTCCAAGTTGCCCGTTGGCATTGCTACCCCAGCACTTCACGGTGTTGTCGGTGAGAAGGGCGCAGGTGTGATCGGTTCCCAACGCAACACTCGTCACGCCGCTGAGGGGCACCACGGTAGGGGGCTGGTGTTGGCTAGGGAACCCGTTGCCGGCGCTGATGCCGAGTTGGCCGTGCCAGTTACTTCCCCAACAGACCACGGTGTTGTCGTTCTTCACCGCGCATGTGTGAGACGGGCCAGGCACGATCGCAATCACGCCGCTGAGCGGTAGCGAAGGACTCACGGGGTCAGGAACCACGACGGGCACGATCGACTCAGTGCCGCTGGTGGGGGCACCCAACTGCAGGTCGGAATTATCGCCCCAGCACACCACAGTCGTGTCGGTCTTGAGGGCGCACGTGTCATACCAACCGGCAGCCACCGATGTCACGCCGGTCACACCAGGTACAGCCGTGGGCGTCGGGTTGGGATTCTGAGTTCCGAAGTTTGTCGAACGACCCAGTTGGCCGTAATCGTTGTCACCCCAACACTCAACGTGCGTGTCGGTTGCTGAGGTTCCGCCGCGCATCACCGCGCACGCGTGGCTGCGACCGCTGCTCACCTGACCGACCCACGGGGCTTGAGGGCACGTCGCATTGGCGCAGGTGAACGAGATGCTCGCCGGGGCGGTGTTGCTGTAGAGCTCATCGAATGGTGCGACGGGGTTGGTGAATGTGCCGTCGAGGGTCACCGTGGCGCACGGCGGTGCGGCGCCGTTGCTGCAGGTCGCGGGTTCGTAGTAGAGGTTGACTGGCCCGTAGGCGCCGTTGTCGAGCGTGGTGCTGACGGTGTTGTCGGGGTTGGTGCCGAGTTGAATAGTGGCGTCTGTGATGGGTGTACCGGGTGTGGCAGCAATGCTCGTTCCCTTGACGGTGCGCAGGGACGCCTGGCTTCCGCTGACTGTGAAGTAGCCCGCGCCGATGTCGCGCAGAAGGAATTGCGACGTGCCCGACACACTCGGCGACGTGAACTTCAGCGTGACGATGGCCACCTTTCCGTAAGTCAGTTGGTTCGTGGCAAGGGGTGATTTGGCAGTCACCACAATGCGCTTGACGCACTTGGTAACCGTGCCACAACTGGTCACGCTGGCGGTCCACTTCCGGGAGTTGCTGGCCGCAACCTTGACGCTTGTCGGCGCAGCAACCCCGGTGGGGACGACGATGGTGAACGAGGTGAGCGCCCGCTTCGTGGATTTGTTGGTGACCGTGAGCGCCATTGTGGTTGCGCTCGAGGTGAAGACCCAGCCCGGTGTCTTCCCATTGACCTTGGATGTGACGCTGACGGGTTGCCCGACGAACACGTATTTCACCGGCGCGCTGACGACCTTGTTCTTCACCACGGTGATGGTGCGGATCTTCGGGGAAGGAACCATCGTGCCCTTGGCCACCGGCACGTTGGACGCCGTGACCGTGTAGGTGCCGGTCGCCAAATTCGAGTACAGGCGAGTGGCGGTGGCCGTGGGGGCGAGGGCCTTCCCCGATTTCGTGACCGTGACCGTGGCCTTCACCCCGGTAGGCATCCCGCTGACCACAACCTTCAGGTCACCCTTGGTCGCACTGTATGTCGGGGTGAGTGTGGGGGAGACTGCCGAAGCGGGTGCCGCAATCGCGGCACCGGTGATCATGAGGGCAGCAGCCAGCCACGGCAAGGCACCAGTTCCACGGTGCCGACTCTTGTCACGCATAGCGGCTTCCCACTCCTCGTGCCGCGAGAGCGGCTGACTTCTTCCTAAGGCACGATAACCCGGCACATCGGGTCCGAACACCGTCTATGTCACGTAAATGACAGTCCCCAAGTTCCGCAGAATGGGGGGTGAACTACCTCCGACGCCCTTTCTATGAGCAAAACCGGCCCGAATCCGGCGCATTTTGCTCATAGAAGAGGGGAATCGGGAGGCGCGGCCGCGCGATAGCGTGGACATCGTGACCTCAACCCCTCGGTGGTTCTCCGACACCGGCGACAACCATTCCCAGAACTACATCGCGCGGATGCGCGGGCTCGCCGCAGAAGGTGCCGACTTGGCCGGCGAAGCACGTCTCATTGACGCGATGGTCCCGCCCCGTTCGCGAGTGCTTGACGGCGGCTGCGGCCCTGGTCGGCTGGCCGGCGAACTCAACGCGCGTGGCCACAGGGTCGTGGGTGTTGATGTTGATCCGGAATTGATCGATGCGGCGCGCGAGGACCACCCCGGCCCGGTCTGGCTGGTGGCCGACCTCGCCGAACTCGATCTTGCCTCAATGGGTGAGCCGGAACTTTTCGACGCGGCCGCGTTGGCAGGCAATGTGCTCGCTTTCGTAGCGCCCCAGACTGAGGTACAGGTGCTGAAGCGCGTTGCGGCACACGTGCATTCCGATGGATTCATCGTCACCGGCTTCCACACTGATCGCTATGACATGGCTCTTTTCGATCAGCACATTGGCGAAGCGGGGCTGACTCTCGAGCATCGTTTCGCTACGTGGGATCTGCGTCCGTGGCGTTCAGACGCCGACTTCGCGGTGACCGTGCTGCGGGTGCCTTAGGGGTCGGTAGGCTCTGAGGGCACCGCCCGCCGGCGTGGCGCAATTGGCAGCGCACCTGTCTTGTAAACAGGTGGTTCCCGGTTCGAGTCCGGGCGTCGGCTCTGAGGTTCAACGTGTGTGAGTAAGTCCAGGTGAGCGCGGTCGCCCCTCAGCGTCCAATGCCTATCGGCACGTCTCCCGCGATGGTGACGCGATGCATCACTCGATGAAAGTCGCCGTAGTTCAAGGTCGCGTAGTGCATGGTGTTGCGGTTGTCCCACATCGCGACGTCTCCTTGCTGCCATCGGTGACGCACGATGTGCTCGGGCTTAGTGAGGTGCGCGAAAAGTAGATCAAGGATTCCCCGACTTTCGGCCTCCGAGACGCCGATGATTCGTTTGGTGAACCAGGGACTCACGAATAGTGCGGGGCGTCCCGTTTCAGGATGCACCCTGACCACCGGGTGAACGACGGGGTCGAGTCGCTTCACAGTGGCTCCGTCCCAGTCGTTGCCGCCGTATTGGGCGAGGTAATCACCGAACTCGTGGCTTCCGTCATGCTCGGCATCGAGCTGATCGACGAGGTCGCGTACCGGCTTGGATAGTGACCAGTACGCCTGCTCAAGGTCGGCCCACAAAGTGTCACCGCCCACGTCAGGAACCTGCACTGCTCTCAACACCGCACCCATCGGAGGACGAGCCACGAACGTGACGTCGGTGTGCCAGGCGTCATTGCGTGCGGTGGGATCGGTGCTGTCGATTTCCCAAATCTGTGGGTGCTCGGAATCGAGTGCGGGCATCACCGGGTGGGACGACGTCGTCTCTCCGAAGTAGTTCGCAAACTCAATGTGTCGCTCGGCGTCGAGTGACTGATCGGTGAAGAACAGCACCTTGTGCTCGAGAAGGGCGGCGCGAATCTCCGCTGCCGTCGACGTGTCGACCGAACTCAGATCGATACCGGTGACGTGAGCACCGAAGTGGGGTGATTGGCGAGTGAGGGTGAAGGCGGTGGTCGAGGTCATGACACGACTGTGCCACTCCGAGACCGTGGATATCAAGCCCACTTACATACTAGGGAATAGGAGGTTAGCCCCCCATCTGTCCAACACGCTGGCCTGTTGGACTTGTGTAGTGAAATCGGCGTTTTCCAAGCCAAGGCGAGGCTTTCCGAACTCCTTGTCCGAGCAGAGTCGGGCGAGGACGTGGTCATCACTCGGCGGGTGGTGCCTAGTTTGTGGATCTACGAAGTAGCATCTCGCCTGCAGAATGCTGCGCGGCGGGGGAGCTACTCTTGCGAGGTGCCGCCGGTGTCACTACGCGTGTCACTACGGGTTCCGACTAGTAGCGGTTGGCCGCGAACGTTAGCGGCCAACTAACGGGCGTAGTCCGTTGCGGCGCACCGGATCTACGCACTCCGGTGACGAACCGCGAGCGACGGCGAACTAACGCACAAGTGGCTTGTCAACATGGGGTTCCCGGTTCAAGTCCGGGCGTCGGCTCTGGGCAGTAAAGTATGGGCACGAGGCAGATATCGTCGCGGTCAGCCACAGTGTGCCCGCAACGGACACTGGGGGGTCAACGATGAGCAAGCTCTTCCCGGCCATTGCGGTTGCCAAATCGTTCGGAGTTGAGATGCCGATCGCGCAGGCACACGAGCGAGTACTGGCAGCACTGAACGCGAATGGATATCACAACGTTGATGATCTGAGTAACGAGATCAAGGCGGAGCATGGAAACACGGGACTCTTCATTTACGGAACAGTGAGCGGCGACATTGCGGTCGCACTTGCCGCGTCACCCTCAGCTGAATATCCGGTGAGTGTTGATGTGCAGTTTCACGAGATCGAGGGGGGAACTCAAGTAGTAGCGAATGCCTCTTACATGCGTCCCATCACTTACATGGGAGCGCCTCGCTTCGGTCCACAGGCGCGCAAGTGGCATGAAGCGTGCGACAGTGCGATCGCCGTTGTTGTGGCGTCGTGTGAGGTGGCTTCGTAGCACCGGTGCCCATCTCATGAACCTCGCGAAAGAGTTGTCGCTGAGCGTGTACGACAGCAGTTACCTCGCGCTGTGCCTGGCTGAGGGTGTGCCCTTGGCAACGCTCGATGCGCGATTGGCTGACGCGGCACGAGGTGTCGGTATCAGCGTGATGTCGTAAGTTGCTACCGACATCACCGCCACGCTGGCTGCA
This sequence comes from uncultured bacterium, assembly GCA_903927265.1. Classification (GTDB taxonomy): domain Bacteria; phylum Actinomycetota; class Actinomycetes; order S36-B12; family CAIYMF01; genus CAIYMF01. The sequence goes on along the minus strand of CAIYMF010000102.1, from coordinate 14,398 downwards.
CCGTGCACCATTGGCTCAATCGTCCCTCTTCATTGTCATTCGGGGCGCCTTAGCATCGAACGTAGGGGAGGCGCGGTAGTAGGCGTCACACCTTCTGTGCAGTCACTCCCCGTGTCCGTTGCGCTGTGCGCAAAGGCGAGGTATTACTGCAGGTCGCGTCTGACGCGCACGCTGAGCCAATGAGTGGCCTGAACGCCTCCGCCAACCTGAACTTTGAAGTGGTTCACCTCATTGTTGTCGTCAGGTAGCCACGTCATGACTGCGCGCCCTTGTTCGAGTTGGTGCTCCACAGCGCGAGCGTAGGTGCCCAATGCCAGCAACGTATGGCGCCTTATATCGTCAGCGAAGACTTTCTGGTCGATTCGGGTGTGGCGCACGAGGGATGTGTGTGAGGTGAGCCGCCACACGGGAATCCAGCCGATCACCTGACCCTCGAGGCGAATCAGGAGCGACTCATCGTGGTCGACTGTTGGGTCATCGTAATCCTGCGCACTCCATCGGTGTACGTTGCGCAGGTGTTCTGGCTCGGCGTCGCGAATGCCGAACGTGATCTGCGTCGATTGGGGAAGTCGAAATAGTCGACGCTTCGAGCCAGGCAGAATGAGCGCCTCCCAGCCCAGACTCACCGGGGGAGTGGGTTGGGAGTTGAACAGCTCATCAAGGGCTGTATCGCCCACGTAATGGACTTCTACGATCTCAGCCGGATCCGCTCCGTCGGCATCCAGGGCAGCCAGGATCTCGATCCGCATGGCGTCAACGTCGGTGAGTTGATTCTCCGCTCGAATGACGTAGCGCCCCGCGCGGGTGCAACGGATCTGGAGGGACCGTGCCGCATTGTGATTCAACACAGGTACCTGAGGTTAGGCACTCATCCGTTACTACTGGGCACAGCCAGAACCACCGCTGAGGAGTTCGAGATACTCCATCGGCAGTTCGTCGTTGACGAACCCAAGACTGACTGAGCCGTCGGCTGCCTCGATGGCCACGATGTTCCAGTCATCGGGCACTGTCATGCAGGTGATGGCAGTGATCGTCCCGGCTGGATCATTAATGAGTCGGTCGCGCAGGCGGGTGTCGCTGTTGGCTCGGTCGATGAGTGCGTCGACCGCGGTGGCAAATTCGTTCGACATGGGGGTCTCCTCGTGCTCGGCAGGAATGCTCGCAGCCCAATTCCGACGTCTGTCACGAGCGGGCCTGACTCACGATTCTCCCGATAGTACTGCAGGTTGGTGCCGATTACTACAGGTCGTTGCCGGCGTACGACTGGTTGAAGCTCTTATTGACCAGGGGAAAGTCCGGCACGATCGTGTCGGCGAGTGACATCGACAACGCCGGCCAATTAACGAATGACGGATCGACGACTTTCACCCGAGTCACCTGACCAATGTCACCCAACTCCACTCGGTGCACGAGAGTTCCGCGCCAGGCTTCGACGATTCCCAGTCCACTTCCGGCTGAGTAAGGCGCTGCGCGAGTGCCGCTTCCGAGCGAGCCGTTGAGTTCGCGCAGGAGGTGAGCTGTCACCTTCATCGACACTTCGAACTCACGCACACGAAGCATGTAGCGAGCCAGAACATCGCCGGTCTGCTCGGTAACGACGGAGAAGTCGGGGCCAAGATCGACGAAGGGATGGTCAAGTCGAGCATCGATCGATACATCCGAAGCGCGAGCGACGTAGCCCAGCGTGCCGAGGTCGAGCGATTTGTGTTGCGATAGCACGGCGGTGCCGGTCAGGCGATCCATCACCATCGACTGCCCGAGGGTGATCGCTGCGAGTTCGGCAACGTCGTTGGTGATGCTCAGCAGCAGCGTTTCGTCAGGAAGTTCGCGCACCTGTGTTCCACCGATGGAAACAGCGCCGCGCAGTAGACGGTGTCCGGTTACGGCACGGTTGACGCGTAAGAGCGACTCACGAATTCGCTGTGCGTGTGCGTTGGCAATTCCGTAGCCGACGTCGTTCGCGATCATGCCCATGTCGCCAACGTGGTTGTACGCACGCTCGAGTTCAAGCAGGAGCGCCCGAAGTTGTCGATCAACGAGGCTGACCTCAATGCCAGCCGCCGATTCCACTGCCATCGCATACGCCACTGAATGACCGACGGCCGTGTCGCCACTGATCCGCTCGGCGATCTCGATGCCATCGGTCGGCGCACGGCCCTCGAACAGGCGCTCAACTCCGCGGTGCACGAACCACAGCCGCGCCTTCATGCGCAAGATGGTTTCGCCCACCACGTAGAAGCGGAAGTGGCCAGGCTCAATCAATCCGGCGTGAACTGGGCCGACTGGAATCTCGTAGACGCCGTCGCCCTCAACGTCGAGGAAGGGGAAGGTGCCGGGGTGCGCTCCGAATTGGGGATCGGGATCAGCATCGTGCAGCATCGGATACCAGCCTTGGGGCCAGTGACCATGCCGCACCAGTCGCTGCGGAAGGGGGTGACCCTCTGGCCGAAGCCCGAACATGTCGCGCATCTCGCGTTCGAAGCGACCGGCCGTGTAGTTGAGCCCTGCGAGTGTTGGCACCCACGCATCATCACGTGGAACCGCGACTACCAACTCGACTCGCCGATCGGGGCGGCTGGCAGTGAACACGTAGACCGCGCGCAGTGAGTCGCCGTCGTCGTGACAGGCGACGAGCGCAACTCGAAACCCGGCACCCAGTAAGGCTTCGGCCTCAGTGACAAGTCGCGACCGATCAACGTGCCGTGAGTCGGTGCGCGGAATGGGAATCGTCATGACCCACCGCTTAGCACCGCGACGGCGCTCGACAACAGTGAACCAAGAGGAACGGCGACGAACGCGATGACGGCGGTTACCGACAGCGCAATGATCAGCGGGGTTCGTGGCCCGTGCGATGAGGTGTCGACGAGAGGTTCGGAGGATTCCGCTTCTTCAGGTGCGCCGAAGGCCAGCCGGGCGGTGAGTCGCGCCAGTGCTGCGAAGACAACGAGAAGCAGCACGAGCGCGATGCCCGTAACCCACCCCATACCGCGCGTCCACGCGGCAATCAAGATTCCGACCTCGCTGAAGAACAAACTGAACGGCGGAAACCCGAGCAGAGCAACCATCGCGATGAGGAATGGGACACCCAGCCCGGGGCGCCGGGTTAGCAATCCGCGCACATCGGAAATCGTGGTGGTGCCTTCCGCGCCTTGAATGCGACCCGATACCACGAACAGTGATGACTTGGTGAGGCCGTGACCGAGGATGTGCAGCAACACGGCAGTGAGGCCGATGACGCCACCGGCGGCGGCACCGAGTGCCATCAGCCCCATGTGTTCGACCGACGAGTAGGCGAGCATTCGTTTGTAGTCACGCTGGCCGATAAGAAGCGCAGCGGCGACGGCGAGAGACAGCAGACCACCCACTGCGAGCATTCCGCGCATGAGATCAGGGCCGAGTACTGCGTCGGCGATCGACTGAATGCGCAGCACTGCGTAGAACGCCACGGCGAGCAGCACTCCCGACATCAACCCAGAAACGGGGGCGGGGGCCTGACTGTGGGCGTCGGGTAACCACGAGTGCATGGGCGCGAGACCGGCTTTAGTGGCGAAGCCAAGCACGGCAAGTGCTGCAGCGGCCTTCACGAGCGCGGGATTGAGGGCAAGGTTGCCTTGATCAAGTTCGAGCCACGACAACGTTGGCGAGCCGGATTCGCGCGTCGCCGCGTACAGCAACACGATCCCGAGGAAGGCGATGGCAACGCCCACCGAGCCGAGAATCACGTACTTCCACGCCGCTTCAAGGGCGCGCCCCGTGCGCGCGTGGCCGACGAGGAATGCGGTCGCGATGGTGGTGAGTTCGATCGCGACCCACATGATGCCGAGATTGTCGGCGAGTACTGCCAGCGACATGGCGCCGAGAAATGCACAGATGAGCGCGTTGTAGACGCGTCCTCCATCGGCTTTGCCCGACCCTCTGATGCCACCCCACGTGGCGGTGAGCGCTACAGCCCCGATAACGCACAACATGTACGACGACAGTGCATCGGCGCGAAGCAATCCCGTCACTGAGGATTCAACGTGCGAGGCAAGCGCCGCGGCCGACAGTGCGATGCCGCTTACCAGAATGGCGATGCTGGTGCCGATGCCGGTGAATCGTCGGAATGCGGCGGGTCGGTTGAACGAACCGATGGCGGCGCCGACTAGCGCGGCCACGAGGGGTACGAAGAGAAAGGCGGCCATCAGTCCTTCAACTCCGTCAGGTCGTCGAGGTCTGTTCCGCCGAACTTCACCTGCATGCGCCCGGTAAGAACCTGCAAGATCAGCACGACCAGCAGCACATCGAGTGAGGCGCCGAGTTCGACGATGAGAGGAACTCCCGTTGCGGTGAGAAACGCAACGGTTGCGATGCCATTATCGAGGACGAGGAAGCCGATGAGTTGCGAGGCGGCGCGGCGCCGGGTGATTAAGAGAAGAAATCCGATGAGTACCAGCGCAATTCCGATGGGAACCGCTCGGGAGGTGGGATCGTCAGTGTCACCCATCCACGGGCGGCACACGATGTACGCGAGCATCGTCAGCAGCGCGGCAAAGATCAACGACGCCGTTGGATTCAGTCTCGGAACCTCGCGGTCGTCATCGTGGGTGAGCACGTTGCGCGAGAGCACCAGCGGAAGCACGATGGCCTTGAGGCCGAGCACGAGCAGTGAGACAAGAACGAGTTCGATTGTGCGCTCATGCCATCCGAGTACTGCCACCAGACCGGCGAGAGCGATGCCTTGAATTGCGAGAAGGCGCACTGAGGCGCGCAGCGAACGACGCCACACGATGAGGGCGGCGGTGAGCAGCAACGTGCCAGCCGTGAGGCTGATCAACTGTGCGTACAGGCTCTCGCTCACGCTCCCCTCCTCATGTGACTAGATACGACGCGGTGACGGCAAGAAATGCCAGAACGAATGAGCCGGCGAGAAGTTCAGGCACCCGAAACAGTCGCAATTTGGCGAGGAACACTTCGCCGGCGCCGAGCGCTGCGGCGAACACCGTGAGCTTGACCAGTAGCGCGATAGTTCCGATAACGAGGGCCAGCACGGTGGCGTCTGTCGCCAGTCCCCACGGAATCATCAGGTTCGCCACGAGGCCGAGAAGTGCTGACAGTCGCAACCACGAACCGAGTTCGAGCCACGCGAGATCGCGCCCCGAACTTTCGAGAATCATGGCCTCGTGCACCATCGTCAGTTCGAGATGCGTCGACGGATTATCAACAGGTAGTCGCCCGGTTTCCGCAAGAACAGCAACGAAGAGCGCCACGACTGCTAGCAGGCTTACTGGTGACAGGATCACCGCAGGAGCGTCAAGTCGAGTCGCGACAATGGACGACAGCAGCGACGAACCGGCAGGAATCGAGAGCGCGTAGACCGCAACGAGCACAGTAGGTTCAACGAGTGCGGCAATCATCATGTGGCGACTGGAACCCATGCCGCCGAACGCCGAGCCGGCGTCGAGCCCGATGAGGGCCACTGCCACCGTGCCGATCAAGAGCACCGAAACGACGACGAAGAGGTCGTCGGGAACCAAGGGCAACGTGATCGTGCTGATCAGAGGAAGCAGCGCCGCCACCAAGAGACTGGACGCCATCACAATGATGGGCCCGACCGAGCTAATCCAACTCACACCATTGGCCTGCAGCGTCTCTTTGCGCAGCAATTTGAGCAGGTCACGCCAAGGCTGCAGAATGCCAGCGCCCGCGCGACCTTCAAGACGAGCTCGCGTTTGGCGGGTGATGCCAATCACCAGGGGCGCAACGAGCGTTGCCACGAGTACTTGGAAAAGGGCCACGGCAGTGGCGGTCCAGTTCATAGCGACACCACCACTAACACCACGATGAGCGCGACAAATGAGTAGGTGAGGTAGCGGTGCAGGCTGCCGTTCTGCAGGCGTCGACTCACCACACCGAGGCGGTCAGCGAACGCGAGGAGCGGTCGGTAGCCGCGCACCTCGATGACATCGGAAAGCTTCTGCCTGTATCGCACCTGTGCGACGAGGTAGCGCGATTCAGTGGCATGAGTGACGACGACGTCTTGTTCGGGTCGCAAGGTGTCATCGAAAACCCGCATCAGCGGTTCGGCGTATGACGTCGCGGTGTACTGCATACGCGGACTCACGCGAACCCCGCCGCAGCCCCAGGGAAGTTCAGTGGCGCGCCGCGGATGGCGTCGTGCCGACAGTGCGCTGACAACAACAACGGGCAGTGCGCATACCAACGCCGTGATCGCCAACGCCATCGGATCGAGCAGTACTCCGAGGGATGGCAGACTCAGCCCGCCGAAACCAATGGTGGCGACGTCGCCAATGCCGACTGCGCTTGCGAGAACCTGTGCGATAGGTCCCGGAAAGACTCCGAGCGCGATTACGGCGGCGGCACCGATCAGTGCGGCCCAGCGCATCGGATGCGACACCTCATGAGCATCGTCAGCGCCAGTCGAGCGTGGACGTGCGAGGAAACCGATTCCGTAGAGTTTGACGAACGTCACGAGGGCTAGACCGGCAGTGAGAGCGACAACGGCAACAGCAACGGGCAACGCAACCGCGAGGGGGATTGCGTCGCGAGTAGCGCCGTGGATGAACGATTGGAACAGTGTCCACTCAGCGACGAAGCCTGACGTCACAGGTAGCGCAGCGGCTCCGAGTGCGGCCACACCGAATGCGGCGGCGGTCCACGGCATGCGTACGCCCAGGCCGCCGAGGCGATCGAGATTGCGCTCGCCGGTGGCGTGCACGATCGCCCCGGCGCCAAGGAAGAGTGAGCACTTGAACGCGGCGTGGGAGATTGCGAGAAGAAGTGCGGCAAGCAGGGCCGCCTGGCTTGCGGCCGTGATGCCGTACGCGGCTAGTAGAACCGATGCCCCGATCGCGAGGAAGATCAGGCCGATGTTCTCTGTCGTTGAATAGGCGAGCAGTCGCTTCACATCACTGGTGACGGAGGCCTGAAGGATTCCGTAGACAGCTGAAATTCCGCCAAGTACGAGTAAGACGATGCCCCACCATGCAGGGCCTCCCGGCATAAAGCGCAGGACTACAAGCAGCGTTCCGTATACGCCCATCTTCACCATGGCCGCACTCATCACCGCCGAGGCGTGACTCGGAGCCTCGGGATGCGCGCGCGGCAGCCAGATGTGCAGTGGAACAAGTCCGGCCTTCGTGGCGAAGCCGAGAGTGAGCAAGATGAATGCGAGTGCACCGGTCGTTGATGTAGGTGACACGGTCACAAGTGCATCGAAGGTGGTCGAGCCTGTTGCCGTTGCGAGCACTGCGAATCCGGCGAGGAGTAGTAGAAAACTCAGCTGAGTCATCACGGCGTACCAGAGCGCTGCCGAGCGTGCCTGGGGGCGAGTGCGATGGTCGGTCAGCACGAGCACACCCGACCCCAGCGCCATGAGTTCCCAGGCGAGAAGGAAGGTGATGACGTCGCCGGCTGCAGGCACCATTTGAAGGCCAAGAGTGAAAATGATGAACGCGAGCCAGGCGCTGCGCGAGTCGGCCGAGCCGTGCACGTAACCAATGGCGTACAGGGCCGCGAGCAAGGTGACGGCGGAGGCAATGACGATGAATACTCCGCCGAGTCGGTCGGGTGCGAGCGTCAGGTCGACCGCCGGTAGTGCGGTGGGTGCCGAAAGCGTGCCAGTGTGACCCGACAGTGCGAATCCTCCTGCGACGATTCCGCTCGCTGCCATCGCGAGCGTTGCTACTCCCGCGAGGTAGCGACGCATCGAAGCGGGTGAAAGCGCCGCCACGATGCATGCCAGTGCCGCGATGAGCAACTCGGCGGTCAGTGCCCCTTCGAGCGGATTCATCGGCCAGTTACCGAACGCAGTGCCGCAATGATGTGGTCTGGCTCAGGTGGGCAGCCGGCCACCTCAAGGTCAACGTCGACTACATCACTCACCGAACCCACGACGGCGTGGCCATCAGTAAAGACACCGCAGTTGCGTGCACAGTCGCCAACAGCGATCACCAATCGCGGACGAGGTGTGGCTTCGACAGTGCGCACCAGCGCTTCGGTCATGTTGCGAGTTACTACACCCGTCACCAGCAACACATCGGCGTGGCGTGGTGAGGCTACAAGTCGGGCACCGTAACGCTCGGCGTCGTAGACCGGACCAAAGACCGCGCCAATCTCAATCTCGCAGCCGTTGCATGAGCCGGCGTCGACATGGCGAATCTGAACGCTTCCAGAAAGTGCCGCGGGTACGCCGTCCCATTGCTCGGGAAGGTCCGGGGCTGCCTCGGCAACGCGACCGGTGCGACGCATGAGTTGCAGCAGTCGCAGTACGCTCACGCGGCAGACCCGGGTGTCAGTTCCTGCTTCAACGCACTTTGTTCGTCGAGTACTCCCACGAGAATGCGTCGAGCAACAACGAGCAGTTCGCGTACTTCAGGAACGCTGACCGAGTAGACGACCTGACCGCCCTCGCGACTCTGTCGAACCAGACCCGCGCGCCTTAAGACCGCGAGTTGCTGCGAGAGGTTGCTGGGCTCCACCGCGATCGCAGCGAGTAACTCGTGTACGGCGTGATCTCTTTCGGACAGTAGCTCAAGAACTCGAATGCGCACCGGATGACCCAGGGTGCGGAAGAACTCCGCTTTTGCTTGATAGAGCGGAGTAGCCATCGCCGTTCTCCTGCCGCGCGATCGACCCCCGTCGAGTACCTCGACTCTACTGCACTTGAAGATGTGTGCAAGTGACGAGACGTGCACGTCAGTGCGGCGCTTAAGATCATCCAATGATTACTCGCTTGGCTTGGGTGACCGCGAAGAGCGTGCGCGGGCATGACCCCGACGAACCTTTCGGGCCGCCGGCCTTGCATGCTGCCGGTGTTGATGTCTTCGTGGTCGATTGGGATGACCCCTCGGTTGACTGGGCCTCCTTCGATCGGGTGTTGCCGCGTTCGACGTGGGATTACCCCGAACGCATCGATGAATTCCTGGCCTGGGTCGATCACGTCGACGCGGTGACCGACCTGCGCAATCCACCCGATCTCATGCGCTGGAGTATGGACAAGCATTACCTCCTCGACCTCGAGCGGGTTGGTGTTCCGATCACTCCCACGGTGGTCGTGGAAGTGGGTGCGGAGCCGCGTTTTCCCGACGGTCCATTCGTCGTGAAACCCGCGATCGGCGCAGGTAGCCGTGATGCAGCGTCGTACCACGCACACGAAACGGAACTAGCAGCCGCTCATATTGCGCGTCTGCACGCGCGTGGTGCGTCGATGTTGGTGCAACCGATGCTCGAATCAGTTGCCGTCGATGGCGAATGGCCGTTGTTGTTCTTCAACGGCGAGTTCAGCCATTCGGCCAGTAAGCGGGTGTCGCTTCCAGCGGCCACGTCAATTGGCGGAATCTACGCCAAGGAAACCAACACCCCCCATGCTGCCTCCGCCGCCCAGATTGAGGTGGGCGCCGCGGCGATAGCGGAGGCGACAGCGCGCTTCGGAATTCCGCTCTACGGTCGCATCGACGTAGTGCGTGACGATTCGGGTGGCTACTGCGTACTCGAAGTCGAACTCGTCGAGCCGTCGCTGTTCCTTCTTGAAGGTGGGCCTGTCGCGATCGACCGTATGGTGGCGGCCTTCAGCGCCGACTGACAACTACTTCGCAGATGAACGAAGCGCGGCGGCCGCCGTGGCGAACATTGTTTCCTTGATCTTCGACAGGGTTTCGACATCCTTGCCAACCAGTGGCGACACGGTGTCGACGGCAGTGTCGAGGAGCCCGGCTTCATCGGAAGAGAAATCAACAAGTCCAACGGCCAACGCCTCTTCGCCTCCGTAGCGCCTGCCCGTTGTCATTGAAGCGACGGCCGTTTGCTGACTCACCTTCGACTGAATGAGTGCGGCCATTCCTGGCGTGAACGGAATGCGAATGTCGACTTCGGGGAAGCAGAGGTAGCCGCGGTCGGAGCGCATCACCCGAAAGTCGTGGGCCATGGCCAGCATGGCGCCGGCACCGAACGCGTGGCCGTTCATTGCTGCAATGGTCGGAACGGGCAGGGTGAGCATGCGCGCCAATAGTCCGTGTACACGCTCGACGTACCACTCCCACTTGTCGCTGTTGGCTGTCAACCACTCGAGGTCGAGACCGTTGGTAAAAAACTTTCCGGTCGCGGTGGTGACCAATGCGGTCGGCTTGCCACTCGCAATCTCATCGAGGAGGGCTCCAACGGTTTCGAGCCACTCGGGAGACCATCGGTTCTCGTCGTCGCCGAGGTCAAGGATTGAAACGGAGTCGCGGTGCGTCAGTGTCACGGCCATGCAGACATTGTGCACGGGGCAGGGGTTTGCCGTATCGGGCACCCACCTAGCTGCCCTTGATTTCTTGAATGATGTTGCCACCATCGACGACGAAGGGCTGACCGGTCACGTAGGAGGCTTCATTGCTTGCGAGAAATCCCACCACCGCGGCCACTTCATCAGGTGTTCCGGGCCGACCAGTGGGGGTATGGAGGCCGGCCACCAACTCGTCCTCGTCCGAGGATGCGGTGTGAATCCACCCCGGTGCCACCGAGTTGCAGGTGATCGCATGGGGTCCCTCCTCAATGGCCACGGCGCGCATGAGCCCGTCCATGGCACCCTTGGCCGCTGAGTAGGCGCTGCTACCGGAGGCTGAAACCAACGGTCCGGTAACGCTTGAGACCATCACAATGCGGCCGCCGCCCTGGGCGCGCATCACCGGAATGCAGGCGCGAGTCAAGTTCACAGCCGTGAGCAACGTGATCTGCAGTTGGTGTTCCCAGTCATCCGGCGATTGCTCTGTGAGTGTGCCGCTGTCGATCGACACGGAGGTCTGCGCCATGCCGGCGTTGTTGACGAGGATGTCGATGCCCCCAAGATGCTCGGTGGCCGCCGTGACCAACGCCGCCACTGCCTCGCGATCGGTGAGATCGGCGATGAGCCCATGGGCGTCGAGTGAAGCCGCCCGGAGTTCCGAGACACGCGTGTGGATGCGGTCGGTGGTCGAACTAATGACGACGCGGGCTCCCATTCGGGCGAGGAGTCGAGCAGATGCGAAGCCAATTCCGTCGGCCGATCCGGCGCCCGTGAGGAGTGCTCGGCGACCGGCGAGTGAAAAGGGTTGTGTCATGGGGTCAACGCTAGCGGGCGAGCGACCTTAGGCTGTGCCAATGAGTTCCCCCGGAATCCGCCGCGGCCGCCTGCTGGCCATCTATGCGGTGGCGGCGCTTGCAGCAATACTCGTGGTCATTGCGCTGTCGTTGTGGGCGAGCCAGCAGGTGGGAACTCAGGAAGCGGTGTCTGACGCGCGCTCAACGACGCAGGTCCTCGCGGCGACCACGATGGCAGAGATTCCGAATGGATTGCTCACGGGAGATCCCGCTGCAATCGCCGCGATCGACGCAGTGGTGCGCTCCTCTGTCTTGCGCCCCGACATTGCCCGAGTAAAGATTTGGCGCGGTGACGGCACGATTCTCTACTCCGACGAGCAGCGCCTCATCGGAACCGCTTATCCGCTGGGAGCCGAAGAACAGCAAGTGTTGCAGTACGGAGGAATTGAGGCTGAGCCGAGCGATCTGACTAAACCCGAGAATCAATACGAGCAAGAAGTCGGACGCATGCTCGAGGTGTACCTCCCCGTTGCCACGGAAGACCGCACGCGGCTTCTTTTTGAGGTCTATTACCGAGGCGACGCGCTGACTGACGCGTCGCGTCGTATCTGGACCCGTTTCGCGCCGATCATCATCGGTGGCTTGCTACTACTTGCCTTGCTTGAACTTCCGCTTGCCTGGTGGCTAGTGAACCGAGCCAAGCGCGATGAGGCCGAAAAGCAGGAACTTCTGCAGTCGGCCGTCGATGCATCAGAAGCAGAGCGGCATCGCATCGCCAGTGACCTACATGACGGCGTCGTTCAAGACCTCACCGGAGTTTCCTATGCGTTGGTGGCGACGGCCGGCCGGTTGCGCGCGGAAGGTTCGGGAGCGGCCGAATCCGTTGACGAAGCAGCGACCCACACGCGCACTGCGGTCAGTGCTCTGAGGTCTCTCCTCATTGAGATCTACCCGCCTAACCTTCGCGACGCCGGACTTGCGGCGGCCCTCGATGGTTTACTCGCCGGACCGCGAAGCAGAGGGCTCACGGCGACGCTCGCTGCCGATCCCGACACCAGACTTCCCGAAGAGACTGAGGCACTGATCTACCGAGCCGCGCAGGAGGCGCTGCGCAATGTCGTGACACATTCGCAGGCCACGCGAGTTGACATTGCCTTAGTCGAAAGCGAGCGCACGGTGACACTGACTGTGGCCGACGATGGGCGGGGGCTCGCTGGTGGAGATTGGCGAGCCCCTGCTTCGGGCCATGCAGGCTTGAGGCTTCTGGCCGACCTCGCGGCACGTGACGGCGGTTCGCTGACTGTCGACGACGGCACGCTGTCGGGCGTGGTGCTGACCTTGGAGGTTGCGCGATGACCGTCGACGATGTCACCGTGCTGCTTGTCGATGACCATCACGTGATTCGTTCGGGGCTACAAGCGTTGCTTGACGGTGCCGGCGGTATTCGCGTTGTTGACAGTGTGGGCGACGGCGAGGCAGCTGTTGCCTCGTACACGACCCATTCGCCGCACGTGGTCCTGATGGATTTGTCAATGCCTGGAGTAGACGGCGTCGAAGCAACGGCGCGCATCACTCGTGACGATCCGTCGGCTCGAGTGGTCATTTTGACCTCGTTCGGTGATCGAGCCCGAGTCGCTCAGGCACTCGATGCGGGCGCCTGTGGGTATCTCCTCAAAGACGCCGAGCCGACCGACATCATCGCCGGAGTCAGGGCGGCAGCCGTTGGTGGATCTCCGATTGACGCGCGCATTGGTGCGTTGGTACTTGCTGAACGCAGTGATCGCAGGCCGGCAGAACAATCGCCGCTGTCAGAGCGTGAGCTTGAGGTGTTGCGGTTGGTGACAGAAGGTCGTCTCAATAAGGAAATTGCTCGCAGGCTCGGCATTTCTGAGAAGACCGTGAAGGCACACCTGACGCGCATCTTCGCGAGGTTGGGAGTTCAAGACCGCACGCAAGCTGCGCTGTGGGCCGAACGTGAAGGCATCTTCAAGTAGCGCGTTGTTCAATGCGCGTCAACGGTGAGATCTCGGCCTACTCGAATGCAATTGCTGAGAGTTTCGTTGGTGGCGACTATTCCACGGGGCCACACAACGACCTGTGTAAGTGAGCCCCCAACAACAGAGCCCGCACCGATCACATTGTTGCCGTCGCTCGCCAGCATGTTGGCCGCGAGGTAGTCGCGTGGAGTTCCGCAATCGACGAATTCGCCCGATGTCATCACCAACTCGAGTGACCCGTCATCCCACGCCGGCTTCCAGATGAGGTCGTAAAGACTGGCCGGCTCTGCGGCAAGCGTCAGTGCCGAATCGGCAGGCAGTAAGCACGCGCCGATGTACTGCACGTTGCCGAAGTCGCTCGCGCTTTCGAGTTGACGTCCCAAGAGTCGTGGTCGCTCACCATCCCAACCGTTAACCAGCTCGTCGAGCCCGGCGGTGAGGTAGGCGTCGCTGTTGCGCACGAGAACCGCGCGGCCATCGATCCACTCGCGCAGGGCGCCGAGAGCCCCCGCACTGCCGAGAATGCGCGCTCGCTCGTCGGAGATGGTGACGGCCACTCCGTCAAGGTGAGCGATCACTTGTTCGGCGAGGTAGTGAACGTTGACAGCGATGTCGGTCGCGAATGGCCGCACCGAGTCGAGGGCCAGATCGAGCAGTGGAACATTGTTGATGGGGCACAACGATTTGGGTCGAATCTCGGTGAGCGGTCGAAGCCGCGTGCCATAGCCCGCGGCGAGTACGACGGCGCATAACCCTGCGTCATTCACGGACCCCACGCTACGCTTTCGCTCCATCGGGGGCGTTGAGTGGAGGTCTGATGGCTGGCAATGATTCCGGTATCCCACTGATTGATCTCTCGCCGTGGTTCACGGGCGACGAAGCGGCGCGTGATGCGTTGGCCGCCGAGATCGATCGAGATCTCAGCCGTGTGGGCTTTCTCGTACTTGTGGGCCACGGTGTGCCAGCCGAACTTGTTGAGCGCGTGCGCGCCACAGGCAGCGACTTCTTCGCACTGCCCTCTGAAGCCAAGGAGCGCTACCGGACACAGGTGGCGGGACGCGGCTGGCTGGCCATCGGCGCTGAGGCCAATGGCTACTCAGAAGGGACCGAAACGCCGCCGGACCTCAAGGAGTCGTACGTCGTGGGCTCGGAGGCAGGATCCGTGATCGCTGCGGAGCATCCCTTCGCAGAGTTTTTCGGTGCGAATGTGTGGCCTGCGGAGTTGCCCGACTTCGAGCCGCTCGTTGGGGAGTACCTCAGCAAGATGCGGGAGCTCGCCGATGCGCTCCTCGCGCTGTGTGCTCGCGCCCTCGGCCTGCCCGACGACTACTTCGCCGCGTACACCC
>CAIYMF010000101.1 GCA_903927265.1 uncultured bacterium | reverse complement strand
TGGCGGGGCGATCGCAGAGTCGGGCACACCTGATGAACTCCTCGCCGCGGGAGGGCTGTTCGCCCAGCTCGCCGCGCGACAGGAGATCTGAGATGCAGGTCTCCGCATCGGAGGCGGCACCCTCGGCGCTTGATGCGTATGCGGCCCCGTACCGCTCGTCACTCGCCAAGGCCGCGACGGTTCGGCAATTGTTGCGACCGCCACATCGGTCGCGATGAGCGCGGCATTTGCCGGGCTTGCCATCGCAGCGCGTAAGAGTGCACGCGCCTAGGCCTTCTTGACCACGCTTGACTTCAACTGCATGGCACCGAAGCCATCGACCTTGCAGTCGATGTCATGACCATCGACCGGATCGTCGATAAGTCGGATGTTGCGCACCTTCGTTCCGACCTTGATCGACGTCGCGCTTCCTTTGACTTTGAGGTCCTTGACGACCGTGACAGTGTCGCCGTTAGTGAGCACATTGCCCACGGAATCACGAACAACACTCTCGGGTGAAACTGCCTCACCACTCGATGCCCACTCATGTGCGCATTCGGGGCACACCAGCAGCGGTCCCATTTCATACGTATAGACGCTGGAACATCCCGGGCACGGTGGAAGTGATGCGGTCATCCATCGACACTAACCGCCGACGGATGTCACCTCGCTAACAGTCCCCCGAAATTTGCGTCACTCGACTCTGGAGTATTGCCAATCTCTGACCGATGATGGTGGCAAATCGAAGGGATGACCATGACTTCAGCACCTGCTGCTCGAACGACTCGCACGTCGACTGCCGTCGCGTGCGTTCTGGGGCTTCTGGGCTCCCTACTCGTCGCTGTCACCATCGGCGTCACTCCCGCTACCGCACTCGGCGGTAACCGCGCAGCGCAAATTTCCTCCGGTCTAGCACACACCTGCGTACTTCTCGAGACAGGCGGTGTGCGGTGCTGGGGCGACAACGCTCAAGGGCAACTCGGCGACGGCACCACGACTGCAACGGCCTACCCCGTCGATGTGGCGCTGCCATCATTGGCCACAAAAATCGCGGCAGGCGGCAACACCAGCTGCGCACTACTTGTCGACGCGACGGTCGTGTGTTGGGGCGGGAACTCCACAGGTGAACTTGGAGCCTCCACCGGATCTGCCATCTACTCCGCCTCGCCCCTCGCCGTTGAATCGCTCACCGGTGCTACTGATATTTCCGTTGGAAATGACTTCGCGTGCGCCATCGTCACCAATGGGCACGTGCGCTGCTGGGGTAGCAACGTGGCCGGCCAGTTAGGGCTCTCGCCTTCGGGCACCATCGACAACCGTGCCACTACTGACATCGTCGGCCTTTCGGGCGTGACCACTGTGGCGGCCGGCGGCTTCCACGCATGCGCGCGACTCGGCGATGCCAGCATTCGATGCTGGGGTCGCAATGTCGAAGGCGAACTCGGCGACGGCACGACCGCAAGTACCGCGGGAGCGCTCGTCGTGCCCCTCGTGTCTGACATCACCGAGTTGTCCGCTGGGTTGTACAGCACATGCGCGCGACAGAATGACGGTCTGGTGAAGTGTTGGGGCATCAATGCCGGCACCGGAGTCGACGCGATGGAAACCGTCCCCCACGAAATCTATGCCGCCGGCACCGGAGTGAAGAAACTGGCGCCTGGCCCCACGGGATGCGTCACGAAAGCCAACGGAACCGTGGAGTGTTGGGGCTCAAACTGGCACGGCGAACTGGGCACCACACCCAACTACGGACGCGCTACTTCCGGTGCGATTCCCGGAATCGCCGATGCTCGCGAGGTGAGCGTTGGCACTCACTTTGTGTGCGCCCTGCAGACAGCTGGAACAGTGCAGTGCTGGGGGTTCAACAACCTCAACCAACTGGGCAACGGCACCACAGGAGACGCGCTCGTCGCCACCGAAATTGTCGGGCTCTCCGGCACAGCAGTACAGGTCAGTACCGGTTGGGAACACACCTGCGCGGTGACACGTGAGTCACTGGATCCTGCCACCTGGACCGCGGCCTGCTGGGGGCTCAACACCGCAGGACAAGTCGGCAGCACCGGCCACATCGGTGATGGCACCACCGACTACCCCGCCTACGTCACCAAACCACAGGTGGTCACCATTTCTGATGGAGTTGGTGGACGCACTCCACTCACCGGCGTCGTCGGCATCACCTCGGGTTCCAGCTTCACCTGTGCCCTCATGATCAACTCCCATGTCCGCTGCTGGGGCGCCGACTACAACGGCGAACAGGGCAACGGCTCAGGTCTGACTGATGTCATCACCGAGCCCACCGAGGTTGCGGGAATCACGACGGCCACGCAGATTGAGGCAGGCTTCTCGCACGTGTGCGCACTGCTGTCGAACAGCACCATCACATGCTGGGGTGCCAACTACGTGGGCCAGCTCGGTGACTCCAGTACCACCTCGCGCGACGTTCCTACCCTCGTGACCGGTATCGCGAATGCCTCGTCACTGGGCGCCGGTTACAGCGGTACATGCGCCGCGCTCAGCGACAACACCTCCAAGTGCTGGGGCCAGAACACCGACGGTCAAGTTGGCAACGGGCTCACCTCAGCGACCACCAGCACTCCTGCGCTGGTCACCAATCCCGGATCGATGCCCGATTTCACTCCCAGTTCGGTCGAGTACGGTGGCCACTTCTCCTGCGCTCGCACCACAACGTCGGCAGTTCGCTGCTGGGGTGCCAATGACCAGAACTGGCTTGGCGTCTCCCCCGTAACTCCCGGAAATGGCGTGTTGCAGGACACCTTGCCCAACAGCGTGGGCACCTTGTCAGTCGGAAGTACCCACTCGTGCGGGATTCTCAACGTCTCCGGAAGCACGTCGGCAGTGTGCTGGGGCGAGAACACCCACGGCCAACTCGGCTACGGAGACACCTCACCCCACCCCACGGCCGTCGCGGTGGCAAACCTGACCGGAGTTGCCTCCATTTCCGCCGGTGACTCGTACTCGTGCGCGACTCGCGATTCCGGGGCACCAGTGTGCTGGGGCGACAACCAGTACGGGCAACTCGGCGATGCCACCATCGCACATTCACTCGTACCCACGGTCGTGCAATCCATCGGGCTACCTGGGATTCCGTTGAACGTGCGTGCCGTTGCTGGCAATAATCGGGTGACGTTGAGTTGGGCTCCCGACGGTGTGGGTGGAAACCCCAGCACCTACCGCATCAGTGCTCCGTACGTCACCGAGCGCACCACACATTCCACCGCCATCACGATCACGGGCCTGACCAACGGTCGGCGCTACACCTTCACAGTGGTCGCCGAAAACAAGGCAGGAATGGCCGTCGCAATTCCGGTCAGTTCCACACCGCGCACGGTGCCGAGCAAAGTGCGCACATTGGGTGCCACGTTCCCTGCAGCTCACAAGGCGACCATCACGGTCAAACGTGTGCCAACAACGAACGGCGGCTCTCGCATTACTCGTTACGAATACTGCCGCACGGCATGCACGGTCGCCCGTAACTGGAAGTCATTCGGCACCACATCGGGTACACCCAAACTCAAGGTGACGCTCACGGGATTCACTCGCGGTCGTTACTACACGGTGAAGGTGCGCGCGCGTAATGCCGCCGGGGTGGGGTCGTACGTGAGCTTGCGCTTCCGACAAGGTCGCTAGCGCGCTCTACCAGTGGTGCCAGCCTTCCAGCGACGTCACCGGCGGGCGCACACCGTACTGCTCACGCACTTGCTCGAGCGGCTTGTCCGCGATCGCAAAGTGATCGATAAACGAGAAGTCACCGGTGGTACTCGAGCCACGTGCAAACGATTCTCCGAGCAGGTCAATGGCACCTGGCCGCGCGAGCGTGCCGTCGCTCACCACGATGGCATCGACACCGCTAATGCCTGTTTCGTGCACAATGATTGGCGCGAGGAATGCGAAGGTGTTGACGGGGTTGTCGTCCATCGCCATCTGGAATCCACCGAGGGCGATCTCGCCGGGGCCGGTGGGTTCGATTCCGGAGATCACGTGAATGAAGTCATGTGCGACATACAAGTGATTGACGGTCGACGGCAGAAGGCCCGGCATGTCGAGGTTGTTGCGCTCGTAGAAGTCGAGGAACGCACGGCCCACGCTGCCGTCGGGGAGATCGCTGAACGCCTCCAGTGCCTGCACAATCTCGGGTTCGGGCGTCTCCGCCTGAATGCGCTGATCGCGGTAACGCGGTTCTGACCTCCCCACGATCATGTCGTCGAAGAAGCGACTGAAGTCTGCGGCCGCGCGCTTGGCTCCCACGTCGACCAAGTCACGGAAGATCTGCAACTCGCGAGGTGTCAGACCCAGTGCCGCTGCGTACTGCTCGACACGCGTGACCTGAGCGTCGTCGAGCGGATGACGACACATCTCGAGCGTGACGAGCACTTCGTAGAAGCGGCGTCGCGCGACCGGGTCGGTGACTGCGGCTGCCAACTCGTCAGGCCCGAGGCCGCCGACAGCGCGCAGATCAATGTCGCCGCGTCCCCACACTGGACCGACGACGGCCGCCAACACGGCGAGCTGCTCGTCGGTGGGACCGTCGCCCACATCAATTCCGGAAACTAGGCCCCGAACGACGGGCTCGACCAGTTCAGGCGCAATCGCAAATGACATGTGCTGCAATCTACCGGCACCCGACGGAACCCGCGCGGGGCGTTGCTTCTACTGAAGTACCTCAATTGAGCACTCCAGCCCGCGGACACGGGCAAGGCGACGATCGAGCGTGAGTAAGGGACATTCCATTGCCTCGGCGAGGGCCACGTAGAAGGCATCCCAACTGCGCACCCGAGACCGCAGCTCCCATACTCGATTGAGAAATGGCTGATGAGGTATGCGATCGCCGGGCCAGTCGCGCAAGTCTTCCACCGCAAGCGCACCTGCGGTGTCATCAAGCACGCCACGCAACACATCACGGCGCAGGACGCTCATCACTTCTGCATCAACGAACGCAGGGGCACACTGGTCAGGCTCCACGTGAAGCCGACCTCTCACCGCTGGTGCGACTCGACCGGCTGTCAGCACTTCATACAGTGCCGATGCATCGACGACGATCATCGCTTGGGCCAGGCCCCACGCGTTTCATCGAGTGACTCAACCACGTCAGAGCCCCGAACCTGCGAGGACCGACGTTCAGTGCGAGCAAGCCATGCGGCGATGCTCGGGCGCGTGGCGATGCGCTCAATCTCGCCGCGCAGAAACTCGGGAACGCTGCTTCCCGCCTCGGCAGCGCGTCTACTGAGAGCCAGATACGTGGCATCATCAAGATCGCGAACCTGCACAGTCTTAGGCATAGTTGCATCTTAACATGCGGATTTGCATCATCGTTTCTTGGCTGGAGGAATCTTCGTGACCTACACGCAGATGGTGGCGCTCGGTAGTTCGTTTGCCGCGGGGCCGGGCATCACGCCGGTAGCGAATCGCTCGGCACTGCGTTCAGAACGCAACTACGCGCACCTCGTCGCCGCGCATCTTGGCGCACGCCTCATTGACGCCACCGTGTCGGGGGCGACGACATCGACGATTCTCGACACCTCACAGCGCATGCTGGGTACCACATTCGCACCGCAAATCCTCTCCGTGCATCCGGACACCGACCTGGTCACGGTGACTGCCGCCGGAAACGACCTCGGCTATCTGCCCTCGATGATCAGCACCGCCACCGCTCACCATCTAGAGCGCCACCGGCTCACTGAAGCGCTGGGTAGGCGCATGCGTGAGAAGAAGCCGTTGCAGCCGGTCACGCCACAGCAACTTGCCGCGGCAACCAACGGACTCGAACGCATCGTTGACGCTGTACGACAGCGAGCCACCACTGCACGCGTGGTTCTCGTCGACTACTTTCCGGTAGTGAGCCAGGCCACGGTCACTAACGCCCGAACCCCACTCAGCGCCGCCGACATTGAACACTTCCAAGGCGTCGCCCGCGACCTGTCAACGGCCTTCGCCGATGCAAGCGCACGAACTGGTGCAGATCTCGTCGCAGCCTCATCACTCCCCCACGATCACGGGCTGGGTTCAGCGGACCCGTGGGTGTACGGACTGCACCTCCGCACGCTGATGTGCCCCTTTCACCCCACCGCTGATGGAATGCGTGCCGTGGCCGACCGGATTCTTGAGGTGCTCGCGACCTGAGGCACGTACTCTGTCGCCATGACAGCACCACTGCCCACAGACGCGATCCGCGGTGTCATCACCGTGATTCCCTGCACCGACCTCAGCGAGACACTCGCCTACTTCCGCGAGAGGCTCGGCTTTCGCATCGAACTCATCTCACCAGCTGACTCCCCCACCACCGTCGTGATGTGGGGGCACGGAGCACAGGTGCGGCTGCAGAAGGTCGACGGTGCCGTCGACCCCGGGGTGCTTCAACTCGTCTGCGATGACCCGCAGGTTTTCGGCGATGACGAACTCGTCGCGCCGAACGGCACGCGTATCGAACTAGTCCCGTCCGACCCGCCGATAGAGATTCCTGCGCTGCAGCAATCGGTCGTCGTGAGCACGCTGCGGGGCAACGCGCAGTTCGGTGTCGGGCGCGCCGGTATGCAGTACCGCGATCTCGTGCCCGATCGACAAGGCGGCCGATTCATCGCATCGAACATTCTCATCGCCGACGGCGGGCTTGTTCCTGACTACGTGCACTATCACAAGGTGCGCTTCCAAATGATTTTCGTGTACCGCGGCTGGGTGCGCGTGATCTACGAAGACCAGGGCGAGTCGTTCGTGATGCAAGCAGGCGACTGCGTGCTGCAACCGCCGACGATTCGTCACCGCGTACTTGAGGCATCACCGGGAATGCAGGTGATTGAGGTCGGCTGCCCCGCCGAACACGACACCATTGCCGAGCACACCATCACGTTGCCCACCGGCCGTGAACTTCCCAAGCGCGAGTACGGCGGCCAGTTATTCGTGCGCCACCAAGCGGCGACGTCGCCGTGGCTGCCCTTCCGCTACGACGGATTCACCTTCCAAGACCTCGGCATGGGCCACGCGACGCACGGCCTCGCGGGCGCACGCGTTATTCGGGCCGATGGCGGAACCCACTGGCCCCGATCGATCATTGACAACGAGTTTCTGTTCACGTTCCTGCTCGATGGAACGGCTGTGCTCGAGATCGATGGTCGCGAGGCACAGTCGATTGAAGCGGGCGACTCATTCGTCATTCCAGCAGACGTTGCGTACTCGCTCAGTGACGTGTCCTCAGACGCGACGTTGCTCGAGGTGTCACTTCCGGCCGACCTGTCGCCTCAGCCCGTGTGAGCTCACAGCGCGATTTCCCTTAACCCAAGTCGCGAGGCACGGTCGCTTGCAGCACAGCTTCCGTCAGAGCGCCGGTACGCAGATGCGAAATCTCGTGATACTCGGGGTCGGCCACCATGCGACTAAACGCCTCCCGATCGGGGTAGCGCACCAGTACGACGGCATCCCATTCCTGCCCCGGCTCAGCCGCGAGCACGGTTGATCCGTCGCCGAAGTAGATGAGTTCCGCTCCGTACCTTTCCAAGAAGGTCTCACCGAACAGTCGCACGTATTCGTTGTAGGCATCACGATTACCTTCGGCAAAACGCAGCAGGTTGAGCATCACAAGCGGTCCGCCGTCATCCTCGGCCATCAGCCGCTTGAGGTCGGTGCCGCGGGGGTCGATGGCCATGTCATGACTCCTGTTCGTACAGGGCTGGCAGGAACGACGCGAGGTGCGTCATTTCCTGTGAACAGTGCACCAGCAATGATCGGGCATCGAGTTCGTTCAACCCAATCAACCGCTTGGCCACCGGAATGGCCGCACGAATCGACGTGCTACGCGCCGCCAGGTGCTCGCCACCCACCCAAAAACGCGATCGCATCACACTGCCGCCAGGCACCGCCGCCACATGATGGGCGAGGTAGCCCATATCAATCGGCACGTCGACTAGACCCACCCGCGCGCACACAGCGGTCGCCTCAACTCCTGCCGCCACCGCCGAATCGACGAGTCCCAGCTCCTCCGGACGACGGAATTGAATGGCCCCGCGAAACAACGCGCTGCCGAGATACTCGTCAACCTGCGATGTTGAACCAACGTAACGAGAGCGGCCCGTGGTTTCTGCCCGCGGTTCCGCCGCCCACTCCGCATGCACATGTGCCTGCGGATGCCACAACTTGTAGCGCTCGGGGCTATCGCTGTGCCAACCGAACCACCAATCGATCATGGCGGGTGTGACATCGGGCATCTCGGTGACGAGGTTGAGCCGCACCTCACCCGACGAAGCAACCGTAAAGCCGCTTTGCACCTCGGCCTCGACGATCGAACCAATGGCTTCGGCCATCGGCGGAAATAGTTCTTCGGCCATCGGACTGTTGGCGACGGCTCGGTACGCGTCAGCCGAGATGTCCGCCATCACCGGATTCCAGAACCGGGCGTACGGCAACGACGCGAGCTCGTTCTCAGACCAGCCCAATCGCCGTCCAGCAACGGGCTTGGGAGCAGGCGCCCTCATGATTCTCCGATCCATCGGTGGAAGCGTCCGTCGGGGTCGTGCTGGGCGCGCAGCTCATCGAGTCGCGCCTTTGCCGACTCGGAGACTCCGCGCGAAGGGCGTCCTGGGTCGTCGGCATATTGCACACCGGTCGACAGCGACTGCATGGCCGCGACATTGCCGCGCGACCACGCCGTTGTTTCCTCTGCATCGGCGTTGTCGAACCAGCCGCCGTAGAACGACAGGAAGGTGCGGTCTTGCACCGTGAAAGCCATGTCTGGCAGTTCGGCCGTTGGCGCCCAATTCAGCCACAGCATGTGCGCTGGCGGTGGCGGCACGGTGTCAGCAATGCGCATGAGGTGCGGCAGCAGTTCGTCGGCTGTTGCGTTGGTCCAAAGATTGTCGGTTTCCCATTTCGCGTCGGGGTAATGCTGCATCACCGCCGAAAACATCGTGCTCATGGGCGTGGGCAGCAGCGGCGTGCGAATGCGCGCACCCTTCGGTCGGCTCGACAGGAACGACATGGCCGCCTTGGCTTCGGCGCGCGAGGCCGCCATCACCGTGGCCGCGAGCTCAATTCGAACCGGGGAGGTGCGCGTGGCCTTGCGCACCGCGGGCGGGAACGACGGATTGCGCGAGATGACGAACTGCAACTCCACCTGGGGCGGCACATGCGAGCCGACTCGATCCATCCAGCGCACGAGTTCTTCAAGACGCTCAATGGGGTATTGCGTCGCTACATTTCCAATGAATTTCGGCTTGCGGAACAGTCTGAGGTGAAAGCGCACCACAACCCCGAAGAAGCCTGGCCCTGCGCCACGCGCTGCCCACAGCATGTCACTGTTCTCGGTCTCACTGGCATGTCGCAGTTCTCCGTCGGCATCGATGTAATCGATGGCCGTGACATTCGAGCAGGCAATGCCTAGAGCGCGTCCGTTGAAACCGAAACCGCCCTGAAGCAGGTAGCCACCGAGTGCCACCCCGCGACAGTGGCCAACCGGAAAGAACAGGTCGTGCTTCATGAGTTCAGCAACGAACTGACTGCCACCCAGCCCTGGCTCGGCAACGGCCGTCATCGACTTCTCGTCAATGGTGAACGTGTTCAGCCTCGACACATCGAGGAGCAATCCCCCATCGCGCACATGATTACCCGACCAACTGTGCCCGCCCGATCGAACCGCCACCTGCTGTCCGGCAGCCTTCGCGGCACGCATCGCCGACACGACATCATGAATCGAGTTCGCTTGAACGATGCGTTCGGGAAAACGATCAGGCACGTTTTCATTCCACATCGTGTCTCGACGGGCAGCCTCGTAATCGGCGTCACCACGAACAAGCGCTTGACCAACGACCAGCGAACTATGCGCCACGGCTAGGCCATCGCGGGCATGGTCAACGGGAATGGTCGCCACGGAGCGAACTCCTGTGGGGCAGCAGCGAGCCGCTCAGCCTTGCGCGCATTGACGCCGAACAACCGAAGCAGGTAGGCGACGATGGCGGGGATGGCATCGAGCTCAAGCCGGCCCTGGTACAGATCCATTGAGGCACCTACGGCTGTTCCTACATAGATAGTTGATGCCACCTGCAAGTCGTCAACCGAAAAGACACCTTCGTCGACTCCCACTGTCAGGTCATGCAGCAAATGTGCACGCATACCGCTGATCAGGAGGTCGACCGGCACACCCGACTCGAAGAGCATCCGACCGGCACCGGGCTGGCATGACGTGAGCATCAGGGTCTGTTTCGCCGAGCGCGCAACTACCTCAGTGTGGTCAGCGACATCTTCGACGACAGTCTGAAGCACCCGAGCGTGTTCAAAGAGCACCAGTACGCCCACCGCATTGATCGCTTCGGGCAGGGAGTCGAAGTAGTTGTAAAACGTCCCCTGTGCGACCCCGGCGCGTTCGACTATTTGAGGAACGGAAATTGCGGTCACCTCAGGATCGAGGAGAAGCTCCTGCACGGCGACCAGCAGCGAATTGCGAGTTCGCTCCTTCTTGGGCAACGTGGCTGCGCTCATGCCCTCAGTCTTCCACAGGGAGCCTCGGGATCTGACGCGTTGTCACGCATCGAGGTGATTCCATGCGACATCGCCGATCACGCCGTTATCGCGGAACTGCTTGAGTACCTCCTCGCGGTTGTTACGGAACTCATCGGACAGCGGATTCAGATCGGCCATCGGTTACCTTTCGCTTGATTCGATCGCGATCCCACCAGAATGCAAGTGCCCACACCACGATCTTGACCACCGAGAATGCGGTCAGGATCCAGTCCTTTGCGTTTGCTACGAGCAGCAACTCAATGGCGAAGTAGAAGTGCGCCCACGCATAGGCGAAGGTTCGCAGGGTGGGAAATTTCGGCCACAGAATAATTGCGGCGGCCATGATCTGAGCCACCGGCAGGATGTAGGTGCCTAGGAAGATCGGCATGTGAAGCTCGTTGGAGATCTGGGTTGCTGATGTCGCATTGCGAAGCACCAGCAATCCAGAAATCACCAACAGTGCAGCGAGTACAACCGTGGCTCCCCAGTAGCGTCCACGATTCCACGATTGAGCCTCATTGCTCGCCACGTCAGCTCCAATTATTTCTCGTCAGCACGCAATCACCCAGGCGTCAACCTGCTGGTCGCTTGGTGAGGGAATCGAAATGGGGCATTAGACAGTTGCCTGCATCAAAGACGACTTCTGCTGATGGATTCGATCGCGATCCCACCAGAATGCGAGCGCCCAAACCACCAACTTGAGAACCGCGGTTGCAGCATTGAAGTACTCGTGCACCCTGAGCATCCCGGTCAGATCGAGCACGAGGTAAATGAGTACGAACGCGTAGGCGAACAAGCGCAGTTTCGGAAAGCCACGCCACAAGATGATGGCGGCACAGAGAATTTTTGAGATCGGCAAAGCGTAGATCACGATGAAGCTGGGCACACCAATTTCATTTCCAAGGCGCTCGGAAGAGGTTGGATCGCGCAGAGTCAAGAGAGCCGAATAAATCAGGATCGCACACAGAGCGATTGTTGCCGCCCAGTATCGACCGCGATTCCACGCAGAGGCATCGTCCTTAGATATGTCGACTCCAGATACGGCTCGTCGGCCCGAGATCAGTGCGACATCGGCATGGTGACTTGAAACTTTGTTGGCGTTCCCCGGAAGCAGCCAAGCGAGTACGGGTACTCGTTGTTGAGGTGGTAGTGGTACATGTACTTCCACACGCCATCCCACTTGATCCAGCCGTAGTGGCCGTGACACACATCGAGCTCAGTGTTGTGAATGAGCTTGCCGTTCTCGCTAAACGGTCCGTAGATGCCGAAGCCGTCCAAGGCATAGCCGTAAAGTGGCGATGGCCGGCCTGCTGCTCCCTGGTTCGGGAAGCACTTCCACGAGTAGCCGTGGTAGTGATACATGCCGGCGTATGGGTGACCGAAGCAACGATCGGTCGGAAGTGCAGCGTTGGGGTCGAAGATTTGAAGTTGCGCATTGGGCGCTACTTCAACGTGCCATGCGGCGCCTGTCTGGGTGGCAATGCCCTCGGTGAGCTCGCTGAAACACGTTGGCGTGGCATTGGGCTTGGGATTGCGCGGCACCGTGACGTTGAGGTCGTACGGCTGCACCGGAATCTCGGCCGCATTCGCGTAAGGAGGTGCCGGCATAGGGGAGTAGTAAGAGTAAGCGGCACTGTTCCGCGGAATCGGGAAAATTCCGATCGGATGATTAGGAATGCCGTTGCCCTTAAAGTTACGGGTCGTCTTGGTGACCGTGACCTTGAACTTATGCGGCAACTGCACAGCACCGGGCACTGTCTTGATCTTGGAAATGGTGATCAGGTTGCCCTTGCTGACCCACGGGGTCTTGGCCAAGGTGAAGTGGTCGGGGGCAGGAAGATAGCCACCACCGTGAATTGGCACACCCGCAGCGCAGACGTAGATGGAGTTTTTCGCCGCACTTTGCGAGGTACGCGAGGAGGCCATGCCGGTCATCGCCGGGGGCCCAACCTTGATGCCGTTCACCGTGGTAGACCTCAGGGTCGTGGGTACCCACGGCTTGCCGGAGATGTCGCCCAATGGCCGTACCTGCGAAGTCGCCGCTGCCCCTGACCCTTCCGGAGCCACACTCGCCGAGGCAGCTGAGCCAAAGCCCGCCGTGGCGCACAACCCCACAGCCAGCGCGACCACAGCAGATCGCTTCACGACCATAGCCTTCATCTCGTCACTCGCTTTCGCCGAAGCACCAGATCCATTCCGATGCTTTGCGAGGACGCTAACTTAGGATTGACGACCTGTCAATCTTTTGTGACGGCATGTCACTTACTGAGTGCGCGTACCAGCGGGTTCCCACACCCCCGCACGAAGGGCCGTTTACAACACCCCGCTGATTTGGTGCACGTCGCCGCATGAGACGCCAACGGTGTCGTGATGGGCGCGCACGGCATCAGCATCGGGCGCTTCGAGTAGGCAATAGACCTTGCCGTCAGCGTTGTGGAACAGCTCAACCTGACGAACTCCGTGTTCATCAATCGTTCCGTCCTGAGTCACTTGCGTGATGGCACCAATCATCTCTGGTGACAACGGGAGGTCATCGTGGAAGTCCATGAACATCGGCATGAAATCACAACCTTCACTGCATGAGACGAGCGCAGGGGCGCCCGATGAATAGCGCCGAGAGTACGGCCGCTCGCGGATACTCCACCAGAGCAACGAACTCCGTCCGAGCGCAAAACCCTCCGTGCTTCACCCAGATGGCTCCGGCGTTAGGTGAGGCGGTACAACTCCAAGACCACAGTGTTCTCGGCGCGGTACCCCGTAGAAATGAACAGGTGCCCACTGAGTTCAGGTCGATCGCGCGACGTCGTCAACCGAATGCCAGTTCGGAAATAGACGTGGTCACCACGAGTTGCGCGCACTCCCACCGAATGCACGGTGACCGGCGTTGCGTCATCAAGTTCGAGTTCGTAGCGCGCATCGATCGAAATACTGCCGTCGTCGTGAAGGACTTGATGGTCTACCCCACCAGGAAGCACGACGCCTTCGCCCAGTTCGCCCTCAAGAGTTCCGCCCAGAATCGGAATCGAGCGATGCACGCCCTCTGTCGTCACCGCCCCATCAACGGGCGAGCCCACATTGACTCGCAACACACCCACGCGTACGAGATGTGGGATGGACTCGTTCATTGGCTAACCCCCGGGTGTCCATGAATTGCGCTCATTGAGGGTTGCTGGTTCGAATCCAGCAACTCTCTTGTACGAATCTGCGATGTCGGTGAGTTCGTCGCGCGACATCACATCGGTAACCTTGGCGAACCCCTCCGGCGCGCGTTCGCGGGCAAGTTGCATCACACGCTCGGGGCCCATTTCACGGTTGACCCGCTGCAATTCGCGCGTGCGCGGTAGCCGTTCGTTCTCATAGAAGCTCAGTGCGTCGTCAATGGGCATCGTTGCGAGCGCGAATGCCATCACGCGCGCGTCGATGATCGCCTGCGACGATCCGTTCGAACCGATGGGGAAAGTGGGGTGTGCGGCATCGCCGAGCAGCGCCACTCTGCCGTCGACCCACGCATCGAGGGGTGGGCGGTCGCACATCGGGTATTCGTACACCACATCGGCCGCATTGATCACCCAGGGTATATCGAGCCAACCGAACGCCCAGTCAGCAAACTCAGGAGCGAATACGTCGATCGATACGTGACGGTTCCAGTCTTGTTGACCTGCGTCACGATTCTCGAAGGCCATTTCGGCGATCCAGTTGACGGTCTGCAATCCGTCGGCCCCCAATTCCTCGAGGGGGTACGCCACGAACTTCTTCTCGCGGTCGCCGGCCATGATCATCGAACGGCCCGTGAGGAATGGAGGGATGCGGCTCACCGCGCGCCAGAGAATCTGGCCATTCCACTGCGGCGGACCTTCATCAGGAAAACGGTTGGCCCGGATGACCGACTTGATACCGTCAGCGGCGATCACCACGTCGGCTGACTCACAGACCTCAACGCCATCCTCAGTCCACGTCACCACTCCGCGCCGGTCAACCGTGGCGGCGCCAATTACCCGACAACCGGTGCGCACCGTTTCCGGGCCAAGCCGTCGCTGCACTTCCTTGAGCAACATCATCTGGAAGCGGCCGCGGTGAATGGAGTACTGCGGCCAGCGATAACCCGCCGCTATTCCGCGTGGTTCGGACCAGATGGTGGCGCCGTAGCGATTGACGTACGTCAGATCGGCCGTCTCCACTGCGATTCGGGCGAGTTCCTCACTTAAGCCCAACTCTGTGAGTTCGCGCACCGCGTGCGGAAGGAGGTTGATACCAACCCCGAGCGGCAGAATCTCGTCAACCGATTCAACGACCGTGACATCAGTAATTCCAACGGCCTGCAGGCTGAGCGCTGTGGTCAGACCACCAATTCCACCGCCGACAATCAGAACGCGCACGTCACACCTCCACGCGACATCGCCGTCGCTTCATGATCCAGCCTAATGGGGTCTGTGAGCAGCCGAGAGTCAGTCGACGATGAAGAAACGGATGCAGATAACCGCACCCTCCTGGCGCGCCAAACCGACCACGATTGATTGCGTCAGCCATTCATAGCCGGGCGCATCGGTACGAAAACGAGCCGACGTTCGGTAGTAGTAATCACGCTCATCGACCGTCTCGCCGGCATCAAGTCGAGCGGTGGTGTGGGCATCGGCCCGCCAGAAGCCACGGTTCTCGATGTCGATCGCCACACCATCGTCAGCGCGCAACACGTACCGCGCGTTGAGTTCAGCGACTCCGTTGCGATCGGTGTACCAATCACCACCGCCCGCAAGCACCGCGCCGTTCAACCGTGGGCCGGCGATGGTTCCACCGGTGATAGGCACGAAGTTGAGCACCTCACCCGGGCCGCCTCCCCCGATACGGATATCGCGATCGATCTCGACGCGAACCTCGAAAGCGTAGGTCAGCTGCGGTTCCGGAAGAGTCACCCGTGCAGCCTTTCATACGGATACGCGCGATCCGTCCCATCTCTGGGCAAATACGCACGCTTAATGCAGGGATTTGCCCAGAGATTGACGTTCAACGCAGCGCCTGCGGCAATTAGATCCGAGGAACCACGAGGATGGGCACGTGACCTCCCCTATCGACCCGTACGGCAACGACGTGCTTGCCCGCGATCCCCATGCACCGCGCCGTCGCGTGACCCCGGAGGTTCCAGGCGATGTGGGCCTCGTCGTCGAATGCGCCGACACTGGCTGGTGCGGTGCGATTGTCAGCTGGGAGAAAGCCATCGAGGGCTGGTCGGTGCAATTGGAAGACCGGCACGGGCGAACCCGACTCTTCCCCGCGCACCCTGCGGCGTTCCTCATTGACGGCGAACTCGTCACCCTCGTGCGCCCCACGAAGGCACCCACGACACCGCAAGTTCGCCGCACCGCTTCCGGATCGCGTGCAGTCGAAGGTGCTCGCGCTCGGGTCGCACGTGATTCACGTATCTGGGTTGAGGGCAAGCACGATGCCGAGCTCGTTGAGAAAGTCTGGGGTGATGACTTGCGCATCGAAGGCGTCGTCGTTGAGAAACTCGACGGCCTCGATCACCTCATCGACATGGCCGCCGAGTTTCAGCCAGGCCCCGGCCGTCGCCTCGGCGTGCTCGTCGATCACCTCACGACCGGTACCAAAGAATCACGCATCGCACAGGAGGCGATGGCGAAGTACGCGGGCACGCTACTCGTGGTGGGTCACCCCTTCGTTGACGTCTGGCAGGCAGTGACACCGGAAGCCGCAGGCATCGTGGCGTGGCCGGTCATTCCACGAGGCACCGACTGGAAGACCGGAATCTGCAACGAACTCGGCTGGGGTGACGACACCGGCCTGGCCTGGCGACGACTTCTTGGTCGCGTGTCGCAGTGGACCGACCTTGATCCGCGACTACTCGGCCCGGTTGAGCAACTGATCGACTTCGTCACCGAGGAAGGCGAGTAGGCCGCCTTCTGAGGAGGCGGAGCAGTTCGGCATTTAGTCGAGAGTCGGAAGTGCCTTGCGCGGAGCAATCACGAAGATCGCCACCGCAGCAAGCAGTGCCGCGACGCCCGCGATGGTCAGCGCCACGTGCATTCCTGAGACGAACGCTTCATGTGCGCCCAACACGATGCGATCCCAGATCGGCGCCACTTGTGGAGGCGGAGTAATCGACACCGCAGCCACACCGCGCTGCAAACCCTCGAGCGCTTGTGGTGGAAGTCCGAGCCCACTGACGTTGTCGACTACCGCCGACTTGTAGATCGACGTCAGCGCGGCGCCCAGTACCGCTATCCCGACAGCGCTGCCGAATTCGCGCGACGTATCGTTCACCGCTGACGCCACGCCCTGCTTCTCACGCGGCAATGCCGACGTGATCGCAGCAGTGGCAGGAGTTGCCGAGAATGCGACACCGAATCCAAAGAAAGCCAAGGCTGCCCAGAACCACCACACGTTGAACTCAACTCCGAGCCTGCTCATCATCAGCAGGCCGATTCCCAGGCTCACCATGCCACCGGCACCGAGATACTTCTGTGGCACTCGCATGCTGATCGCACCGGCCGCGCGCGATGCCGGAAGGATGATGAACGCCATCGGAAGTAGGCGAATGGCCGCCTGTATGGGCGTGAATCCCGCGACGAATTGCAGGTACTGCAGACCGACGAAGATGAAGCCGAACTGCGCGAAGAACTGAATGGTGATCGACAGTGACCCCGCGCTGAAGGCGCGATTGGTGAACAGCCGCG
Source organism: uncultured bacterium (assembly GCA_903927265.1). Classification (GTDB taxonomy): domain Bacteria; phylum Actinomycetota; class Actinomycetes; order S36-B12; family CAIYMF01; genus CAIYMF01. Next base: position 7,892 of record CAIYMF010000101.1, on the reverse strand, counting down.
GATCGAGCAGGGGCTGGGTCGCGCGCAATTCCCACAGCACGAAGGCCACCAGGCCAGAGATCCCGAGAACCAGCGCCCCGGCAGTCAATGCCTCGGACCACCCACGATCGGCACCTTCGATAATTCCGAAGACCAGCGCGCCCACACCGATGATGCTCAGCAGCCCACCCACCCAGTCGAGCGGTGCGGTCGACTCCTCGTGTGAGTCGGGCACAAACCGAAGGGTTCCGATGATGCCCAGAATGGCAAGGGTGAGGTTGAGTGCGAAGAACGAGTTCCACGGAAACCAAATCAGCAGCAGCGCGGTTCCGAAGATGCCGATGACCGCCCCGCCGCCGGCGACACCAACCCACACACCCACGGCCTTGGCGCGCTCTTCTTCAGGAAATGACGTGGTGATGACCGACAGAGTCGACGGCATGATGCACGCAGCGCCAACGCCCGACACGATACGAATGATGATCAGTTGAGTAGCGCTGTCAGCGAAGAGACCGGCCGTGCTGGCAAGCGCGAAGAGGACGAGTCCGACGAACAGAATGCGTTTGCGGCCGTATCGATCAGCAATAGCGCCCGCCAGAAGCAGCAGTCCGGCGAAGATGACTGCGTACGAGTCGACGATCCAGGTGAGTTCGGTTTGGCTTGCGCCGATATCGACGGCCATTTCCGGAAGTGCGACGTTGAGACCTGCGACTGCCGAGACCACCGTCATCAAACTCAGCGCCACGGTGACCAGCACCATGCGGGTATTGATGGGTCGGTTCGAGTCGGGAGCCATCAGGGTCCTACCTCTCAGTTGCACACTACGCGACGAGCGTGAACCCTGCCTTCTTACCGAGTGCGCGAATCGTGGCGCGGTCGATGGGTGCAGTGATGTTGTCGGACATGTTCATTCCAAAGCGCCGGAAACCGACGATCGCGGCGAACAAGCCCCCATCCCACCGTCCGTCGACGAGTAGCCCCACGGTGACCACATCGTTGAGTGCCTTCTGCACTCGAATGGTCGTCGCGCGATCGTGTGCGATCAGCTTCGCGAAGGACACCGTCGTGGCGCGAGCTGCAGTTGAGCGCGAGAGATCGACCGGCTTCGGGGCGGAGGAGTTCGGAACAACAACACGGCGGGCAACGAGGAATACATGGCTACCACTGTGCGGGAAGCCATAGAACCTCTCAACGTGCGCTACTCCGCCGCAGTAATTGGTGTGCAGCATGTACCCACTTCCGAGATACATCACCACGTGCCGCGATAGCGAGGCGCCGGTGCTGTAGAGAACAAGGTCACCCGGCAACACCTTCGACGGCGCGACGTAGCGCACCCACGACGCAAGTTTGCGACCATCCCACGGCACGAGATCACGCGTCGACGGCGACCAGGTGGTTCCAGCACTTGGAATGCCGGCGACTGCGTATGCGCGCGACACCAGCGATGAACAGTCGAAGCGGAATGCAGCAGAGCGGCCGACATCACCGCAGGCGTAGGGGGCGCCCAGCATGTGGAACGCCGCACGAATCGCCGTGCGGGCCTGCGGACTACGCGCGGCCGCAACGGCACGATCACATAGCTTCTTGGCGCCAATCGCAGCGCTGCCGTCAGACAGAGTGCCGGCGGGAACCGCGGTAGGGCACGCGTCACCAGTGATCACCGTGGTGGCCGGCAACGCAGGGGCCATGGCGGCAGCTTCAGTGGCACCGGCAATCGGCACGAGCGCACCGCTCACGGCCACCACTACCGAAGCAACCCACCGACGCCCACTCATCACCGCACTATCGTCGCACTTCAGGTATCGGCTGAGTGCAGGTGTCTACTCCACCGGGATGGATTGGCTATGCCGAAAGACGTTCGCGGCATCCCACTGTTTCTTGACGGCCACGAGATTGCGCGGCCTGACCCGCAGGTTGTCCCCGAAATACAGGGTCAACGCGCGCTCGGCCGTTCCTTGCTCATGAGTACCGAGATCTACGTCGGGGTAGTTGTAGTAGCAGCCGTCAACGACGCCGCTCGCATCGCGCGCGGGATCGGGCACTCCCCCATACGCCGCATGCGCCTGCTCGTAGAAACCCCGAATCCACGCGAGGTGACCTTCTGTCTGTGCTTGCTGTTGTTGCGTGAGTGCTTCACCGGGGGCGGCCTCATTGGCCCAGTAAGTCTGGTACTGCAATTTCAGTAGTGAACTACGTTGCGGAACCGCCGTTGCCTCACTGGCCACCTGGTTGACCGCTCCCCCGTAACTATCGATCTGCACCAGACTCTGGGCCAGCTGAGCCCGATCGAGCCCCTCGGGCACCCTAGTGAGCCACTCGTACGCGGCGGCCACCTGCTCGCTCGGCATGGCGGCGGTCAGATACGACGACTTGTACTTGCCACATTGATTGGCGCCACTGCCGTTGAGCGTCTGCAGTGCCTCGAGGTAGGTGAAGTGCTGCGCCGACGCGCGCTTCGGAGGTACCGCGAGGAAACCGGGTGAGCCGCACAGGGCCGTTGACAGTGGTTGAGCTTGTGCCGCCGACCCCAACTGTTGCGCAAGTCGGGCGACACACGCCTCACTCTCGGCTGTGTGCGCAGCGAGTGAGGCGCCCTTCGGTGCCGCGCGTTGCCAGATGAGTCCAATCTGCCCGGCGGCCGCGTGGTTGAGTTTGAGCAGGGTGAATTCCTCCCCTGGCAGGCGCGCCACGAGGTCGGCATACTCGGCCAACAATCGCGCGAAGCTGGTCTCGGTCAGGTCGGCCCAGTTCCACGCCAGCGTGAAGATACTGGCGTGCGTGGGAGCAACGGGCAGATCAGCGAAGTGGTACCGCGCGATGATTCCGAAATTGCCACCGCCTGCGCCACGTAACGCCCAGAACAAGTCGCGCTCAGCGGCGTCGCTACTGGCATCGGAGACGTAGCGCAGCGTTGCCCGCTGAGTTGCGTTATCCCAGGTGACAATCTCAACGCCGACGAGATGGTCAATCGTCAGACCATGCAATCGCGACAGCAATCCGTACCCACCGCCAGAGATGTGACCGCCCGCACCGACGGAGTAGCACGATCCCGCCGGAAGCGTTCGACCAAAGCCATTGAGCATGCTGCGATACACGGTCCAGTTTTCACACCCCGCGTCAACGAAGTAGGTTCCACGTTCGCTATCTCGACCGACTTGATTCATCGACGACATGTCGATGATCGCGCGAGTGTCGTCGCTATAGACAAACGCCTCGTAACCGTGACGTCCAGAGGTCACTCGAACCCCGGCGCCATAGGTGCGCAGCGCATCCTCGACATGCGCGGCCACATCGTCGAGCCCGCGCGGCGCGTACACCGCCTCGAGTGCAGGCGCATACCAACGACGGTTGAATCCCTGCCGATCGCTTGGAATCGGCTGGCGTACACGCAATTCCTGAGGTGACGACGTGCGTGTGGCCCCGGAGTCGACAAATACTGACGGAGCACACGCTGCCACTCCTGCTACTCCCACTGATGCTGCAGCAGCAGTGAGGAACGCTCTGCGCGAGGACGTCGGGCGCTCAGCGGTCACTTGGTGAGCCTAGAGGCACTCGTCGTCGAGATCGACCAACAACGTGTCGCCACTTTCGAGCAGATCGAGCATCGGGCCGGTACGCGGAAGTTCATGCGTGAAGAAATACCGGCCGGCAAGGCGCTTGCCGTCGTAGAAGGTTCCGGTCTTTCCCTCGGCCGCCGTCATCTGCTCAAGCCACAGCCACGCCACCACGATGTGCCCGACCGCGTCGGCGTACGCCTGCGAGTTTGCCAGTGCCGTGCGCGGATCGCGGTCCTTCCACAGCAATGCCGTCACGCGAACTACCCGCATGATCGCCTCATTCAGCGTGTTGGCGTACTCGCTCAGTGACTCGGGCGCCTTCGCCGTGGCAGCCGTGATCGCTTCAACGAGCACGCGCAAACCCTCTCCGTTGCGCACGACCACCTTGCGACCCAGCAGGTCGAGGCCCTGAATACCGTCGGTGCCTTCGTGAATGGGATTGAGCCGGTTGTCGCGGTACATCTGCTCAACCGGGTACTCGCGCGTGTAGCCGTATCCACCGTGCACCTGAATCGCGTGGTCGTTCGCGCGCAAACACCACTGCGATGGCCAGCCCTTGGCAATAGGCGTCAACATATCGAGCAGCAGGCTCACGCGATCGGCTTCCTCCGGAGTCTGGGCTGTCGCTTCCTCATCGAGGAGTTTCGCGGTGAAGAGAATCAACGCAAGCCCGCCTTCGACATACGACTTCGACGCGAGCAGCATGCGGCGTACATCGGCGTGCTGCACGATCGGAACCTGTGGTGACCCGGGATCTTTCGCCCATGCGAGCCGACCCTGCGGACGTGTGCGCGCGTATTCGAGTGCGTGCAAGTAGCCCGAGTAGCCGAGGGCAACCGCACTCGCACCCACCGCGACGCGCGCCTCGTTCATCATGTGGAACATGTAGTCGAGGCCGCGGTTCTGCTCACCGACGAGATAGCCCACCGCACCCGCTTCACCACCGGGAGTGTGCTTACCTTCGCCAAAGTTGAGCAATGCGTTGACCGTGCCGCGGTACCCCATCTTGTGGTTGAGGCCGCCGAGCACCACGTCGTTGCGCTCGCCGATCGATCCGTCGTCGTTCACGAGGAAGCGCGGCACGATGAACAGTGAGAGTCCCTTGGCACCAGCAGGCGAGCCGGCCGCGCGAGCGAGCACGAGGTGCACGATGTTCTCGCCCATCTCGTGGTCACCAGCCGAGATCCACATTTTGCTTCCGAACACGCGATACGAGCCGTCATCGCTGGGCACAGCGCGCGTCGTGACGTCGGCAAGAGACGAGCCGACATCAGGTTCTGAGAGGCACATCGTTCCGAAGAAGCGCCCCTCAACGACCGGGCGCACGAATCGGTCGATCTGCTCGGGCGTTCCGTAGCGCGTCAACAGATTCGCGTTACCCATCGACAACATCGGGTACGCAGAAGTCGCCGAGTTCGCTGCGGCGAACCAGGTGAAGCACGCGCGGGAGATCACGTGGGGAAGTTGCTCGCCTCCGACCGAGGCATCCATACCGGCACCGATGAGTCCGGCATTCGCGAAGGCCGTCAGCGCGCGCTCCACCTCGGGAATGACGTGCACGCGCTCGCCATCAAACGTGGGTTCTTGTACATCGCTCATGCGGTTATGCGGCGCGAATTCCTCAACGGCGATCTGTTCCGAAAGCGCCAACACGGCGTCGAAGACTTCACGTGAATGCTCGGAATATCGAGGGCGCGAGGTGAGTGAATCAGCCTTCAACCACTCGAAAAGCAGGAACTCAACGTCGCGGGAGGAGAGCAACAGGTTCGCCATGGGCCAATCCTGCCCAGTCGAGCAGGCCGTTCAGCGAGTGGGGGTACCCACCGGTTGTCTCAGGCGGTGCCGCTGGTGGCAGAACCCTGGTAGCGGCTCTGCGCCAGGCGTCCTGACCAGGTCGCGAGGTCAAAGATGAAGCCCAGTGCCACGAGGAACCAGCCGAATCCGCTGACGCCACCGTTGGGTACCCAGCAGATGACGTACATCAGTGAGGTCCACGGCAGGAAGATCAGACCGAGCAGCGGCGCCCAGAAGGTGCCACCCATCGCGGCCTCAACCGGCTTGACGTTGAAGATCCAAATCCAGAGGAAAGCCAGACGCGGACCGAGGAAACCGAGGACGAGAGCTGCACAGCACATGGCGCGACACTACACGCTCTGGCGACTAGAGAGAAGGATTCGGCCGCGAGTCAGCCTTGCGGTGCACTCGCCACGGACCCGGGATCACCCAGATGAACATCGACACGACCCAGATCAGCAGGCTCGACAGCACCCAGGTGCTGGCGCCATTGATCTCGAGGCCCGTGAAGATGGTCGTCACGATGAGGGCGATGAGGGTCGCGGCCAACCCAGTCAGTGCGATCAGCGATCCGGCATGACGCAGCAGGAACTTCAGCACAAACCAGGTGAACACGCCGCTACACACCGCGAACACCACGACTGCCAGCACGAAGCCGCCGACCGAGGTGAAGTGGAAGTTCGATCCGAAGATCAGGGCGCACAGGAGCAGGGCAATGGCGTTGGCTCCGAGTCCGAGCAGCCATCCCATGAGAAATCTAGGCATGGGCAGACTGTAGCGAGCGAAGGCCGTTCCTTCACGTCGACACGGCCACGCCGGGCCAATCACTGCTCCATCAGAGTGCTACCCCTCACGTTCTACCCACAGAGAGACGACCCTTGAAGTGAAGCCCCATCCGCTCGGGACCAGGAGGCATCATGCGTCACGTCACCATGCTCGCGGCGTGCACGATCGCCGGGCTCACGGTCGCAGCATCGACCTCTCTGCCTGCCACCGCTGTCACTTCACCGGCAGCTGCCACTTCGACCGCGATCACCACTGCGGCCACCAACGCCGAATTGCTCACCGCCGCTAAGAAGCGTGTGCTGTTCGGCCACCAGTCGGTCGGCGCCAACATCATCGAGGGCATGGGCACGCTCTACCGAGCCCGCGGAGTCACCTCGCCGGTGTACCGCTCGTGGTCGAATTCGTTGCCGTCAACCGGGCGATACTTCGCTGACGCCTACGTCGGATCGAACGGCGACCCACTCTCGAAGATTCGCGCCTTCGTGGCATTGATGCGCGGCGGGGCAGGAACCCGCGTCAACGTCGCCGCAGTCAAACTCTGCTTCGTTGATGTCACCGCCGGCACCAACGTCAGTTCACTGTTCGCGAGTTACAAGGTGTCGATGACGAACCTGCACACGCGCTATCCCAGGGTGGCGCTGATTTACATCACGGTTCCACTGACGACTTACTCCCCCGCTGACAATGCCAAGCGTCAGCAATTCAACGCGTTGATGCGTACGAATTACGCCAGTACGGGTCGACTGTTCGACCTCGCCGCACTCGAATCGACGAAACCCACCGGGGCACGAGTCACCGGGATCTACAACGGTGCGCGCTACTACGCGATGTATTCGGGCTACTCGTCCGACGGCGGGCATCTCAATGCGGCCGGTGAACGCCGCCTCGCCGAGGCCTTCATGCGAGTGATCGCACGCGCCGTTCCGTAATCGGCGCTGACTGGCTAGCCGATGTCGTGGCTGGACTGATCCATACACACGGCGGCGGCTAGCAGCAGCACATCGTCGTAGCCGGGCTCGATCTGCACGGCGTAGGTGTCGCGCACTTTGAACCACTTCTTGGAGACCTCGCCGACCTTATTGTCACCCTCGTAGAACGAGTATTCATGCTCGACGAAGTTGCCCTTGAGCCGCAGTTCGCGTCCGTCGTCGATCTTCAAGGTGAAGTCATCGCCAAAGACATTGACGAGGTCCTTGACCACCAGCGCACTGGGCCCGTTCACGCGCTCAATCTTCATCTTGTCGCGAATCGTCAGGGCCTTCGACTGAATCTTCACTAGTTCACCGCCGTCGAGGTCCTCGATCACCAAGGTGTCACGAACTCGCAACGCCTTGCCGTTCACCTTGAACTTGCGATTGCCATCGCCATCTTCGATCCAGAAATCGTCACCAATCGAGAGGGCCTTCTCCTGCATCACATAGACGTTGGCCGAACCGTTGCGGCCGAATTCCTCACGGTCAGCTTTCTTCTGTTCGTGTCGGTCCCGAAGTCCCATAATGCACGTCCTCTCAAGTGGCTAGCGTTGAGAGGATCCTAGGCGGGCGCGCCACACAACGCCTAGGGGCACCAATTCAAACCCTCGGCTCAGGCTGTGTCGTGGCTGGACTGGTCCATGCATACGGTCGCAGCCAGCAGCAAGATGTCGTCGTAGCCGGGCTCGATCTGTACACCGTAGGTATCGCGAATGCGGAACCACTTCTTCGACACTTCCCCGACTTTGTTATTGCCCTCGTAGAACGAGTACTCGTGGTCGAGGAAGTTGCCCTTGAGATGCAG
>CAIYMF010000100.1 GCA_903927265.1 uncultured bacterium | reverse complement strand
TCCACGGTGAAGTGGTACGCGTGTCGAGTTCGGCATACGCGGAGCCACCGAAACCGTTCTCGCGCATCGCGGGATTGGCTTCGGCCTGGCGAATGAGTTCGATGCGAGCGGCGTCACGTTCGGCGCGGTCGTTGTCGATATCGAGTTCGTCGCTGATGCGCTTAGCGCCAGCAGCAAGACGCTCAGCGCGTTCACGTTGACCGGCGGGCCAGGTGGCGCGGTCAGCACCCCAACGGTCGGTGAGTTTGTCGAGTTCGCGAACCATGCCGGCAGCACGTTCGATGTTCTGTTCAGTGTTCATCAGTGTGAATCCTTCGGTGTGAAGCGGCCGACGCGAGACGCGTCAAAGCACGCGGAAAGTAAGTGGGAGACAGCAGCAGGCACACCGGCGAACTGCGAGCAGAACGTGAACCTTAAGCATCGGGAGCAGGCGCACCGGCGAGGACCCGACAGGCTGACATCGTGCTGTCGCTTCAAGTGTGACACCAACCCGTTCACAACTGCGGCGTTCACGATTCACCCGCTACGCCGGTGCGAATCCACTCGCCTGTCGTGGTCACGATCACGCGGCCAACCCAGCGCACCTGATACAGATCAGCATCGGCCAGGTGCTCGATGCTCATGTAGGACTCGTCGAGTCCGGCCAGCCGATTGAGTTCGCGGGATTGTTCGATGAGTTCGCCTGGCATCGCGGCTACGGCGTAGGCGATCACGTCGCTGATGCGTTGTTCGGCTTCGGGTGTCCACTGGTAAGGGTTGGCCCCTTCTAGTGGCTCAGCGGCCGTCAGGTGGCCGTTCACAGTGCTAGGGGAGGGACCTTCGAACGGGGAAAGTCTGCAAGGACTCGGGGTCAGTGGGTGATCGTTTCCGACGACGCGACCCCTACCCCGGCTGCACTTCGGTGAATGGACACCAGCCCAATCGACAAGAAGGCACCCACACTCAGGACATCGGTCGATGTGTGTCATGCGCTGCGGCTTTCGTAGCGGGCGAGTACGTCGCGTTGGCGCGGGTCGGGGGTCGACGCCCAGACGCCGTACCTCGACGTCCGAGGATCAGCGAGGGCATACGCGCGGCACTGGTGAATCACCGGGCAGCGAAGGCAAGCAGCGACCGCAGTCTCGATGACGGTCGGGGAATCGCTGAACCATGCATCGGGCTCGGTGTGGCATGGCGGGAACTGGCCGAGTTCCACGAGGTCGATGATGGCGTTGTCGAGTCGTTCCCGCGCGGTCAACGCGTCAACTGCTACACCCAACAACCACCCGGCTCGCGCGGTCATGCTGCCACCTCGCACGATGCATGGGTGGTGTGGCCTCCAGATATGTCGAGGTCGTTGAGTGGATAGCCGCAGTCAGCCGCGCACATCCGCACCTCGCTCACGGACGGGTCGGACACATTGGACGGGTCGGACGGATCAAAGGTGGGAGTGACATACACACTCCACGCCTTCTCAAGATCGTGGTGCAGATACCCGCGTGAGGTCTTGTCAGCGCCATGACTGGGCCTGAGTCCGTAGTCCCGAAGTAGTTGGGAGACTCGCTTGGCTTTCACTGTTCCAAAGCGCGCATCCTCACCCCATTGATCAGGCGAGTGGGCGGCCAGCAGTTCGATCAGGCGCGTGGTTCCGACGAAGGTGGCACCTTCGGGCCAGACTTCGGAGAGGTCTTTGAGTAGTACGAGAGATGGTCTTTCTCGGGCTAGCCCAGCATCACGATCAGCCTTCACCTCGTCTTGGAAGTGGTCGAGGGCAGCACGGGCATCACTGGGCCATTGACCACCGGCAGCATCAGCCAGGGCGACCAGTGGTCGCCACACTTCGGCATCACGACCAGTCAGACTCAGGGCAGGTCGAGCACACTTGAGGGTGTCTACTTCAGCGGCTACGGCTAGGGCTAGCCGTTCGCGTAGAGCATGAGCATCAGCCTCGATGAATTGCCAATCAGAATCCTTCACCTCACCACGCCGAGCCCGGTCAAGGTGCAGCACGATGGTGCGACTCAATGTCGCATCAGGTAAGTGGTCACCGATACCAGCGAAGGCAACGGGAGCGTAGGTGGGCATCTCCACCATCTCCCAGTCAGAACCCTTGTGTGCCACGAGTGTGGGCCTCGTACCTCCCTGCTTGTAACCACTGTTGAGCAACGCGATCAGGTCACCGATACCTTCACGCTTGCGGTCCAGCAGGTTGTCTGTCTCATCGAGCAGTAGTGGTCGAGGTCCGGCTTGAGTGGCACGGGCGAGGAGTGCAGGTGTGGCATTGGAACCCATGAGGGCTCCCACAGTGAGTCGCTCAATGTGTTCGAGTGCTGTGGTCTTGCCGCAGCCGGGAAGTGCTGAGGTGAGAAGGATGCGAGGTGTCGTGTACCACGCATCCATCGCGTGCGTGTGAGCGATCCACAGCGCCAGGACTGTTGATCCCCATTCACTTCGTGACGCGATGTAGGTGCCGAGCCACTGGCGCACCTCTGTGAGTACTGGCCCTAGTTCGATGTTGTCGTTGAGGAATCGAAGATCGTCAACCCCGAAGCCTGCCTCGAGGTGATCGGTGAGGTCTGCCTTCTCGGTGTTGACGTTGGGTAGAGCGATGCGAACACTGGCAGCGACCCCGGCCAATGCTGCACGCCACTTCATCGCGTAGCCGTAACCGACTGAATCCTTGTCAGCGATGATGACGATGTTTCGACCCTTGAGGGCGTCGATGTTCTCGGGTAGTGCTCCGTTGCCACCTCCGCCGCTGGTGGTGGTCACCATCCCGATATTGGCTCCGTTGTCGGCATCCTTCTCACCTTCGACGATGTAGAGGGTGGGTGCCGCCGTTGATCCGTCCAATGTGTCCGAAGCGTCCAAAGCGTCCAGCCGGTACAGCGGCAGGTGCTCGACTTTGCCTCCAGCGCCCAGTCCTGATGCCCAGCCATCACCGAAGGGTCGCGACCAGCCGAAAGACTTGCCACCTCCCTCACTCTCGTAACGGGTCTTACGGGCCACTACTTTCCCGTTGCGCGTGTAGTCATAGGAGACAACAGGTGTGCCCTGAGCGCGCGCCCCAGCTGCTCCACGCGCCTTTGATGATGGTGATGCTGGGGGCAGCGTTTCGTCACTTTCAAGTCGCTTGAGGAATTGCGCGAACCACTTCGAGTGGCCTTCCTTCGTATCTGTTCCGCAGGGAAAACAGTAAGCCACGAAGTCCTTCGAGGTGCCCTTGGTGATCGTCATGCTTGGGGTGTCGTCATCATGCAAGATGCAGCGCGCCACATAGGACCCTGGCTTGGTCTTGCGTGGTTCGGCACCCAGCACGGTGAGCCGGTCGATCACTTCGCTGATGGTCTTGGCACTCATCGCGCCCCTCGAATCCGTGCGAGGCTCGGGCAGGTGTCGTCGTGATGAACGTCAACGACGATCAGCCAGGCATCTTCGATACGCGTGGTGATGTACGCGCGGCAGTCGTCGCAGCCCCCGGGCACTCGTGCTGGGGTCAGCAGTTCAGCGAGTGTTTCGGTTACCGTTGCAAGTGGC
>CAIYMF010000099.1 GCA_903927265.1 uncultured bacterium | reverse complement strand
TCGCGCATCTGCGCAGTCGCCAATTCGGGGGACGCGCACATCTATGCTTCGTGACATGGCCCTCGACTCGCGACCGCGCCGCGTGACCGAAATCAATCGGTGGCGTGGACGCGCGATGCTGGTTGAGGCCATGACACTGCTCACCGCCACGAGTGCCGCGCAGCGTTGGGTTCCGATGGCTCGTTGGTCCCGCGTACTCGGAACTGCTCGCGCGGTTCCGTCCGAATGGAACGACAAGCCGATCGACCAACTGACCACGGAAGCCGCGAGTCTGGCCGAATACCGCGTGGTCATTGCGATCACCCGCGGTGCGCACCTACTTCCATGGAAGCCCAGCTGCCTGGCTGAAGCCGCTGCCGGCCAGGTGATGCTGGCACGCCGCGGTGAGCCGGGAGTGGTGGTCGTGGGCCTACGCCCCACTCCGGAAGGCGTGTGGGCAGCGCACGCTTGGCTACTCGGGCGCGTAGGTGCGCTCACCGGTGGACCCGCTGCCGCAGGATTCAGTGCGACGACGGTTTTCGCACGCGCGAACTCACCGCAGTAAATCTCTGCATCAACGCCGCCCCAGCACCATGAGTGGTTCCATCGGCCGCAACACCCAATGAAGTCGGAGGTAGCGCGTACGACGACAGCGTGCGCGCGATGTCGCGTGGTCCGCTGGCAAGATCGAGTTGTTGATGCAGCCACACCCACGCTGATCGCGCACTCGATCCGTCGAGGGTCCATGCATCCGCGCGCTGCTGAGCATCTGCCGTGGTGCGGGCACGCTGACTTGCCCGATCATTGGCGGATAGCAACGGTTGCAACGCCGCTCCCCCCGTCGCGTCGTGAGCGATGAGCGCGCTCAGTGCGATCGGTGAAATCGAAGCAAGTCGCTTCAAGTCACTCGCAGGAATGAGACGTGCAAGGCGATCGACATCGACAAGACTGCGCAGCCATCGCCAGCCGTCTTTGTACGCGTGCAGGCAGGTGTGCGTGAACGCATCGCTGAGTGACAGCGTGGGCACATCACGTCCGGCAATGTTGACGATCTCGCGACGATTCCAGGCGTCGTCGAAGGTCGGAAGAAGCCCGCGCTGAGTGGTGAGCGACCAATGAAGATCAAGGGGCGACTTGCCGCGCATGAGTTCGAGTTCGAAGCCCGACCACATGCGGTAGTTCTCAACTCGACCTGAGATGGGCATTGTCACCGCGCCAGGCGGCTCGACGTACCCGATACCCGCCAGCAGTTCGCGCGCGCGAGCGACGTCAGGCTCTGCAACCCAGAGATCGATGTCACCTGATCCGCGTCCTGCCGCCGTACCAGTCGTCTGCATCGACAGCGCAATTCCTTTCACTGCCAGAATGCGCATGCCGTCATCAGTCAGCACGCCCACCGCCTCAGCAAGAGCGGCCGCGCAATGCAGGGCAACTAACTGTTCGCGGGCGGTTCGTCGTGCGATGCGCGCGCGGGCGTCATCGGGAAGGTTGAGCGATTCGACGTACGGGGCCAGGCACACCGACAGTCGGTGACGCGAGGCACTCTGCACGAACCTGTCAGCATCAACACACGCCAGGTCGATAGGCGCAGGCTCTTCGCCGGATTCGATGGCCATCACCTGGCGCAGGACCCCCCGAAGATTGTCGAGGTCAGCAACGGAGAAATGAGGAGACACACTCGTCATCCCAGCCGGCGCGCTCATGGGCTCATTATGTCGGGTGACGTGGCCGTCGCTTCAGCACACGACGATGCCCTTTCTGTGAGCGAGAACGACCCGATTCGGGCCCTATTTGCTCACAGAAAGGGGTGAACGGTGATCGGTGAGGAAAGCGCAGAGTTCACACCGCAGTGGACAGACTCACCAAGCGACGCGACTGAAGTTGATCAAGGAACTCGGTGACATCCGCCCGACACGTGGGTTCATCCACATCGAAACGTGATGTCACGGCAGCGACGATGTCGTCAACTGATTGGGGCTGCTCGATGAGGGCGAAGATCGCCTCGCCCATGGGGTCAAGCGCCACGTACTCCATCTTGTCGTTCAGTGCCACGAGTTGACCACCAATGTGGGCAGTCACCACACCCGGTGAACGAGTCACAACCGACACGAACGAAACCACCTGACTGAGAGAAAACTTGACGACCAAATCGGCTTACTAGCCCGGGGCCGTGCTGGCGTGGATGGTGAAGTCGACGCCACCAGACGTCACGAACTGCTTCTCAGAAATCTCGACACTTCCGACCACAACCGGTTCGCCAGGCTTGGTGTAAGGCTCACGCGAGCTCATGGCACTCCTACGAGAACATCAGCACGACCTAGGTCACGAGACTGGAATAGATTCCCAAATCGGTGCCTGATCCGGCATACGTAACCTCTGACATCCCCACTGAACCAACCAGAACCGGCTCTGCGGGCTTGCTGTACGGCTCACGCTCGCTCATGTTGCTCCTTCGTCACGATTGCGGAATTGACACTCATACCCTACTTGATGCCGGCTTCACTCCGTGCCCAAAACGCCACACACCACCCGGTCGGATCAAGCGATCAGACCACGTGGTGTGCGTGAAAATCGACTACGTCAGGCCAGACTTGCGTAGATGGTGTAGTCGACGCCACCTGACGTCACGTACTGGTTTTCAGAAATCTCGACACTTCCGACCAGAACTGGTTCGGCAGGCTTGGTGTACGTCTCGCGCTCGCTCATGACACTCCTCAGTGGTCGGGATTTCCCCTTATCCAACCTGATTCGAGGCCACTTGTCCAGCAGTCTGAAGGCCCGCGCGGGCCAACAATTGAGCCGCTGACTGCGGCAGTAAGTCGACTGTGTCGGGCAGGGTGGCGCGCAGCACTGGAACGAGGGCTGTCACCGCCGCCGCACTCTCAAAATCCCCCGTCAGCACAGGCACCGGCCCTCGCGCGCTGTAACGCTGCCCGAGCAGGGCATTCACCGCCTCGATTCCCTCCAGCGGCACAAATTCCGCCGCCGCGAGGTCGGAGTTGCGGGGGCCCAACACCACAATCGCGCCCACGGGAAGTGGCGCCCGCGAGAGGGCTTCGGCCGCGGTGGGCAGCCCTGCGACTTTGTCGCGACTGCCCACGACCTCGCGGCCGAGTTGCGCCAACTGCGTCATCGCTGTCGAGCCATCGTGAACCCTGAGCAGTAAGGAACTTTGCGAGGCAGTGACACCCTCACTCGAGCTGTCGAGGACGACTGGCTCGTCACCAAGCAAACTGCAACCAGCGGCCAACAGCGCCACCGTAAGGGTTGACTTACCGGCTCCAGAAACCCCGCAGATCACCAACGCGCGGCCTCGGAACTCCACGGCAGTGGCGTGCACTGGCAGCCCGCCGCGCGACAGGCGCGCGACCACCGGCAGAACTCGACTACCGAGCAGAAACTCGACGCCCTCGTGAGTCTCGGGCCAGTCGGTCGCCCACGAGACCGTGACCGACCGCCCCACCAGATCAATGACAAACTCCGAGGCCAGTTGACCGTCAGGCAGATTTACTCGGTAGGCAACGGTCTCAGGGTTCTCAGCCGAGCCCTTCACCACATTCCATACGGCGTAATAGTCATCGTCGTGCGGCTTCGAGGCCTGTGTCAGGCCTTCGCCCGGACAGAGGGTCAGAAGCCACTCATCGTCACCCACGGTCGGCTCATCGTCGGTCACGGTCGGCCACGTCGAGAAGATGCGTGCTGTGGCCAATGTAAGTCCGTGGAGTCGGTACCGACGCAGGCCGCTCACCTCATTATTGTGGACGCCAGGACGTACCGACGTCGCTTCATTGTTTACCGCCACGGCCACATCATGCCAATACCTCGGAAGGCTGCCCATGAACCAGTCCCCTGACACACTGATCGCAGTCAATCGCGACACAGTCACTGAGGTTCATGGCGATGAAGGAATGGTCGTCAACATGAGCACGTTCGATTACATCGAACTCGACCGCGTGGGCATTGCGATGTGGCAGGCACTACTCGATGGCGGCAGCGCCAACTCAGCCCTCGACATTCTGCTGGCTCGCTTCGAAGTCGATCGCTCCACCCTTGAAACTGACCTCAACGAGTTCATCATCCAACTCACCGCAGTAGGACTCATTGACGCCGAGCCACAGCCCGACCGATACGAAGCCAAGCCCACCGCTGCCCCGACCGCTATCGATCTGTATCTCGACCTGCTCATCCGCACTGTTTCGGGTCTCACCATTCGTGACAATCGGAAAGGGATGACCTACGTTTCTCCCTTCCATCTCGGTCACCGAATTCATGGTCGAGATATCCCCGAAGAAGCGTTCACCATGATTGGCCTGCTCCGGTTGAACAACGTGCGCGCCCTTGCCGAACGGGCGCTGGTTGACGCAGTGCCTGGCGACTTTATCGAGACCGGGGTATGGCGCGGTGGCGCCACCATTTTAATGCGCGGAATCCTCGCTGCTCATCAAGTGACCGACCGAAGGGTGTGGGTCGCCGACTCATTTGAAGGCCTGCCGACGCCTGACCTCGCTCGCTTTCCAGCCGATGACTACTGGTCGCCCCTGGCGGGCTGGCTCAACGTGAGCCTCGAAGACGTGCGCGCCAACTTCGATTCACTTCAGTTGCTCGACGACCAGGTGGTGTTTCTCAAAGGCTGGTTCAGTGAGTCACTGCCCACCGCCCCCATCGAACAGATCGCTCTGTTGCGACTTGATGGTGACTTGTACGAGTCGACCATGGATTCGCTGACGAATCTGTACCCCAAGGTCTCCCCCGGTGGTTACGTCATCATCGATGACTACAACCTCGATTCGTGCAAACTGGCCGTCGACGAGTTCCGCGAGAAAAACGCAATCACCGCACCATTGCAAATCATTGACTGGGCGGGAGTGTGGTGGCAGGTTCCGAGCGAGTGAAAGCCACGTTGCGAATCACCTGAATTCGATGGTCGTAATCGCGGCGCGCCCACTGCTCATCGGCCTCCGAGGGCCGTCGTTGTTCGATGAACCACGCCAGCAATTCACTGCAGAGTGCCTCTGCCGCCGCCGACGTTTCGTCGTCTGCTGACGGACCACCCGCTGCAGCGATGACGAGTTTGAGATCAAGGCTGCGGTTCAGCCGGCTCATCATGATGGACCGCCGTAAGAGTGCCACCTGCATCGCTTGACGACCAGGAGTTGTTGACGAAACCTGCTTAGAGTGAATGCGATAGGTCGACATAATTTCGGGCAGCATCAGAAATCCGCCAACCTCGGTCAATCGCCAGGTCATTCCGTAGTCGTCGCAGAGTGGGTGGTCTTCGTCGAAGCCGCCGACAGCGCGCAAGACGTCAGTGCGCACAGTGATGGTCGAACTCAGCGTCGGCGCCCGAAAGGGCATCAACCAATGCACGCGATTCGGGGTATCGGGCACGACACCTGTATCGGTAACGCCCCCCTTGCGCCAGCCAAGTCCATGCTCATCCACCGCCGACATCGAACCCCCGACGGCGACAATGTCGGGCCGTTCAGCAAGCACCTGCACCTGCCGCTCCAGACGGTGCGGCACCATCACGTCATCACTGTCGATGACCGCAACGATCGGAGCCCTGACCTCGGAGAGCGTGGCATTGCGTGCCTGTGCCGAGTTGAGTTGTACCGGACTGATCATCAGTCGGAATCGTGGATCGTCGGCAATGTACTCATTGACGACTACCGGAACGGGTTCAGTGGATCCGGCGTCGATGATGACGACTTCGAAGTCTTGGAATGTTTGCCGCACGATGCTCGCAAGCGTTCCGCCAACGAATTCCATGCGGTTGTAGATGGGAATGATGATGGAGACGGCCGGCGTGGGTGTGCTCATCGGCGGGCTGCCACGAGGTCGTCGTACCACGCAACGAAGAGCCCAAATCCGAGGGTGCGACCCTCATGTAACTGCCACATCATCGACTCGCGCCCTTCAGTTGGAACCCCGTCGATCATCGAATCACGGATCGAATCTAGATCAAGTAGTGCCGCCGCTGTGCTCGAGGCTTCAACCCTTTCGAGAGCTTCCCGATACTGCTGTTGATTCGCCGCAACGGCGACGGCTGCGTCGAGTCCCTGCATACCTCGAGCCGTGCGGAGACGCACCTCATCGGGTACCAGACCGCGCATCACCCGTCTGGCAAGTGCGCGGTCTCGCCCGTCTCCGAGCCAGGCACTCGCGGGCAATGAAAACAACAGTCGACTCACTTCACCGTCACTCAGCGGATCACTGAACCATGAACTCTGAGCCGGATACTGCAGAACCGTGGGGGCGACTGGGTCGCTGATGACTGCGCCTTCCCACGCCGATCGAGGCATCGGCTTCCAACGCACTGGCGATCGACGGGCGCTGTCGCTACGGGTTCCGCGCGCTCGTTGCACACCGGTGACCAACGCTGGCGACAGATCGAGCAGCACGTCATGAGCGATGAGTGAGGCGCCATCACCGAGTGCTCGGCGGGCCTTGATATCGCCTACGAGCAGCGGCACATCCCCGTGCATCAACGCGCGCCGGTACTGAGTCATCCGTGAGACCGAATACGCAATGCTGCCGTGAGCTCCGGTGAGAGTGAGGCCCAAACCTTGCTGCGCCGACCGCTCGTCGAAGGCGCGGATCCACGTACTGTTCGACGGGTTCAGAAACGGGTACCCGGTGCGGTCGAACATCCATGCCAAGCCTTCGAGTGGGGTCTGCCCCGTGTTGTAGATGAGATGCGCGTCGATTCCGGGCACCTGCTCACTGACGATGCGCACGCTGGCCTCGTCGTCAGACTCGACCGGCAACCACTCGGGCCACTCGCCGGGCGCCGTCAAGTGACTCAAGGTATGCACAGTGCGCCCCTGCGGATACAGGATGCTGGCTGCAGTGGCAACGACAGTTGTTGAATCAAGCCCACCCGAGAGGTGCGCCGCGACGTCTCCACGCATCGGAAGCGACTCATCAACGGCCTCACGAATGATCTGGCGCAGCACGTCGGCCTCATCGCCATCACGCCGACGATCGAAGGGCTCAACATCGTGAGGTCGGAACCAACGGCGCACCCATGCCTGCGAGCCTGGCCGCCACATGGCCTGATGCCCGATCGGGAGGCGCTCAATTCCTTCGAACACCGTCGCATGCGAGGCATCCGAGACGGAGGCAATTCCCGCGAGTTCGTCGAGGTTGAGTGCCGGAAGGGTGGTCACGTGGTTGAGCAGGTCACGAATGTACGTACTGAGCAACAGCGAACTACTCGACTGCGAGTAGAAGATCGTCACCTCGTTGCGTGGACTCGCCACCATCGTCACTTCGCCACTGCGGGGGTCAATCAGGCACGCCGCGAAACCCTGCCTCACGGGCGCGGGATCGGGACACCCACGGCTGACCCACCGAGCGAGATCGTCGGCAGCCACGGGGTGCGGCCCAGCGATCGCCAACAACAGCCGACCATCATCGAGGCGACAGTGGATAGGGGCCGAAAGAGCCTCGACCGTGATGCCCTCGGGGCCACGCGTCACACGCGCAGTCAGTGCCGCACCCGATGTCATTGTCTGATTGTGGCAGAGCGCGTTGAGCGATCAGCCGGGCATCGTGCGTGAGTACGGAACCCCATCGCGCAGCACCGATAACGCCATTCCGTCGACGACCGGACCGCATTCGAGCCGTTCGGGCAACCAGTCGTCACTGCCAACGCGCCATTGCCCATCGCCGAGGGCCACGAGTTCCACTTCATCCGACGGTGCTTCGACGCCACCGGGGGCAACCAGAAGCAAACGACCGTCGCGAGCGATGATGCGCAACCACGGAAACCACGGTGAGTAACTGCGGTAGTCGCCGACGATCGCGTGGTCGTCTTCAGTCAACGCGCGGTCGCCTGATTCGATCCCCGCTCCCAGCACCAAGGGTCCGTAGGTCCACGTGTGGCCGTCGTCGGATAGATCCCAGTGGAACGTGCGCAGATCGGCGTGGTCAGTGACGTAGCGCCCGTTCCACAGCCGAGTGAGACGTCCGACCCGATCTCCCCCACGCAGCCGCAGTTCACCGCCGTCGACTTCAACGCTCACCTCCAGCGATGAATCCGCGACGCTCGCGAAGGATCCACCTACTGCTGCGGGACGGCTATCCGCGACAGCATCACGGGCACTAGGAAGTGACGCGTCGGGATCGACCAGCAATTGATAGGCAGCGCGCGCAATCACTTGCGCGACCGGATAGCAGCCGTTGGCGTTGGTGAGCACCACGACTCCGATGCCCTCAGTGCGATCGGCCAACACGAACGATTGGAAGCCCACCATGCCGCCACCGTGGGTAAGGCAGGTATGGCCGCCGATCGTTTCGACGTTGACGCCGAGTCCGTACTGACTTCCAGTGACTCGCGGCCCAGTGGCAAGTGACACGATGTCTTCGCCATCGATCGCAGTGGGTGTCGCCATGCGTTGGATCGCATCAGCGGACATCACGCGAGTTCCGTCAACCTCACCCTCGCTCAACAACAGGCGAACGAATCGCGCCATGTCGGCAGCTGATGAGGTCACGCACCCGTCGGCCGAATCGATGCGGAACCATGCGGCCGGGGTTAACCGATCGCCCGGTGCCCACGGAATGTCATCGCGCAGAGGCCAGTACCCGACGGCGCTGCGCTCACGCGACCACCACTCGATACTTCCCGCTGAACTGCTCATTCCCAGCGGCTCGAGGACGCGAGTCGCAATCAACTCGGCGACAGTGCGGCCGGTGCGCGCCTCTAACGCGCGACCGAGCAACATGAAGCCGAGGTTCGAGTAATGGAAATGTGTTTCATCGCTACGCATCAGCCCGCGCAAGGCCCACAGTTGCGCGAGGTCATCGGGAACACCGTCACCGCCGAGAATGAGCCCAGCAGTGTGCGAGAGCAGTGCGCGCCAGGTCGGTGACTCGCCACCAACTTCGACCCACGGCAGGCTGACCGACATTGCTTCATCGAGGTCGACGACGCCTTCATCGACGAGCTGCTGCACCACCACACCGAGCACCGTCTTGCTGATCGAGCCAATCTGAAACAGATGCCACGGGGTGGCTACCGTCGAACGTTCGGCATCGGAAAGACCGAATCCGAACTGGGCGAGAGTTCCGTCACGATCGACCAATGCCACAGCACCACCATGCAGTGGCCACCACGGCATGAGTTCGGCAATGAAGCCTGAGAGTCGTTCGGCAGCGATATCCGCTCGCTTCATGTAAGAAACTCTCTGACGGTGGCGGTGAGAACATCGGTAAAGGCGACCAACTCGGGAATGTCGATCCACTCGTCAGGTGCACTCAGATTTCCGCCACGAGAACCGATGAGAATCGCAGGAATGTCGGCCGCCTGCATGATCGCAGCATCGGTCCACAGATTGCGTCCTTGCCGTTCGGCCGGCTTTCCAATAACCGATTGGCACGCAGTATCGAAGGCGGCGAGCAGCGAATCAAATCCGACTCCCGTGAAGGGCTCGCGATCAAGCTTCACGGTTACCTCCCCGCGGAACAGCGGGAATCGTGCGGTCACGTCGACAAAGATCTGCTCAATCTCGGCGACTCGGTGCGCCATCGTTTCACCGGGCTGAGTACCCACTTCAATGCCAAGAACCACCGACTGGGGGTAGGTGTTGTAGTCGGTGCCACCGCTAATCATTCCGGTGTGAAACATCGTGCGCCCATTGAGCGGGTCGGGGTTGGCGCGCCACTCGTTTTCGTCAAGATCATGCAACCCCCGGATGACCTCGGCCATGTGCACGATGGCGTCTACACCGTCTTGTGGTGTTGAGCCGTGTGCAGCTCGGCCGTACACAGTGATCTCGATCCAACCAAATCCCTGATGCTCAGTGACAACGATGGGCAATGCTTGAGGTTCAATCACAATGGCCGCGTCAAACACGTGGTTGGCCACTAGATGTTCGGTGCCCAATGACGCACCGAATCCGTCAGTTACGAGCGCCACTAACAGATCTCCTTGCAGCGGCACTCGCGCCGATGCAAGGTCGCGAATGGCGATGAGCGCTGCCACGCACGCGGCCTTGTTATCAGCGACACCCACTGCATACATGCGGTCGCCGTCGATACGGGGCGCGAATGCCCGATCGGCCCACAACGTCGCGTTGGCTGTGTCGAGATGTGCGTTGACGCACAGAGTGGGGCCAGACCCCGTTCCACGAAGGCGAGCAATGAGGTTGGGCCGACCTTCACTGACCTCCTCGACCGAAACCTCAATCCCCGACCCTGCAAGCCAGCCTGCCACGAAGTCAACTACCTCGCGCTCGCCTGACGCCGCTGTATCTAGCAACGGGCAGACCGACTCAATGCGTACGAGTTCTTCAAGCAGTGCAACGACTTCCCCGCGTTGTGCCGGCATGGTTCCTCCAGCCGATCAGTGGGACTCATGGCATGCCGCGCGCCGCGCGGTGCCCGATGACAACAATGGCAGCAGTTCAGGATCTTCGGTGCGACAACGCTCAGGTTCACCCAGTTCGCGGTACAGCGGGCAGCGTGGGTGAAAACGGCAGCCGGGCGGAATATCGAGGGGGCTGGGAGACTCGCCAGTGAGCACGATGCGTTCGCGGGCACCTCCTGTATCGGGCACCGGAATGACCGAAACGAGCGCTTGTGTATAGGGATGCGCCGGTGAGTCGATGACTTCCGCTGACGTTCCTTCTTCAACGATGCGACCGAGGTACATGACGGCAACGCGATCGGCGAACATCCAGGCGAGCGACAGGTCGTGCGTGATGAACAGATAGCCCGCACCCAGACGGTCGCGCATCTCGGCCATCAACGTGAGAATCCCCGCCCGTAATGACACATCGAGCATCGACACTGGCTCGTCGGCGACCACGAGTGCCGGCTCGAGAATCATCGCCGACGCGATCGCAACGCGCTGACGCTGACCTCCCGAGAGTTGATGGGTGTAGCGCGCACCGATGCGGGCCGGAGGCGTGAGCCCAGCCCGCTCGAGAGCCTTCAACGCCAGCGCTTCACGCTCAGCGCGGTCGGCACCGATTCCATGGATGTTCAGTGGCTCAATCACCGTGTCGAGCACGGTGCGACGCGGGTCGAGTGATTCGAATGGGTCTTGAAAGATCATCTGGAAGCGCGGCCGCATGGCGCGCAATTCGCGCCCACTCAACGCAACGAGATCGCGCCCTTCGAATACGATGCGGCCACCCGTTGGCTCAACGAGTCGCATGACCGCATTCGCCGTTGAGGTCTTTCCGCTTCCCGACTCGCCCACCAGCGCGAGAGTCTCGCCGCGATCAACGTGCAGATTCACGCCATCAACAGCGCGCGCCACCTGACGACCATCAGGCGTTCGCACCTCGTACTGCACCTCGAGGTCTTCGACTACAAGCAGGTGCTCGCTCATCGCGCACCTCCCTGCTGATCGAGCAGGTGACATGCTGCGAGATGACCGGGACCGCATTCCTGCAGCAGCGGCTGGTCAACAGCGCAGCGTTCGATCGCAACGTCGCACCGCTCATGGAATCGACAACCCGTTGGCGGATGCACGAGGTCGGGCGGCTGCCCCGGAATTCCGTCGATAAAGGTTCGCTCGCGGGTGATGTCGGGGTACGCGCGCAGCAAACGGCGCGTGTAAGGATGAGCGGCGCCCACACTGACGTGTTCGGAGGCGAGCACATCGCGCGCGGCACCACTTTCGACCACGCGTCCGGCGTACATCACGGCCACGCGATCGCAGGTGTCAGCCAGTACCGAGAGGTCATGGGAGATCAGCAACATCGACAGGCCCAGGTTGTCGCACAGTTCGCGCAGAAGGCTGAGAATCTGCGCTTGAGTCATCACGTCGAGTGCAGTGATGGGCTCATCCGCGATGACCAACTCAGGCTCGCACGCCAAGGCCATCGCAATCATCACGCGCTGACGCATTCCACCGCTGAATTGATACGGGTAATCTCCTGCACGTCGCGCCGGAATTCCGACTGACTCAAGTAGGTCGGCCGCTCGCTCGTCGGCGACCTTGTTACTGACATCGGGTTCGTGCACGCGAATGGGTTCAGCGATTTGCCACCCGACGGTCTTCACCGGATTGAGTGCGTTGAGCGCGCCCTGGAAGATGACCGAGACTCGCTTCCAGCGCACATCGCGCAGACCATCTTCATCAAGTGTGGCGAGGTCAAGACCATCAAGCAGGACGGAGCCACGACTAATTCCAGCCGACGATGGCAGCAATTGCGGAATCGCCATCGCCATCGTGGTCTTACCGCACCCCGACTCACCTGCCAGCCCCACGAACTCACCACGTTCGATAGTGAAATCGACTCCGTCAACGGCCACCACATCACCGTGAGCGCCTCGATAGGTGACCGACAGATCGCGAATCTCCAACAGGCTCATGACTGGTCACGTCCCTTGAGTCGTGGGTTGGTGATGCGCTCGAGCGCATGACCAATCAACGTGAAAGCCAACACCACGAACAGAATGCCGAGGCCCGGAGGCAGGAAGTACCACCACGCACCGCGTCCGATGGCCCCGGACGCAAACGCGAAGTGCAGCATCGAACCCCAGGAGATGCGGTTGGGGTCTCCGAGGCCGATGAAGCTCAATGTCGCCTCGGCGAGGATGCAGCCAGCAACCACCAACACCGTGTTGGCAACGATGAGCGGCAAGAGGTGCGGGGCGATGTTGGTGCGGATGATGCGCCAGTTCGAAGCACCCAGTGATCGAGCACGCGGAATGAACTGACGTTCACGCAACGACAGAGTTTGCGAACGAACGATGCGCGCAGTGCGAGCCCAACTCAGCACACCAATGACAATGATGATGATGCCCAGGCTCTGTCCGAAGATCGCGCCGAGCACGATCATCAGCGGCAACGCCGGCACCACGAGGAAGAAGTCGGTGAAGCCCATCAGCGAGGTGTCGGTCGGCCCTCGGTAGTAACCGGAGATGATGCCGATTCCAGCACCGATGATGGTCGAGATCACTGTCGCCATAATTCCGACGAACAGCGAGATACGAGCGCCGGTAATGAACTGGCTGAGCACATCGCGGCCGAGTTCATCGGTTCCGAGCCAATGAGCACCTGACGGAGGCTTGAGAATCGACGCCGCACTCGACCCGACCTCGGCAGGGTTGAACGGAAACAGAATCGGGCCGACGACGGCCACCGCCACAATGACGACGAGCAGGATGATGCCGACCCGACCCATACGGTCGTTCCACACCTTACGTACCAACGACGTACGCGACGTGGCTGCTTCCTGCTCGGGCACTCCCGTATCGGCGCTCACGACGACGCTCCCACCCGAGGATCGACTAAGCGATAGACGATGTCGGCCATGAAGTTGGCAAACAGAACCGCGATGGCGGTGATGAGGAAGCACGCCTCGAGCATCGGATAGTCGCGCGCAAGGACCGAGTTGTAGGTCAGCAGGCCCATTCCGGGCCACGAGAACACCACTTCTACCTGAATGGCACCTGCGACCAGCGCGCTGATGTAAAGCACCGACGCCGTGAGTACCGGAAGGAGCGCGTTACGGAAGGCGTGCTGCCACACCATCCGCCGCTGCGACAAACCCTTACCGCGAGCGGTGAGCATGTAGTCCTCAGACATGGCCTCAACAAGTGAGGTGCGCGTGATGATGATGAAGAAGGCAATATCGACGATCACCAACGTGATCGTGGGCAACACCAAATGCCGTCCGACATCTGACCAATACACCGCCGAGTTGGCGTACACGGCATTAGGCGTGGTGATCCCCGATGTGGGAAGTACTCGAAACCACGCACTGAAGGTGAAGACCAGCAGAATTCCTACCCAGAACGTGGGCAGACTCCACAGCACCAGTGAACCGACCACGGTGCTCGAGTCGGACTTGCGTCCCTGCCGGGCACCGGCGAAAACGCCAATGAGAATGCCCACCGCCACCACAATGGTCGTTGACACCGTGAGCAAAATGATGGTGTTCAAGAGTGCATGTCCGAGTACGCCAGCGACTGGCTCCTTGAGACTGAACGAGTACCCCAAGTCGCCGTGCAGCAGATTGCTCAGGTAGCGCCAGTACTGCTCGAGCAACGACCCATCAAGCCCGTAGTCGATGCGCAGTTGCTGAACCTGTTCGGGGCTGAGTTTCTGCGATCGCCGAATGAGCAGGATGGGATCGCCCGGGATGATGTGGAACAGAAAGAAGTTGAACGTGACGACAGCAAAGATCATCGCCAGTAAGACGAGCAGCCTGCTCCAGATCGAGCGCATCAGGGTTTCAGATTAACTGGCAGGAACGGCCTTGAGGTAGTTGTCGCGTGTGAAGTTGAAGATGATGCCACCGTCAGCGGGCACCCAGCCAGTCCAGGTGTCGGTGCGGTAAGCCTGCAACTTCTTGAGGTACACGGCCACGAGGTAGGCACTGTCGTCGTAGAACTTCTGCTGCATCTGCTTGACGAGCGCTTGACGCTTGGCCGGGTCGAGTTCAACCGCTTGCTGGGCGTAGAGATCGTCGTACTCCTTGTTGGAGTAGAAGACATCGTTGTTGCCACCGATCTGGCTGGTAAGAGGCACACCGAGGAGGTAACTCGGGTCGTTCGTACCCGAGTCCCAACCCCAGACGAACATGTCCCAGTCGGGGGCTTCGGTGTTGTAGACGGTGCTGTCCATGGTGTCGGAGTCAACCGTCGAGAAGTCGAGCTTGATGCCCGCCTTCTTTGCGGTCTCCTGGAACAACTGCGCGGTGCGCACATCGGTAGTGGTGCTGTCGATCGCGATGATGCGGAACTCGAGCGGCTTACCGTCCTTGGTCTGACGAATTCCGTCGCCATCCTTGGTGGTGTAACCGGCCTGATCGAGTAGTGCGTTGGCCTTGTCGAGGTTGTTGTTGATGGCCTCAGAAGCACTCGGCTCCCAGTAGTAGTCGCCGAAGGCAGGCGGCAGGATGCTGCCACCGGCCGATGCGTGACCGGCGTACGCCAACTGCACAACCTGCTCGCGATCGAACGCGTAGCCCAGTGCCTGGCGCACCGCCTTGTCCTTGAGCAACGGGTTGCCCTTCGACTTGGGGTCGGCCGACACGTTCATGCCGATGTGGTGGAACGAGAACGAGGGCAGTTCCTGGGTGGTGATGGTGTTGTCACCCTGCATTCCGTCGAACACGGTCGGCGGTACCTGCGGAATGATGTCGATCTCACCATTCTTGAGTGCCTGCGCCTCGATGTCGTCGTTGGTGAACACGGTCCAACTGATTCCCCCAGCCGCTGGCAATGTTCCCCACCACTTGGGGTTACGCGACACCGCGACAACCTGTCCTTGCTTGCGTTCCTTGAACGTGTAAGGACCGGTTCCGATGGGGTTCTCGTTGGGGAACTTCTTCATCTGGTCAATCGACAACTTTGACCAGATGTGCTTGGGCAGAATCGGCACCACGAGACCGGGGTCGAAAGCCTGCGGCTGCTTGAAGGTGACCTGCACCTCGGTGGGGCTCACGGCCTTGGCTGAGACGTAGTTAGTGAAGTACTGCGCGTTGATACCCAACTGGTTCTTACCGATGAGGTCGAAGGTGTAGACCACATCGTCGGCGGTGAACGGAGTGCCGTCGTGCCAGGTAACACCATCACGGAGGGTGTACGTGATGGTGTTACCTTCACGCTTCACGCTCGACGCGAGTCCCGGCTCTTCCTTGAGGTCGGTTCCGTATGCGAGCAGGGTGTCATAGATCAGCGACTGAACCTCAATGGCCTCGGTCGTGGTGGTGGTGAGCGGGTTGAGGGTGTCGATGTCGGACTTCCACCCCACGCGAATGACCTTGTCGCTCAGCGCAGCACTCGCGCTACCGCTGGCACTGCCACTGGGCGCTGACGCACTGGGCGACGAGGTGCTGTCGTTGGTGGTGGGCGGCGCACAGGCCGACACGAAGGCCGGAATGCTCAGCGCCACCGCTGCAGCGAACACCACGCGCGGCACTCGACGCGAGCGACGGGCAGGGGTGGGGGCAGTCTCTATACTCACCATTACGTGAGTGAATCAGACCCTTCCCAGAGCGTCAAGCATTTGACCGTCACTGTGGCGAGAAAGCAACCCGGTCGTTACTCGACCGAGCGTCCCACTCGGGCTCGCGCGTCATCGAGTGCGGCCGCGCGTTGAGTCCATCCGCTCTTGGCGAATGGGTTAGCTGACGACCGCTGACCGGCCACGTCGACCGGCGCCACCGACGCTCCGAGTGCCTCGGCCGCCACGAGTGCCGCACCCACCGCCGAGCCATCGACCTCGTCATCAGCGGTCATCACCACATCGCGACCGCAGGCATCGGCCAGTTGCTGCCGGAACCACGCATCCGACGCACTGGCGCCCGATGCGCGAATCACGTCGGACGCAGCTCCGTACTCAGCCAGAACGCCAAGGCAGCGTCGACTTTCGACGATGATGCCGTCAATGAGTCCGCGCGCGATATCGGCCGCCGTGGTTCCGACATGCAGACCGAGCAGCGTTCCGGTCAGCGACGGATCCCACAGCGCTCCCTGCTCACCCGGGGCGAGGTACGGCAAGAAGAGCGGAACTTCGTCGGGTTCGGCGGTCGATGCCAGTTGCATCAGCTCGGCCTCGGACAGGCCGCCGAGCAGAGTGGCCAGCCAGCGCACAGCACTACCCGTGGCCAGCAAATCCATCTCGAGGCCGAAGGTGCCCGGATGTGCCATCGGGGTCACGAGAAAGCGGTGCGCGTCATCGGTCACCGGATGGTCAGTGATTCCCAGAATGATCGTGCTCGTGCCGGCGATGTAGGCCGCCTGGCCGGGTCGACTCACGCCGATGCCATGAGCGCCCAGCACCGAGTCGGCCGCGCCCAGACACACGGGAATGCCGGCGGGCAGCCCGAGTGCGAGTGCCGCCTCACCACTCAACGGGCGCGCGCTTGTTGAGACATCAATGGCTGGAAGTGCCGGCGCGGGTGCGCCCGCGAGTTCGGCATACGCCCAGAGAATGGTGCGATCCCATGCCCCCGTGTGCAGGTCGAAGCAACCGAAACCGGCGGCAGTGCTCGGATCAGTGACGAACTCACCGGTCAACCAGCCATGCACATAATCCTTCGCGCCGAGCAGCATCGTTGCCGCGGCAACCTCGTGGGGATCGATGCGCTGCAGTCGCAGCAGCATCGGAAGCAGGTACCGCCCATCAATCCATTGGCCCGTGCGTGCGTACACCACGTCGGGGTCAACGAGTTCGCGCAGTGACATGCCCTCGGCTTCAGCGCGCGAGTCTTCCCACGTGATCGCGCGACCGAGCGGCCTCGAGTTCGAATCGATCAGCACCAACGTCGGCAACATGCCCGACAGTCCGATGGCACTCCACTCCGCATCGCCTGTCGAAGCACGTAGCTCAGCCACCACTGCGTGAATGGCGTCGATCCAGTCGGCCGGATCTTGCTCGGAAGCACCGCGCTCGGGTCGGTGTGTGACATAGGACGCCTGAGAACGCGCTACCGGTCGTCCGTCACCGTCGATGGCGACACCCTTGAGCCCGGACGTGCCGAGATCAAGTCCGACGTACAGACCCGCGCTCATGAGCACCCCGGGATACCGCAGAGACGACCCAGGTCACATGGTGCGAGCAACGACAGCGAGTGCATCAGACGCTGCCTCCAAAGTGGTGTCGATGTCAGCATCAGTGTGCACCAACGACACAAACAGGTTCTCAAGGTGGCTCGGGTGGAACAGCACGCCGCGCAGCAGCATCTCGTGGTACCAGGTGGTGAACAGTTCTTCGCTGGCGAATTTCTCCGCGTCACGCCAGTTGCGAATCGGCTGATCGCTGAACCACAACTGGAACACCGTGCCGATACCTTCAACACGCACCGGGATGTTCAGGCCCTCAGCAATGGACGTGATCCCGTCTGCAAGGCGGAAGCCGAGCGCCCGCTGACGCTCGTACAAACCGGGCTCTGCGAGCAGATCCATCGTCGCCGAGACGGCCGCGCACTGAATGACGTTGGCGTTGTAGGTACCCGAATGCGAGTAGCGCCCTTCAGCGATGATCGACATCACTTCCTTGCTGCCGCCAATGGCAGCGACGGGGAAGCCCCCACCGAGACCCTTAGCCAACGTGGTGATGTCGGGAGTAACTCCGAACCATTCCTGGGCGCATCCGCGAGCGAATCGGAAACCGGTGATGACCTCATCGAAGATCAGCAGCGCACCGTGCTTGGTGGTTTCAGAGCGCAGCAGTTCGAGGTAGCCAGGCTCGGGCAAGATGCACCCGGTATTGAACACCGCGGGCTCAGTGATCACCGCGGCCACTTCATGTCCCCGCTCGTTCATAACGCGTACAAAACTTTCGGGGTCATTCCAGGAGAGCACGATCAGCGTGTCTTCAAGTTCGATCGGAACACCGGGGCCTGACGGAATCGGACGAGGGTGATCGGCAGGTCCAGCTGCCGCCGGATCGACGTGGTTGCTCCAATACACGGTGTCTTGCCAACCGTGGTAGTGCCCCTCGAAACGAATGACGAGTCGGCGCTGCGTGACCGCGCGCGCGATTCGAATGGCCGAGCCGACGGCTTCACTTCCTGAGTTGGTGAACCGCACCATCTCGATGCCGGGCACCGTGGCGACCACCTTTTCGGCAGCCTCGATTTCCAGTTCGTACGGCAAGCCGAAGCAGGTGCCGTACGACTCAATCGCGTTCGTGACGGCCGCGGTGACAACGGGGTGGCGGTGACCGAGAATCATCGGACCCAGACCCAGCAGGTAGTCAATGTACTCGTGGCCGTCGACATCGCGAATGCGTGAACCCTGACCTTCAGCGATGAACGGGGGGTACGGCTTCCAGCCAAACTTCACCGTGCGGGCGCTGCTGCCGGCGCCGCCGGGAATTACGCGGCTGGCGCGTTCGAAGAGTTCGCCCGAGCGGGCGGCCCACTGTCGGTACTCTGCGTCAAAGTCCTCGGAGGTCATGCGGTCACGTTATACTCTGCATGCAGAATCGACAAGAACGATCAACCACCCAGAGACGTGACCGTCCAGTCCTCCCCACCAGGCGCCGCAAGCAATCGGCGGTCTTGGGTTCCTGAGACATAGAACGCGAATTGGCGCGCCGGGTACACCTGCTCGAAGCAGTCGAAAGGCTCACCGTCGTTACTAAAACTCAGGCCCTTGACGATCACGACCAGTTCGCGAGCGGGAAGGTCGAGGAGCCCGCGGACGTCATGGGTGGGCACCGTGACCTCGAGGTACTGCTCTTCGAAGGCGTCGACAAGCCCGTAAGCATCCTCGAGATAGCGGTAGAGCGAACCCCCATCAGCCAGCATGGTCTCGTCGAGGGCCGGCACTCGATGCACAGGAAGAATGGCGCGCTCGACGAGTACCGGACGATCGGACATCACTCGCCGTCGCACGACCTCCCAGACTGGCTGGCCGTGCTGCAAACGCAACGCCTTCGCGACGGGGGGTCCGGGCATTCCCACGCGCAAACTCAACAGTTCGGTCACCAAGTCGGCGCTGTCGCCGCTGTGTTCGAGAGTTTCAAGCAAGTCACCTGAGCGGGCCGGAGTAGCCACAATGCGGGGCTTGGAGACAAAGGTGCCCACGCCCTGATGGCGCACAATGCGGCCTGCCTGCTCGAGTTCATCAAGCGCACGGCGCACCGAAATCTGACTAACCCCCGACAACACCGCGAGTTCAGCCGAACTTGGTAGTCGATCACCGGGCTTGAGATCGCTCTCATCGATAATCGACAAGACGAGGTCTTTGACCACCTCGTAGCGCAACCTGCGCGGCTCCTCCGTATCCGGCATGACTGGACGGTACCGGAACAAACGGGGGCGCGTGAGTCGCATCAACAGGGTGTCGCGTGTGATCTGGTCTTGTTTCTGGCGTTCACGCCTCAAACAGAGTAGGAATATCAGGTGACTGACCGAGGAACAGGACGCGAATCCTCGCGACGTCAATCAGATGTGCTCGATGCAATTTTCGACGTCGTGGGCGACAAGCCCAAATCGCAGACACTGGGCAAGCCCTCACCGTTCCGCGCGAAGGCACTGGAGCAGATGGACCTGCCAACGCAGGTCGATAACTTGCTGCCCATTACCTCTCGACGCGCGTGGATCGCTGTCGCTGCAGCCGCTTTACTCATCGTCGCCGGCTTGGTGTACGCGGCCGGCGTGGTGCAAACCTCGTCGGTTACCGTCAGCGGTCGCGTGGTGGCCCCACCCGGGCTGGCGACCGCCGCGGCACCCACCGGCGCCGTGCTCACCAGCGCCTCGGTCTCCGAAGGTGACACGGTGACAGCGGGGCAAATACTGGCCGAGGGAGTCGACGAGAACGGTCGCCCCGTACGCATCGCGGCTCCGATCGCCGGCACGATCTGGCAGCAAGTCGGTTTTGCGGGCCGCGTGGTGCATCCCGGCGACATGGTCGCCACCGTGCTACCCCCTGCAAGTTCCGCGACCGTACTCGTGGCGGTGCAAGAAAGTGATCAAGCGCGCATTACCCCGGGACTGACTGTCAACGTCACGTCTGGCGAAACTCAGACCACCGGAACAGTCACCGCCATCGATGCCGCACCTGAACCCTCCGAGGTTGAGTCGGCGCGGCTCGGTGTTCCGTTGACGGCAGGCACCTCAGTGTTTCCGATGACAATTACGCTCGCCGAACCACTCGAGGCGGGGGCGGGAGCGACTGCGCAAATCATCATTAGCCAGAAGACCTTGCTGCAGCAGTTGACGGGCCTCGGTTCGTGACCGCTGACGTGACGTCGGCACCACCCCCCGCCGGCGCGACTCCCCCACCGCCACCACCAAAACCGGTCAAGCCTTCCAAGCGTCATCGCAGCAAGGTGCCCACCGTGCTGCAGATGGAGGCCACCGAGTGTGGCGCCGCCAGCCTTGGCATGGTGCTCGGAAGTTACGGGCGCTTCGTTACTCTTGATGAATTACGTGTCGCCTCCGGGGTCTCGCGTGACGGGGCAACGGCCAAGAACGTGATCGGCGCGGCGCGCTCCTACGGACTCGAGGCCAAGGCGTTCAAGCGCGAGCCCGAGCGACTCAAGACGATGACGTTCCCGCTGATCGTGCACTGGCGCTTCTACCACTACATCGTGGTCGAGGGCTGGTTCCCCGGCGGTTGGTACCTCAACGATCCGGGCAGCGGCGCGCGCACGTGCGACGACGACGAGTTCGATCGCTACTTCACCGGGGTCGTGCTCGAGATGACTCCCGGACCCGACTTCACCGCCGGTGGCAAGAGGCCCGGTGTGGCGGGGCGCCTGCTTGCCTCAGCGGGAACAGTCGGACCCGCGCTCGCAATGATCGGGATCATTGCGCTCCTGCTATTGGTGCCCACGCTTCTGGTTCCGCAGATCATGAGCTTGTACGGCAACCAACTCAACGGCCTGCTCGGAATCAGCGCCACGGCAGCACTACTCGGACTCATCGTGGCGCTCGCTGTTCAATCCGTGTTGCAAGGAATGCAAGGTCTGCTGTCGATTCGGATGTCGACCAAGATTTCGCTGCGCCTCTCAGCGCAAGTCGTTCAACGACTTCTGCACCTGCCCGCGTCCTTCCACACCCAACGCGGTCCCAGTTCGTCCGCGCAGCGAGCGCTGCTGATCGACGCCATGAGCACGAGTGTGTCGGCGCTGACAATGACATTGAGCGCTGCCGTTCTCACCAGCCTGTCGGCCGCTATCGTGCTGCTGATTATTGACCCGATCACGGGCATCGTGGCCGTGGTCGTCGCCGTCATCATTGCTCTTGTGCTTCGCAGCACGCTGGACAAGGCGAAGGACGAAGCCTCGAAGGTCGTGGTCGAAACCGTTGAAGTCGGTGGCGTGATGGCGTCGGCACTCTCGCAAATCGAATCCATCAAGGCCTCGGGCGCCGAAGATGGCATCATCGCGCGGGGCATGGCGGCGCAGAATCGACTTCTTGAAGCCAATCAGCGCGTGGGCATGCGGTTGATGGGGCTCAGCGTGTACCCGCCATTGCTCACAGGGCTCGCGACCGTAGCGATCACTGGTGCGGCAATGGCCGGCGTGATTCAAGGTCGCCTCGATCCGGGTTCGCTGCTCGCTATTCTCGCGCTGACCGGAATCCTGATCGGCCCTGTCAGCACGATGGTTCTTGCGCTGACGCAGGCACAGATGCTGCGCCCCACCCTCGACCAAGTCGACGATGTGATGAGTGCACCACTTGACGAAGCGGCGTTCACCGACGAGCCGGCGCCGAGCACCATCATCGGCGACTTTGAGGCGCGCGACATCACGTTCGGATACAGCCGTCTCGGACCTCCGGTAATTACCGGACTTAACCTGCATCTTGCACCCGGCCGACGCGTGGCATTGGTGGGTCCCAGTGGCTGCGGTAAGTCAACGATTTCCAAATTGGTGACCGGTCTGTACGAACCGTGGGAAGGCCAGATTCTCATTGATGGCCGCACCCGCAATCGTCACGCACCTCAAGTACTCACCGACGGAATAGCCCTCGTTGACCAAGACGTGATGATCTTCGCCGGAACAATTCGCGAAAACATCACGCTGTGGGATCCGAGCATTCCCGAGGCCGACATCGTTTCGGCCATTGAGGATGCCCAACTTGCCAACGACGTGGCCCACCGTCCGGGTGGCCTTGATGCAGTCCTCAGTGAGATGGGCGCCGACCTGTCGGGCGGCCAACGCCAGCGATTGGAAATCGCCCGCGCCCTCGCTCGTCGCCCTTCGCTCCTCGTGCTCGACGAAGCCACCAGTGCGCTTGACCCCGCTACCGAACTGCTGATTGACGAAGCACTTCGACGCCGCGGCATCTCGTGCCTAGTCATCGCGCACCGATTGTCGACGATTCGCGACAGTGACGAAATCGTTGTGCTTGACAAGGGCATCGTCGTTGAACGGGGCACGCACTCTGAACTGATGGCCCTCGGGGGCGCGTATGCCACTTTGGTGCGGTCGGCATGAGTAACGACAATCCCGATTCGGAGTCGGTGGCGATTTCTGCCACCGACGTGATCGAGCCTGCTTCGCGTGAGGTGATTGAAACCGTCAACGGAGTCGCCCTGGTATTCGTGCTCACCAGCGACGGGCGACGCTTTCCACTGGCTTCTATCGCTGAGGGCCAGTGCATGGTGGGGTGCGCACCGACCGAAAACGGTGACCGACTACTGGTGACCGGACAGCGCGGAACGCACGTGCGTCGGCGCGCTCTGGAACACTCGGTCGCCGCGAATGGCACAGCCGCCATTGAGCACTGGATCTGGGCCCTGGGCGAAGCAAGTCTCGGCGGCCGGTGGGTCGACCGCGTGGTCGCACCCGGCGATGAGGTTCTGCGCTTGGCGCCCGGCGAGAACGTCATGAGTTCAACTGAAGCAATCGCCTCCTCCGATCACTCCATTCAGGGCTGGCTGAGTGTGACGTCAGGTTCTGCTTCGTACTGCGGTTGGTCTCAGGCACAGGTGGGGGTACTCGATGCTGCGGTGCCAGTGACCCGCGGAGTGTGGGTCACCAGTGGCCTGCGCTGCCGGATCGAGGCATCAGTCGCCCCCACGGATTCACAGGAATGGGCCGCCACCCTCGACCTCATGGGGCGATTGGCCATTCAATCGGCAGTGGCACGCCAATCGATCGGTGACACTGCGCGCGAGCAACGACTGGTCAACGCTGAAGTGCGGGCCGAGCGCAACACTCAGGAAGCGATCGACCTGCTCGCGGGCGCAATCGTGGGACCCATCATGCGTTCGGTAAATCCGACCGACCGAGCCACCTCGACTCTGTCGGCCGGATTCACGGCCGCGCGCGCCAGTGGGCTGATTGTGAGTGACGAGGCGCGACTGCGTGCCACTGACGAGGTCTCGCTCGGACGCGACGCTGTGAACGCGGTTGCCGAGGCCTGCACGGCACGTGCACGCACCGTCGATCTGGCGCCGTCGTGGCACACCGTGGAGGGCCCACCTCTGGTGGCAGACCTCAAGCGCGGCGGTTCGGTGGCGCTGCTGTGGAAGGGACGCGGTTGGGTTGCTATCGATCCGACGTCTCCCGATGAGCCCAGCCACGTCGACGCCGAGTACGCCGAACTTCTCGAGTCGAAGGCCACCGAGTTTGCGCCAACACTGCCCGCTCCCCCGCGCACCATCAGCGACCTCAGCAACCTCGCGTTCCGAGGTTCGGGCCGTGACATCGCCGTTGTGCTTGTACTCAGCGTGGGCATCGCGGCATTGAGTTTCTTCACGCCGGTGGTGTTTGGTGCCATCGCTGGAAGTTTCGCCACCATCGAACCCTCCACTCTGGTGACGTCGCTACTCACATTGGTGCTGCTGCTCATTGTCGGAACCGGCTGGCGCTATGTACGCAGCACCTCGCTGTTGCGAGCGCGCGTGCGATCGATGGCCATCGCAAGCGGTGCGGTGTGGGATCGAATGATGCGCCTTCGCGCGACGTGGCACGAAGGTCACACACTCGGTGAACGCATGACGCAATCAACTGCCGTCAATACTGCCGCGGAACTTGTTCCCGACACGCTGATCATCGCCCTGCTCGACACACTTGCCGTTCTGGGCAGCCTCACGGCGGTGGCCACCACGAATGCCGGCCTGCTCGCGGCTACTGCCTTTCTCATCGCGCTGCAGATTGTCGTTGCCTTCGTGATTGTGAAGAAGGGCGCCGTGCTCACGCGTGCACGGGTCGACGCGAGTGCCGCCGCCACAGGCCGCCTCATGGAAACCTTGCGAGCCGTGAATCGGCTGCAAGTGTCGGGCGCAGAAGATCGCGCCTTCAAGAGATGGGCACAAGAGCACGCGAAACTCACCTCGGCCGATCTGCGTCTACGGCAGGTCACCACCTGGGGCGCACTCGTGCTCGGCATGTTTCCGCTACTGGGGTTGATCCTGATCGTAGGCGTCACCGCGGCATCGGGTGCCACGTTCGCGCAGTTCGTGACGGCACAAACTGCCGCCGCCATCGCCACCGCCTCCGTCACGGCAGCGGTGCTGTCCGGCGGTGCCGTCCTCAATGCGCGCGCGGTACTCGACAAGGTCGATCCCGTGCTGGAGGCAATTCCTGAGGGATTCGGCGACGGAGTGAACCCGGGCATCATCAGTGGCGGACTCGCAGCTGCCGACATCGTGTTTCGCTACGACCCCTCGGGGCCGGCCGTACTCGACGGTGTGTCGTTCAGAGTTCAGCCAGGTGAGCATGTGGCCATCGTTGGGCCTTCAGGCTGCGGCAAAACCACGCTGATGCGCGTACTACTCGGTTTGGAAGAACCCACCTCCGGCGTTATCACTGTTGACGGTCAAGACATGGCCTCACTTGATCGACCCTCGGTGCGACGTCAGATCGGCTGCGTCCTTCAGTCGTCGACGCTGCTGCCCGGAACGATCCGCGACAACATCGACATGGGTCGCGGTCTGACGCCACCGCAAATGTGGAAGGCGTTGGAGGCGGCGAGCGTTGCCGAAGAAGTGCAGGCCATGGGGCTCGGCCTCGACACCCCCGTCATTGAAGGCGGTGGCACGGTATCGGGTGGTCAGCGTCAACGCATTCTGTTGGCCCGCGCATTGGCTGGCGAACCGCGCATGTTGATTCTCGATGAAGCGACCAGCGCGCTCGACAACGTGACTCAGGCGATCGTCATCGACTTCCTCGAACGCATGCGCCTCACGCGCATCGTGGTGGCACATCGCCTGTCGACCATCCGCACGGCCGACCGCATCATTGTGCTCGCGGCCGGCAAGGTCGAGCAGGAGGGCACGTTTGAGGAACTGATGGCCGTGCCCGGACATTTCCGCGATCTCGCCGAACGCCAACTGACTGACGTCTAACCCCCTCCCCCTCCCCCTTTTCCGCATGGGGGGACACTCAGCACGCATAGAAGCAGTTTTCTTACCACATCACCGCACATGCAGAACCCCCCTGGCCCGGGGGATGGATAGCCAGGGGGGTCCGCTTTGGGGTGAGATCCGAGTCAGCCGTCGATCTGGGCGATTGGTGCGCCCTGGAGAACGGCTGCCTCTTCCTCAACCAGACAGGTAACGACACCGGCAATCGGTGCCTCCACATCAACGGCCACCTTGTCGACCATCACTTCCGCAATGACCTGACCGGCTTTGACCGTCTCGCCCGTGTGGGCGAACCAGGTCGAGAGCACCCCCTCGGCTGACTCATCCTTCGACAGCACCGGGAAGGTAATGACCTCACTCATCTGTTCGAATCCCCTTTCACATCGACTCGTTCACACCAACTAGAACTTCATGACCGCTTCGATAGCCCGCTGAATCTTGTCGCGGGTCGGAAGGGCTTCGTACTCCAGTATCCGCGAGTAGGGCACCGGAATATCGGGGTACGCCACTCGCTGCACCGGACCCTTGAGCATGCGCGGATCGCGATCAGTGATCGTTGCCACGACTTCGCCACTCATACCAAATGACTTGTAGTCCTCGTCAACGATCACCAGTCGGCCCGTCTTGCCCACCGACGCGAGAATTGCCTCGCGGTCGAGGGGTGCAATTGTGCGCAAGTCGAGCACTTCGACACTGGACGTTCCTTCGAGCGCTTCGGCTACGTCGAGGCAGTGCTGCACCGACATCGACACACTCACCACGGTGACGTCACTTCCCTCGTGAGCCACCGCGGCCTTCCCGATCGGCACGGTGTACGCCTCTTCGGGTACCGGCCCGATCGAACGCGGGTTCTTCGCCATCCACGGCAAACCCATCACACCCTTGTGGAACAGGAAGAGCACGGGGTTGTCGTCGCGAATTGCCGCGGCCATCAAACCCTTGGCGTCATACGGATTCGACGGCGCGACGACCTTCAGCCCCGGCATGTGCGCGAACGTGCCCCATAGGCACTGTGAGTGCTGGGCCGCGTCGGAGTACCCGCCACCGACCGCCATCATCAGCACCAGCGGAACCTTGACATTACCGCCGGATTCGTAGTGAATCTTGGCCATGTGGTTGTAGATCTGATCCATACACACGCCGAAGAAGTCGACGAACATGAGTTCAACCACCGGGCGCATTCCCTCAACCGCAGCACCGATGCCAGCACCGATGAATCCGGTTTCCGAAATTGGTGTGTCGATGATGCGCTCTGAACCGAACTCATCCCACAGTCCGCCCGTTGAGCCGAAGATGCCGCCGTAAGGACCAACGTCTTCGCCCATCACAAACACTTCAGGGTCAGCACGCATCTCAAGGGCGATTGCTTCGGAAATCGCCTTGGCCGTTGTGACGCGGCGCGTGTCAGCTGTTGTTGCAGTCATTATCTTGTCGCTCCTTTTCTCACGCGAACACGTGCAGGTAGGCGTCACTGGGATCGGGCTGCGGGCTGCTCTTGGCAAACGCGATGGCCGCTTCGACTTCGTCGCTGGCCTGCTGCTTAATGTCGGCTTCCGTTGCTGCGTCGAGGATTCCGGCGCTCGTCAGTTTCTCGGCGTACATCGGAATCGGGTCGCGCGACTCAGCTTCAGTTAACTCGTCACCGCGGTAGGCCTGTGCATCACCTTCGAAGTGACCCCACAAACGCACCGTGTGAATCTCAATGAAGCTCGGACCGCCGCCTGCGCGTGCGCGCTCCACGGCTTCCTTCGAGGCCGCGTACATCGCCTCAACGTCATTGCCTTCAATCCGCTTGGCGGGCATTCCGTACGATGCAGCACGGTCGGCGTTGTGCTTCACCGGAGTTGAGGTGTCGCGGTGCACCGAGATAGCCCAGTCGTTGTCTTCGATGACGAAGATGACGGGAATCGTCCACAACGATGCGAGGTTGAGGGCTTCATGGAATGCGCCCTGGTTGACCGCGCCATCACCGGCGACCGCAACCGCTACGTTGTCGGTTCCGCGACGCTTGAACGCCAATGCCTGGCCGACAGCCACCGGAAAACCTTCAGCGATGATTCCTGAGCAGGAGAAGTGCTGCTCGGGTGCGAACAAGTGCATGTGACCGCCCTTGCCCTTACCGAGACCCGTTGTACGGCCGAAGATCTCAGCGGTCATCGCCTTCATGTCGACGCCCTTGGCGAGCGCGAGGTGGTGCGGGCGGTGCGGGCCAGTGATGGCGTCACCCTGGACAAGGTTGGCGCACAGTCCGACCGCAACCGGTTCTTGTCCGGCCGACAGGTGCATTTCACCAGGGATGAGGCCGGCGCCGATATCCCACGCGGGCGCCTTATCAGCGTGGTAGTCACGCCTGATGGCCTCTTCGTAGGTTCGAATCCGAACCATTTCCTTGTAGAAGCCCAATCGCATGTTGTTGTCCACCATGGATTCCCTTCGATTGATCCGTGCAGGAACGTCCGCGCGAACCGTCTGGTCCGCATGTACCGACAGTGTCTGCCCGGTGGCAGGGCGCGACAAGGGAAGGAATTTCAAATAGCGGCACGCTCTAGTGGCGGTGAGCTCAGGCAGGGAGCGCGAGTGACCGAGCGATGCGGTCGGCACTGCGGGTGAGGGCGGCCTTCAGTCGACCGTCAACGTCACTCGGCGCGCGCGCACTGCGACTAGCCACGGCGACTGCTCCCACAATGTCGGGGCCGACGACCGGTGCCGCGAGGCAATGCACCCCCACCGCGTATTCCTCAGCGTCGCGCGCCAGCGGACTTCCTGCGTGGATCTCGTGCATGAGGTCGATACGACTGGTCACCGTATGCGATGTCAGCGCATGCAAAGGATGCCGAGCGAGGTAATCGCTGCGCCTTTCCTCATCGAGCGCGCCGAGAATGCACTTGCCGAGCGCGGTCGCGTGAGCGGAATCCTGAATTCCTACCCACAAATCGATCGACGGAATCTTGGGCGAGTCGACGATTTCCACCACCGAGATCTCGCCGTCGCTATAGACCGCGAGGTAGACGGGCGCCTTGAGTTCATCGCGCAAACTCTGCATCGTCGATCGCGCGCGGCTGAGCACCGCGGTCATGTGGCTTTGCGTGACGACCTGGCTCAGTGCGGGGCCGAGCACGTAACTCCCATCATCAAGCCGCCGCAAATATCCCTCGTGAGTCAACGTGCGCAAGAGGTGGTAGGTCGTCGACAGCGACA
Organism: uncultured bacterium; assembly: GCA_903927265.1. Taxonomy (GTDB): domain Bacteria; phylum Actinomycetota; class Actinomycetes; order S36-B12; family CAIYMF01; genus CAIYMF01. The sequence continues at coordinate 9,067 of CAIYMF010000099.1, read as the reverse complement.
GTCCCACCGCGCGCGCGAGTTCCTTGGCGTGGGCCCGGCCTTCCGTGGCCCCCACAGCCTCGACAAGTCGAAGCGCGCGCTGGACAGACTGAATGAGAGTGGGCTCGGTCGATTCCACGGAACACCTCCTACCGCATGCACGAACGCTACTGCCCGACGCGACTGCACACAGTGGTGTTGGGGAAGAAAAACGGCTCCTAAGCGCGCTTGGGGTCCCCCGATGCGGAGGAAATGATCCCGATCGCTGTACGAGGTGCCGCCCGCTGGGCTGGCGTTCTGGCAGCATGCGGAGTTGTTTGTGCCGCCGGAATGACCTGGCTCGCTGGCTGACCGATCCGGCGTCTGACCAATCCGCGGGCGGACTATCGTCGAAGTATGGACGAGTCGGCGTATTACCCGGAGTCCGAGCGCCTCGCTGAACTACTAGCCCGCATCGGCGCCTCCCTCGACGACAAAGTGCACAACCCGCCGTGCGACCCCTACCTCAATCGCGCGCAGTGGGAACATCTCGCGCACGAACCCGTGCCGCTCGCACCGGCTCCCGTCGATGCACTCGTCGACGAACTCGTCTCGCTTCTCATCCCCAACGGCGGACGTGTCAGCGATCCGGGTTTCTGGGCATTCGTCACCACCGCCCCCACCACTGCGCCGCTGGTCGCTGCCACCGCGGCCGCACTCGGCGCACCCGTGCGTTACGGGTACCAAGCGGTCAACGCGATCGAAGAACGTTCATTGGAATGGCTCGGCGAGATCTTCGGTCTGCCAGCGCACATGAAGGGCCTGTACACCAGCGGCGGATCGAGCGCGAACATCGTGGCGATGGGTGCGGCGCGGCAGCACGCCTTTGAAGCGCGCGGACTCGACCCCGCGCTTGACGGAGTCAACGGAACACCATGCGCCTTCTATGTCTCGCCCGAAACGCACCACACCATTCAGCGCGCGGCAGCGGTGCTCGGATTCGGTCGCAGCAGTGTGCGCGAAATCCCTGCTGACGACAACCTGCACATTCGCACCGACCTGCTCGCTGACGCCATCGACGCTGACATTGCCGCCGGAGTCCTTCCAATTGCCGTGATCGCCAATGCGGGCGCGACGAACACCGGAACCATCGATCCGTTACGCGGCGTCGCCACTGTCGCTCACGAGCGCGGTGTGTGGTTCCACATCGATGGCGCGTATGGGCTTCCGGGCTATCTGGATGAACGAGTACGCCCCAAGTACGACGGACTTGAGCTTGCTGACTCGATCATCATCGATCCGCACAAGTGGCTCAGTGCACCCGCAGGAATTGGCGTGGTCTTTGTGCGCGATCGCACGATTCTGCAGCGCGCTTTCACGCAAGGCCCCGCTGACTACCTTGAAGGTTCGTTCGCCGACGATGGACGCATTGGGGTATCACTCGACTCACCCGGCATTCCCTATGGCGATTTCGGCCTCGAACTCACTGCACCCTCGCGCGGAATTCAGGTGTGGGCGATCTTGCGTGAACAGGGAGTGTCGGGCCTCACCGAACGAATCCGTCGCGACAACGACTTTGCGACCTATGTCGCACGCACCGCCAACGACGATCCGCGACTCGAATCGCTGACGACTCCTGACCTGTCGGTTGCGTGCATTCGCTATGTCGGCGACGGTACCCATTCCAACGACGAACTCAATGAGCTCAACCACCGCATTCACCGACGCCTTGTGCGCGAGACCGAGTTTCTCCCGAGTACCACCGTGGTAAAGGGCGCGTACACCATCCGGCCGTGCTTCATCAGTCCGCGCGCAACGTGGCCACTCATTGAGGCGTTCTTGCCGACCGTCGTGCGCATCGGCGACGAGGAGGCTGCGGGGTCAACCCCATGACCGGCAGCGAGCCCGGCTGGTACGAGCAGCCCGATGGCCAGATGCTGTATTGGAACGGCACGGCGTGGAGCGTGCCGGTTGAGCCGCCTCCACCAGCCGACACCTCAGCGCCCCGAGTGTCGGCGCTCGCGATCATGGCCATCGTTTCCGCGTTCCTCATCCCCTGGCTCGGTTTGATTCTCGGGTATGCAGCCCGCGGACAGATCAAACGCCCCGGAAGCCATCAGTCGGGGATGAGCCTCGCCCTCGCGGCGATCGTTCTCGGCTGGATCTTCACCGCGGCGCTTGTGCTCTTCGTCGGCTGGGTGATCACCACAGACTCGTGATGAGCACGCGCGTTAGAGTCAGTTCGTGATTCCTCTACTCCGCACGTACCTGCGTCCGTACCGCGGAGTACTCGTCGTAATCTCGCTTCTGCTGCTCGTTCAGGCGTTTACCAACCTCTACCTGCCCAACCTCAACGCCGACATCATCAACAACGGTGTGGTGACCGGTGACATCGCCTACATCGTGCGCGTGGGCGGCGTCATGCTGCTCATCTCAGCGATTCTTGGCGTTGCATCAATCGTCACCGTCTACTACTCGGCCCGCACCGCGATGCGTGTGGGTCGCGATATGCGCCGCGATCTGTTCACCCGGGTCGAATCACTGTCGCTCGGCCAGGTCAATGCCCTCGGAGTTCCGTCACTGATCACTCGCAACACCAACGACGTGCAGCAACTGCAGATGCTGGTGATGGTCGGTCTGACGATGATGGTGCTCGCTCCTGTCACGGCCGTGGGCGCCATCATCATGGCGATTCGCGAGAATGCGCAGCTTGCCCTGCTGCTGATCGTCGTCATTCCGCTGATGCTCGCCGTCATCTCGATCATGGTGTTCAAAGCCATTCCGATGTTCCGCGCGATGCAAACCAAAATCGACCGCGTCAATCTGGTACTGCGTGAGAACCTCACTGGAATTCGCGTCATCCGTGCGTTCAACCAAACCGACCGTGAGGAAGTGCGTTTCGAGGGAAGTAACGCCGACCTGACTGACACCGCACTACGCGTCACGCGACTGTTCGCATTGATTCTGCCCGCACTGATGTTGATCATGAACCTGTCGTCGGTGGCAGTGATTTGGTTCGGCGGGCACCTCGTGGCCGATGGCTCGATGCCGATCGGAAACCTCACTGCCTTTCTTGCGTACATCATGCAAATTCTGATGTCGGTGATGATGGCGGTGATGACGCTGATGATGGTGCCGCGTGCTTCAGCCTCGGCCGACCGCATCAATGAGGTGCTCGCCACGCACCCCGACATCGTTGATCAGGTCGACGATCCTGCCGGCGTCACCACACCTGGCCTCGTTGAGTTCCGCGATGTCGACTTCCGCTACCCGGGTGCGCAGGAAGCGATCCTGCAAGACATCACCATCACCTTCGAACCCGGAACGACGAACGCCATTCTCGGCGGAACGGGCTCGGGCAAGACCACGCTCGTCAACCTCATTCCGCGGCTCCTCGACACCACCCAAGGCGACGTGCTGGTCGGTGGTCACGACGTGCGCCTGCAACCTCAAGAGCATCTGTGGAAGCGATTCGGCATCGTGCCACAGAAAGCGTTTCTCTTCAGCGGCACTATCGCGAGCAATATGCGATTCGGAAGGCCCGACGCCACCAACGCGCAGATCTGGCACGCACTCGAAGTGGCGCAGGCCGCTGACTTCGTGCGCGAACTCCCCGAAACACTCGAAGCCCCGGTTGATCAAGGGGGCGCGAACTTCTCGGGCGGTCAACGCCAGCGCCTGGCCATTGCTCGAGCGATCGTGCGCGATCCCGAGGTGTACATCTTCGATGACAGCTTCTCGGCTCTCGACTACGCCACCGATGCGCGTCTGCGTCGAGCGTTGAGCGACGAGATCTCCGGCGCCACGATCATCATCGTCGCGCAGCGAGTGAGTTCGGTGGTCACAGCCGATCACATCGTGGTGATGGACTACGGACGTGTGGTGGGGCAAGGAACTCACGAGGAATTGCTCGAGAGTTGTGAGACGTATCGAGAGATTGTTGCCTCGCAGTTGGAGGTGGCGGCGTCATGAGCTCGATGCGTCCGGGTGCACCCGGTGGTCCTCCCCCTCGCGGTCCGATGGGTGGCGGCCCCGGCATGAGCATGATGCCGTCGACCGAGAAGGCCAAGAACTTCAAGGCGTCAATGCGTCGCTTCGCTCACAGGTTGCGCCCCGAACGCGGTGTTGCTGTCGCGGTGTTCGTCCTGGGCAGTGTCAGCGTGTTCCTCACGGTGCTCGGACCCAAGATTCTCGGTAATGCCACCAACGTCATCTTCGACGGCATCGTCTCGCTGCGCATTCCTGCTGGAATGACTCAGGATCAGGCCGTTGCGGCATTGCGCGCACAAGGTGAAGATGAGCAGGCCGACATGGTGGCCGCGATGACGCTGACGCCCGGCCAAGGAGTCGACTTCGAGGCGCTCGCTCGCTGGCTGGCATTGGCCGCAGTGCTCTACCTCATCGCCTCACTGCTGTCATGGGCCCAGAACTACCTCATGGCCGGAGTGACTCAACGCACCATGTACCGCCTGCGCGAGGAGGTCGACGCCAAGCTCGGTCGACTTCCGCTGAGCTACTTCGATTCCACTCCCCGCGGCGATCTGCTCAGCCGCGTCACCAACGACATCGACAACATCTCAACCACGCTGCAGCAAACCCTCACCCAACTCGTGACGGCCTTGCTCACGGTGATCGGTGTGCTCGCGATGATGATTTGGATCAGTCCGATCCTCGCGCTCATCTCAGTGCTGACCGTGCCGCTAAGTTTCGTGGTCACGATGTTGATTGCGCGTAAGTCCAAGCCGCACTTCGTGGGTCAATGGAAGTGGACGGGCTCGTTGAACTCGCATGTTGAAGAAATGTTTTCCGGTCACGAACTCGTGCGCGTCTACGGGCACCGCGACGCCGCCATCGTCGACTTCGACAGTTCGAACGAGAAGATGTACGAGAGCAGCTTCCGAGCACAGTTCATCTCCGGAATGATTCAGCCCGCACTCACTTTTGTCTCGAACCTCAACTATGTCGCCATCGCTGTATTTGGCGGAATGCGCGTGGCTAGCGGTGCCATGTCACTCGGTGATGTCCAGGCGTTCATTCAGTACTCCCGCCAATTCACGATGCCGATTACGCAGATCGCTGGCGTCGCCAACCTGTTGCAGTCGGGTGCGGCATCGGCCGAGCGCGTCTTCGAACTGCTTGACGCCAGCGAGGAAGAGCCCGACGACAGTGACGCTGCACGCATCGTCGACCCGGCCGGCCGCATTTCCCTTGAGAACATTCGCTTCCGGTACCACGAAGACACCCCGCTCATCGACGACTTGAGCCTGGACGTGGAGCCCGGGCAGACGATTGCGATCGTGGGTCCGACAGGTGCTGGCAAGACCACGCTGGTCAATCTGCTGATGCGGTTCTACGAGATTCAGGCCGGTCGCATTCTGATCGACGGAATCAACACCCACGATGCCACGCGCGAAGACGTGCGTCGCTGCTTCGGCATGGTGCTGCAGGACACCTGGCTATTTGAGGGCACCATTCACGACAACATCGCCTACGGCGCTGAGAGTGCCACACAGGAAGAGGTTGAGGCGGCCGCGCGCGCATCGTACGCCGACCACTTCATTCGCACCCTGCCCGAGGGCTACGAGTCGAAGCTCAGCGAGCAAGGCGAAAACATCAGTGCCGGCGAGCGTCAATTGCTCACTATCGCGCGTGCATTCCTTGCCGATCCGGCGGTGTTGATTCTTGATGAAGCCACCAGTTCGGTCGACACGCGAACCGAGGTGCTGATTCAGCGTGCGATGTCGAACTTGCGCGAGGGCCGCACGAGTTTCGTCATCGCTCACCGCCTGTCAACGATTCGCAACGCCGACGTGATTTTGGTGATGAACCGAGGCAGCATCGTCGAGCAGGGCAACCACGAAGCACTCATGGAAGCCGGCGGCTTCTACCGAGACCTCTACGAGAGTCAGTTCACCGAGAGTCCCGACGAAGTTGCCACCGGTTTCACTCCGGAGTAACCGTCACCACTGCGAGGCGGCCATTTCCGTTGAGTACCAACGGTTCGTCGACGATGACACAATCACCGATGCTGAACGATTCACCTGCCACCGCCCACTCGCCCGCCACCACGACGACGAGTTGAGTCGCGTCCGCGAGAAGTTCAACGTTGACGATCGGGTCGGTGGCGAGGTACATGTCACCGCGGCAACGACCGCGCCGCGTCATCAGATTGAGATCGCGCGTGGGTCCTTCATCGAGCCAGCCTTCGACGACTGACTCTCCGCGGAATGTGACAGGTTCGTCGCTGGTGACCTCAACGCTCGCACCATCGATCGTGAGCGACATCCCTTCACCTTCGATCAGCAGCAGAATGCGATCGACTCCGGGCAGCGACGAGAACGGTCCCGAATGTGCGATGTCGGCCATGCTGACTCGCCAGTCGAACGCGTGCATATCGGCGTCTTCCGGCGACACCGCGATTTCCGAGGTCACGCCCCCTCCATTGGCCCACGGCATCCGCCGATGGTCGGCCGCGCGCAACACTGTCACCGCTGCTCCTCGACCTGCCGCCACACGTCACCGATCGATTCGGCAAGTTCGGTCGCCACATCGATCGAGCGATGCACGCCGTTGGCTACCACGACGTTTCCGTCAACCACCACGGTGCCCACATCGGCGGCGAAGGCCGCTAGCAGCACCTGCTCGGGCGCCGAACCCGCGGTGCGTACGGTATCGAGTCGTACCGCCACGAGATCGGCGCGCTGACCGATGGCGAGCACACCCACGTCATTCCAACCAAGCGACCGATGGCCTGCCGCTGACAGTGCCGTCACGAGTTCATCCGGCCGGAATCGACCGCGCTCGTGGTGCACCAACCGCTCATGCATCTCGAGCGCCCGCGCTTCTTCGAGCAGATCGATCACGGCGTGCTGATCGGAACCCAGACACAACGGCGATCCAGCCTGCGCCAACTGCATCGCGGGCCCGATTCCATCGGCGAGATCGCGCTCGGTGGTGGGGCAGAAACAACTGAAGGTGCGACTGGCACCGATCAGTGCCACATCACCGTTGGTCAAGTGCGTGGCATGCACCATGGTGGCGTTCGCGCCGAGAACTCCGACCTGTGCCAACAACTGCGTAGGAGTTACCCGGTACGCCGCTTCGCAGGCCTCGTTCTCACCCAACTGCTCTGACAGGTGCGCGTGCAAGGGCCGACCGTTCGCCCATTGCGCCACGATCGCGATCTGATCGCGAGGCACCGCGCGTACCGAGTGCACGGCCGCGCCAATACGCGTCGTCGCATCGTCGCTAAGCAGCGACACTCGCTGCGCCCACGCGGTGGCATTCCCATCGCTGAAGCGCAGCTGGTCGGCGCGCAGTGGCAGCGAACCACTGGCATCGAGGCCTCCCGCGAGGTAGCAGGTGTCGAGCAGCGTGAGCCGAAGTCCCGCATCACGGGCGGCCGCGCGCAAGGCCTCACCCATCGCATTCGGATCGGCATAGGGCGATCCATCAGCCGTGTGGTGCACATAGTGAAACTCTCCGACGCACGTGACCCCGGCCACCACCATCTCGCCGTACACCGCACGCGCGAGTGCGTAGTACAGATCGGGTGTCAGCACCGAGGCCGCGCGATACATCTGGTCGCGCCAGGTCCAGAACGTGCCGCCGTCAGCGTGCGAGCGTCCACGCAGTGCGCGGTGGAACGCGTGCGAGTGGGCGTTGGCGAAACCGGGAAGAACGACGCCCGCAAGTTCGACAACCTCGTCACGCACCGCGTGATCGACCGGACCTACCGACGCGATGCGACCGTCAACGACAGCGATGTCAATCGACGGGCGAACACCGCTGTCGACCCACGCATACTCACATCGAAAGACCGTCACAGCATCGCTCGCATCACTGCCGTGAGCGCAGTTACTCCTGCATGGCAATCGTCGACCTCGGCCGTTTCACTCGGCGAGTGTGAGATGCCGGTGGGGTTACGCACGAAGAGCATTGCAGTCGGAACCCCAGCAGCCGCAAGGATTCCGGCGTCATGACCGGCAGCGGTTGGCAACACCGGCGTGGCAACGCCCTGATCGGAATCAACAGCGGCCCGTACACGGTCGCGCAGACTCGCGTCGAAGGTCAGAATGGCCGTGACCGATTCGGTGGTGACGTCAACGTCGGTGCCGTTCTCACTCGAGCCTTCCAGCGCGCCCGCCCGTACAGCGTCGACCAACGTCTCGAGCGTCGTTTCATCGCACGCCCGTGCATCCAGCCACGCGCGCACTTCCGACGGAATGGCATTGGTGCCGTTGGGTTCGACTTCCAGTCGTCCGAACGTGGCGCGGCTTCCTGACGATCGAGCCGACTCGGCCGCGATCAACGCCGTGCGCGCGTACGCAAGCATCGGATCGTGACGGTCGGACATGCGCGTGGTGCCCGCGTGATCAGCGACTCCGCGGAATGTGAAGCGGTAGCGACCGTGCGGCCAGATCGACTCGGCTACTCCGACTGCCGCTTCGCCTTCGACCAAGCCACGACCTTGCTCAATGTGCAGTTCGATGAACTCGCCGATGCGCGCGACTCGCTCGGGGTCGGCACCCAGTCCGTGCGGATCGTGCCCCGCGGCCGACATTGCCTCGGCCATCGTCGGGCCGTCGCGGCCCACTAGGGCGCGCGCCTTGTCGGGGTCGAGCTGCCCGGTCATCAGGCGCGAGCCAGCGCAAGCGATTCCGAATCGTGCGCCTTCCTCGTCAGCGAAGGCCGCGAGCACGACCGGCCGCGTGGGCACGGCGCCCGATTCGCGCAGCGCATCAATCGCCGCGAACGACGACACCACTCCGAGCGGCCCGTCGAATGCGCCGCCATCAGGAACCGAGTCAAGGTGAGAGCCGATCACCAGCGCTGGCAGATCGGGAGAGACACCTGCCGGAATCCACCAGGCCCAGAGGTTGCCGTTGCGATCAGTTTCGACATCGAGTCCACGTGCCTGCGCAGTGGAGGTAAACCACTCGCGGCATTCCAATTCCGCCGCATTGAACGCGTACCGCCGGTAGCCGCCTGTCGACGCCTCACGTCCGAGCGGCTCGAGCTCATTCCACAGACGGTCGAACGACGCGGTCATGGGTGCCCTTCCAGCGCGGGTGAGATAACACCCATCCTTCCACGCATGGCCCGCGGC
>CAIYMF010000098.1 GCA_903927265.1 uncultured bacterium | reverse complement strand
TGTTACGCGCCCACGTCGGTCGCGCTTACTTCATGGTGATCGTCAGAGTCGGTTGCGTCCGCATGAACTGACGCGACTTTCTCCGGTTGCCCAAGGCGGGCTATGTGGCTCAATGGCGGTGGTGAGTTCCCACTGAGTTGCCAGTTTTTACTGCTGGCACAGAGGACGCGAAGACGTTGGCCTTTCGACTCAGATCAGCCGTCCTGTCTGGTCGCTATCCTCGCGCACATGCGCAGGCGCGTCAACTCGTCGATCAGCGAAAACCGTTGGTATTAAACGAGTTCATAACCTCAATTGATTTCCACTAGAACCTAAGAGAAGTTTCAATCACCTCAATCGCACAGTGAAACCAAGCATGAATTGGTGCATGATTTGGCAACTGCCTCAAACGCACAGCGCTCCCTGTGTATGAGCACTGGCACCCCATGCTGCCGAGAGCGGCTTAACGGTGGGGGGGGGTTACTCGGCTTTGTACCAGTCAGCGAGCGCCTGCCCCGCTGCTGCGATCCGGCTTACCGAAGGCTTCACGTAGAGCGACAGTGTTGTCTGAACATTCGCATGTCCCAGTACCGCTTGAATCGTGCGTGGGTCGGTGCCGATCTCGTTCATGGCAGTCCCAGCGGTATGGCGCGCGTCATGGACTCGTACCTTGCGAACTTCTGCTTCCTTGAGCAGCGACTGCCAAAGTCGGTAGTCACGATCCGCTTCAAGGCACTTGCCAGTGGGTCCGGTGAAGATCCAGTCGCCGTCGTTCCATGTCTTTGCTGCTACTCGGATCTTGCGCTGCTCGTGGCGCCATTCCCGGAGCGCTTTGATTGTCGCTTCATCGAGCCGTAGATCGCGCGTTCCGTCATGAGTCTTGGGTGCTTTGATGTACCGCCCGAACCCCGGATCTCTACGTATTGAGCGCGCGAACCGCACTTGGCCAGTGTCGAGGTTAATGTCCGCCCACGTGAGCGCGAGCACCTCACCTTGTCGGGGGCCGAGAGTGAGATAGATCCGTCGCAAGGCGCAGATCATCGGGCCCTTCTGTTCGGCTAACGCCAGTACCGATTGAACCTCGTCACGAGCCAAGGGCTCGGCTACGCGGCGAGTGGGCCGGGGCGCCTTCACCCCATCGGCTGGGTTCACCATGATCACGGCGTCCTGAATCGCGGCCCTGAGTGCCATCCGGAGGACACGAAAGTCATTGAGCAGGCTGCCCTCTGACAGGCCTCGCGTCCGCTCCTTGGTCTGGTAGGCCTTGATACGTCGAGCGTCGAGGAGATCAAGGCGCACATCACCGATATGGGCACTGATTCGGCGAACCGAGAGGTTATAGGCAGCCCGTGTCGAGGGTGCGAGCGTGTGATGGTGCTGCTCCAGCCACTCTGTGAGCCACTCTCTGAGGCTTGGCGTCTGGGTTGGCAGTCGACCTAACCGACCGTCGTCACGGGCTCCGAGGGCCGCTGTGAGCCGCGACTCCACTTCGGCCCGAGTAGCGGCGCTAAGTGTGCGCCGTCGACCATCACGGTCGTAATACTGGGCGCGCCAGCGCCCTGCCTTGGCGTCTTCCCAGACTGTGCCTCGGCCATTCAGTCGTCGGCGGCCATCTCCAGCGTTGCGTGCCATGTAATGCTCCGAATCGTCAGGGGCAGGAGGGGAACCTGCCTTACAAGACGACGCTGCCGCAAATTCGAATTGCTGTCCGGGTGAACTCGTTCCAGTTCCCGGCTATCCGGGGCCGTTGCATCCGGGACTGCATCCAAGAGGCCTCAACCGTGTGTCCACGATGGGCTCTTGAAGCCCGAATGCCTTGCAGTACAACGGTTACGCCAGTGGCCCCGGCGCGAATCGAACGCGCGACACACGGTTTAGGAAACCGATGCTCTATCCCCTGAGCTACGGGGCCGGGG
>CAIYMF010000097.1 GCA_903927265.1 uncultured bacterium | reverse complement strand
TGACGCTCAGGTTGTTTTTCGAGGGATCCGAGAGGGCGACCCCAGGAGGAAGCGTTGCCTCGTCGAGAGAAACCTTGTAGTTGCCGGACTTGGGTAGTTCGACCTTCCATGCGCCGTCTGCGCCGCTCTTCACCGTTTGGGTGAAGCCACTGGCGCTGACAGTGATCGCAACGTCGGGCACCGGAGCCCCAGCGTTGAGAAGAACGCCAGAGACTGAGGATCCACCAGCTGCCTGAGCCGGCGCAGCACCAACTCCGAGCGTCAGCGCTACAAGGCCAAGAACTCCGAGCAGCAGTGCGATGACTCGACGACGCACTCTGGACACCTCCTGTTCGCGTAATAGGCCCGCCAGCGACGGAGCCTAACGGTATCCCGAGGTTGAGCGCGATCCCACCTAAACCGCCGAATCCGCGTGACAAGTTCTTCGGTCGTACTAATGCCACGCCGCGGCGAGTGAAACAGCCAGGGGCGCGATGACCAGCGCGGGCAGCATGTCAGCGACAGGCACTGCCTTGATATCGAGCAACCGCAACCCAATTCCGATCAGCAGAAGGCCCCCGGTTGCAGTAAGGGCAGCGATTTGAGCCTCGCCGAGCACGCTTCCTAGCCCGATTCCGAACACAGTGAACAGGCCTTGGTAGATCAGAACGACAAGGGCAGACAGCATCACTCCGACGCCCAGACTGGCAGCAAAAGCGATTGAGGCGAAGCCATCGAGAACGCTCTTGAGCAGCAATTGGTCGATTCCACGCCCGAGTCCATCGGAAATCGCACCAAGAATTGCCAGCGGCCCGACGACAAAGAGCAGCGATGCGGTGACAAAGCCTTCGACAAAGCGTGCGTTGGGGTTCTGATCTGCACTGACGAGGGTTGAGTCCGAATCGTTACTTATGTCAGTTGAGTGGCTGTGCGCGCGTGGAGCGAATTTGGTGCGCACCCAATGTCCGAACCTTTCCAGGCGCGCTTCGATGTGCCAGAGCGATCCGAGGATGCCGCCCACGAGCAATGAGCCGAGCACGATCAGCACTGGAATGCCGGCCCCAACTTGGGCTCGTAGCGCCTCAGATGTGACGGCCGCGGCCGACAGTGCGCCGACGAGGAGGGTGACTAATCCGAGGACATCGGTGACCAACGCGCGTGTGCGGGCTGGGAGCCGGTGTCCGATCAGTAGGCCGATCAGTGAGCCGACGACAATCGCCACAACATTGATCAGCGTGCCAAGGCCGGGAAGTGAGGACATCCGTACGTACTCGTCAGATTCGATCGCGTACGAGGCAGGTAAGACGTGCGGTGCACAGCCGTCGGTCAGCCTCGTCGGTGATCACGACCTCCCAGGTTGACAGTGTGCTGCCGATGCGCACCGGCCGGGCGACGCCGGTGACGATGCCCTTCGTCGCCGACAGGTGATGACTGCACGAGAGTTCGATGCCCACGGGGAATCGATTGGGCCCCGCGTGTACCGCGGCACCGATCGACCCCAAGGTTTCTGCCAACACCGCACTCGCGCCCCCATGGAGAAATCCGTACGGCTGAGTGTTGCCCTCCACTGGCATGGTGCCAACAAGGTGGTCCATGTCAGCCTCAGTGATGGTGATCCCCATTCGCTCCGTGAGGCCGCCCCCTTCGATCGAGTGGATGAAGGCGAGGATCTGTTCTGAAGTGGGTCGGGTCGGCCCGGAGTCATTCGACATGCCGCCAGCCTAGGATCGTCCTATGCCTGCGCAGGGAGCGACCCGTCCACGATTGCTACTTCTTGACGGGCATTCACTGGCCTACCGCGCATTCTTTGCGCTCCCAGTCGAGAATTTCTCAACGACGACGGGACAGGCGACCAATGCCGTCTACGGGTTTACATCCATGCTCATTAACACCCTGCGCGATGAGCAACCCACTCACGTTGCTGTGGCGTTCGATGTGTCGCGACAAACTTTTCGAACAGAAATGTTCCCTGAATACAAGGCAACCCGGTCAGCGAGCCCGGAGGAATTCAAAGGGCAAATTCCGCTGATTCTTGAAGTGCTCCAGGCCCTCGGAATTCCTTCGCTGCAACTGGAGGGGTACGAGGCCGACGACATCATTGCCACGTTGGCGACCCGTGCGGAGAATGCGGACTATGACGTCTTCATTTTGAGTGGCGACCGGGATGCCTTCCAGTTGGTCGATGATCGAGTCACGGTTTTGTATCCGCGCAAGGGCGTTTCTGATCTGGCCCGCATGGATCCGGCGGCCATCGAGGAGCGCTTCGGGCTCACGCCAACGCAATACGCCGACTATGCGGCGCTGCGTGGCGATCCCAGTGACAACCTGCCTTCCGTTCCCGGGGTCGGTGAGAAAACGGCAGCTAAATGGGTGCGCGAGTACGGAAGTCTTGAGCAACTCACGGCCCGCGCGCAGGAAGTGCCCGGCAAGGTTGGCCAGTCGTTGCGAGACCATCTCGAGCAAGTCGTGCTGAACCGGCAACTCACCGAACTCGTCCGCGACGCGCCACTACCGGCAGCCTTTGATAACCCCGCTGATCTCGTCCGCACGCCGATTGATCGCCAACGGGTGCACGAGGTATTTGACGCTCTGCAATTCCGTGTCTTGCGCGACCGGCTCTTTGACAGTCTGGGCGAAACGGTGGCGGAGGCCGCTGGTTCGTTTGATCTTGAGGTCAAGTCCTTGCCGCCTGGTGAGGTGGGCACCTGGTTGTCGGCACATGCGGTCGGTCGATGCGGCGTTGAAATCGAAGGTGAGTGGGGACGAGGCACGGGAGTTCTCCGATCGATTGCGGTCGCTGCACCTGATGGGTCTGTCGCGTGGATGGCGCCTGTCACGTGGACGTCAGAGGATGAAACCGCCCTTGCAGGGTGGCTCGCGGACTCTGGTGCAACTTTCGCTATGCATGATGCCAAGGGGCCAATGCTTGCGATGGCCGCACGCGGATGGTCGATTGCTGGATTGGCTGCCGACACGGCGCTCATGGCGTACCTCGTGCTGCCGGGGCAGCGGTCATTCGACCTCGGAGATCTCACAGCGCGATTCTTAGGCCGTCAACTTGAAGACTCGACCACTGATTCGGGTCAATTGTCGTTCGACACCGAGGATGCCTCCGCGGGGCAGGTAGGACTGCGAGCGCGAGCGGTCTTGGATTTGGCCGAGGTACTTGAGAGCGAAGTCGCCGTTCGAGGCGGAACGCGACTGCTCGATGATGTCGAACTGCCGTTAGTGAGTGTCCTCGCGCAGATGGAAGAGTTGGGGGTTGCAGTAGATCTCGGATTGCTTACTGAACTCGACGACTCCTTCGGCGATTCTGCTCGCGGGGCTGAGACTGAGGCCTACTCAATGGTCGGGCGAACCTTTAATCTCGGTTCACCCAAACAGCTCCAAGAAATCCTGTTCGTAGAGCGAGGGTTGCCCAAGACCAAGAAGATCAAGACCGGCTACACAACGGACGCTGAAGCGCTTCAGTCGCTCTACGAGCGAACGGAGGATCCGCTGCTAGGAGTGCTGCTGCGCTGGCGTGACGTCACGAAATTGCGGCAAACAGTTGCCGGTCTGATCCCACTCGCCGACGCCAACTCGCGCATTCATACGACCTACGCACAGACAGTCGCGGCCACAGGTCGACTGTCGAGCGTTGATCCCAATCTGCAGAACATTCCTATTCGCACCGAAGAGGGACGGCGCATTCGCGGTGCGTTTGTGGTTGGTGAGGGATTCGAGTGCCTGCTGACGGCTGACTACAGCCAGATTGAGATGCGCATCATGGCGCACCTCTCCGAAGACCCGGGGCTCATCGCTGCCTTCAACGAGGGCGAGGACCTGCACTCAACCGTTGCCTCGCGCGTTTTCGAGGTATCCGCCGAAGACGTCGATGCTGAAATGCGTCGCCGCATCAAGGCGATGTCGTACGGGCTTGCGTATGGCCTGTCGGCGTACGGACTTTCCCAGCAGTTGGGTGTGTCAACCGGTGAGGCCCAGACGTTGATGGATCACTACTTCGAAAGGTTCGGGGGAGTGCGCGACTATCTGTCAGAAGTGGTTGCTGACGCACGAGTCACTGGTTACACCGAGACCATCATGGGTCGCCGACGGTATCTCCCCGATCTCACCAGTGATGTCCGCCAGCGACGTGACATGGCTGAGCGAATGGCACTGAACGCTCCCATCCAAGGCTCAGCCGCCGACATCATCAAGGTCGCCATGATCAATGTCGTGCAGCGCCTTGAACGCGAGCAACGTACGTCGCGTTTGCTGCTACAGGTTCACGATGAATTGGTTCTCGAAGTGGCGCCCGGCGAACGTGAAAGCGTCACCACACTTGTTCGCGAGGAGATGGCCGCCGCGGCCGACTTGAGAGTGCCACTTGAAGTGTCCGTAGGGTTCGGCCACACGTGGGATGAAGCAGCGCACTGAAAGGCGATTCACCCCAACCCATGGCAGAATCGAGTCATGGGGCGCTGGCGAACAGTGGTGATTGTCGGCGCAGCGACTGTGTTGGCCGCGTGTTCGACGCCTTCTTCCACCTCGCGCGAGCGCGACGTGAGCCGCGACGTGGCCTTCACAGGCTGCGACGTCGTGAAGTGTTCAGACACCATCAATGGGGCGCCCTACGAGATCGTGATGCCGTCGAGGTGGAATGGCACTCTCCTGATCTACTCGCACGGGTATCGCGGCGCTCAACCCGAGCCACCATCATTTGAACCGGTCTCAACCACGCCCGAACCCGCACCCGGTTGGGGATCAGGGATCAAGGGCCTTGGACAGGCGCTGCTCAATCAGGGTTATGCCATCGCTGGTTCGGCCTACGCGTCCAATGGCTGGGCGGTTGCCGACGGCGTGCGGGCAGATGAGGATCTGCACTCCTTTTTCGTGGACAACATCGGCACCCCATCGCGGGTGTACGTGTGGGGTGACTCGCTTGGCGGACTCATCACCGAGCAGGTAGCGGAGCGGAATCCAGACTGGGTATCAGGTGCGGCGCCTTTGTGTGGCGTTCTCGCCGGAGTGCTCCCCAACTACGATCTTGCCCTTGATGTGTCCTATGCCGTCAAGATGCTGATTGATCCGGACATGAAGCTCACTGGGTACACGTCGTACGAAGATGCAGTGAAGACGCTCACGGTCGCGTCGAAGAAGGTCATCGCGGCTGCGTCCGACACCACAGGCGGCGGTACGGCCAAGGTGATGTTCATCGCCTCGCTGGTCGACGCCCCACATCAGACTCAGAGGTTCGATGGGGCAACTCTCACCTCGCAGGTGTCGGGTTACACCGAAGCGATCATCACCGCATTGGGCTTCGGCACCCTGGGTCGCTACGACGTGGAACGCAGGTACGACGGAAACATCTCGAGCAACGAAGGTGTCGACTATGCAGCTCGCATTAGCGAGAGCGACGCGGCGCTTGTTGACGCGGTGACTCCCAACGCGAGCGCCACCTTCACGGCGCAACTGCAGGCAGGTGTTCGAGTGGTTGCTGATCCGGCCGCCCGCTCGGCTGCCTTGGCTGAGGGTGGAGACCCACAGGGGCAGGTTCATGCGCCGACGATCACGATGCATACGGCGGCAGATCCCCTAGTCATCGTGCAGAACGAGTCCTTCTTCCGCGCCCGGTACCGAGCGCAACAGGCGAAGGGCAATGTTCAAGCAGACCTCGTACAACTGTTCACCGTGGCGCCGGCGGCGTACCCCGCCACTCCGGGTGCGCCATTCGGTGCCGGTCACTGCAACTTCACTCCCGAGTCACGCCTGGCCGTGATCAGCCTGCTCGATCAGTGGGTGCGTGAAGGCATCGTGCCGACAGGGGGTCTACTCACCACAGAACTTCCGCCTACACAGACCGGATACGAACCGTTGTACGAGCCGGGCCCATGGCCCGAACCTGCCGCTGTCGCGACGCGGTCTTAGATCGGCAGTCGTCGGAAGAGCGAGCGGGGTACGTGCCGCAGGCCGCTCATGACGAAACGCATGGTTGACGGAACGTACACCGTTGCGCGTTGGTGACGCAGTCCATTAACGATGGCATCGGCAACGTCGTCGGGTCCAACAGAAAGTGGTGCCTCGGGCAGCCCATCGGTCATCTTGGTGCGCACGAAGCCGGGACGAACCACCATGACGTGGACACCTGATCCATGGAGGGCATCGCCGAGGCCGGTGGCGAAAACGTCGAGACCTGCCTTGGTTGAGCCGTAGACGTAGTTGGAGGCACGTGCCCGTTCGCCAGCCACACTCGACAGGACGACGAGGGCTCCGTGTCCTTGTTCACGTAACCGTGCGGCGACGCGCATGCCGACCGAGACCCCGCCGACGTAGTTGACCTGCGCGGCCTCAACGGCCGAGGCGGGATCAGCATCGAAATCGGCCTGGTTACCGAGGACCCCGAAGGCAATCACCGTGACGTCGATGTCGCCTTGGGCGAATGCGGCGTCGATAACCGCGGGATGCGAGTCGGGGTCACTGGCGTCGAAATCGAGCACCGTGACGTCGGCGGTGTCGGTACGTAACGACGCGGCGAGTGCGTCGCGTGTGGGAGAAGGTCGGGCGGCAAGGACGATGTGACGAAGCGCAGGGCCGCGCAGCCGCTGAAGAAGGGAGCCAGCAATCTCCGATGTTGCGCCGAAAACCGCCACAGACTGAGGACGAGAAAGTGCATCGATCACAGGTCTAGCCTCCTGGCCAGGTCGGAGTTGAGTCGTCGGTTGGGGTCAATCTCGGCTCGAAGCGCGCGGAACTGGGAGAGTCGGGGGTACGTGAGTTCCAGAGTACGTGGACTCATGCGCGAGTCCTTGGCAAGGTAAAGCCGTCCACCGCTCGCAATGACTAGTTCATCAAGGTCATCGAGCACATCGGCCATACCCGGGACCCCGGTAGGAATGTCGAGGGCGAGCGTCCATCCGGGCCGGGGGAACGACAACAGGCCCGGTCCCTCACCGCCAAATCTCTTGAGGACCGTGAGGAAGGACGCGGCACCAATGGTGCGTAGTTCTTCTAGGGTGCGTTGCACCACGTGCCCTGCGGTATCGGGAACCACGAACTGGTACTGCAGGAATCCGCGCGGGCCATACATGCGATTCCAATCGCGTGCCATGTCGAGCGGGTGGAAGAAAGCGGTGAGTGACTGCAGTTCGTCTCGTCGCTGGCGGGGAGCCTTGCGAAACCATGCCTCGTTGAGCGCCGTGATCGAGGCTTTGTTCAGCAAGCCATTGGGCACAAGAGCTGGAACAGTGGCGAGGGTGCCGGGGTCGAATGCCAGCGTTCGCTTTCGATCAGGAACATCGGCTGCTCTGGCGTGGTCACCGCGAATCAGAATCCCGCGACCGAGAGTTCCGCGTGTTCCCGCGTCAACCCACGCCACGCTGTATCGGTAGTGGTCATCGCCGGAAGCCATCGCCGCCATGAGCGAATCAAGATCGTCGAAACGGTCGGTATCGACACGAGCCAAGGATGTGGTGATGGGCAGCAATTGGACGTCAGCTTCAACAACGACACCGGTGAGTCCCATGCCCCCGGCCGTTGCATTGAAGAGTGCATCGCCTGGATAGAGATCGCGGTCTGTGCCATCGGGAAGCGCCAGTGTCATGCGGGTGACGTGGGCTGTGAATGTGCCGTCGACGTGATGGTTTTTGCCGTGCACATCCGCGGCGATAGCTCCGCCGACCGTGACTTGCCGAGTTCCGGGAGTGACGGGTACCCACCAGCCTTGCGGTGTGCACACGCGCATCAGAGCGTCGAGCGAGACGCCCGCAGCCACCGTCACCATGCCGGTTGTGTCATCGAGCGCGATCCCCGTCAGTCCGGTGGTGTCCAGGACCTCGCCGCCCGCATTCTGGGCCGGATCGCCATACGACCGTCCGAGTCCGCGTGCGATGACGCCGCGAGCGGGGGCTGAGCTGAGTGCGGCGGAAACCTGCTCGCGGTTAGTTGCCACCACAACGTGCGCTCGGGTTGGAGCTGTTCGACCCCACCCACTGAGCACAATGTCAGACACCGTAAGCCCCCAGAGCGAAGATGATGGCCCACGCGAAGGCCAAGGCGATGAGGACGCGATCGCCGAGAATAGCCTCTTCCGGTGCCTCAGCTTCAGCGGCGAGGATACGGATCGCGTAACGCAGGATCGCCATCACGAACGGGATGACCGATAACTCAGCCCACGGCAACGAGGACGGAGTTTCAGCGGCCACTTGAAAGGCCCACACGCAATACCCCGTGATAGCGACAGCCGCCGACACTCCTGCGGCCCAGCGCAGGAACTCGGGGGAGTATCCGGCGAGACTGCGCCGAGTCGCCGTGTGTTGGCCCTGATTCATCACCTCGGAGTAACGCTTTCCAACGGCCATGAACAACGATCCGAATCCGGCCACGATCAGGAACCAGTTCGAGACAGGAATTCCTGTGGCTGCCGCGCCAGCTGTCGCCCGCAGCAGGAAGCCCGCCGTGAGCAACGCCAACTCGATAACCGGCTCGTGCTTGAGCCAGCTGCTATACAGCACCGTGAGTACGAGATAGGCGACGACGCTCAGTCCCAAAGCGCGTGTGGTCAGAAATCCCAGGGCGATCGAGGTGACGGCAAGCACCGCGGCTGTGGTGAGAACGGCGTTTCGCGTCACTCTGCCGGCAGCGAGTGGACGATTGCGTTTGACCGGATGAGCTTGATCGCGCTCAACGTCCAGAGCATCGTTGAGCAGATACGTTGCTGACGAGGCGAGACAGAAGGCGACAAACGCGATGAGCGTGGGAATGAGAACGTCGCGTTGTAGTAGCTTGCCTGCGGCGAGAGGAACCGCGAAGACAAGCAGGTTCTTGAGCCATTGACGCGCGCGCATCGACTCAATCAGCCCGCCGAGTGTTGACGTGCCTGGTAACGAAGCGGCCTTGTCACTGCTCAAGGAATTCGCCGATCTCGTTGAGGGTGAGGGGTTCGGTATCACGGGCTCGCATACTGCTCACTATTCCAGCCACCACGACGACGCAGGCGATGCCCAACGCGGTCAGGACGATGACGAGTACCGAATCGTGCGGACCGAAGGTTACTGCGGCAAGGAATGCTGCCGCTGCCAGCCAGAGGAAAATCACCGCATGGCGGTTGCCTCGTGCCACCTGCGCGTAGAGCAGCACCTGCGCCACTGCGAAAAGTGCGCCTTCCGCCGCGAAGAGCCACGCTTCTGAGGTGAGTTCGCTGTACGCCGAGCCGCCTACTGCCGCCACCACGAGCGATCCAGCGAAACGCACGACCAACGTAACGACAAGGCCTAGCGCCGCGGTCACGCCTGCGGCGTAAAACACTGACCGTCGGTCTTGCTGTCTCGACATGGTCGGGAAGGCGATGACAATCACAAATTGAGGGAGGAAAAAGGCGACCTTCGCGATGAGCACGCCCACGGCGTAAAGCCCCGCCTGATCGGCAGTCAGGAAGAACCGCGCGAGCAACACATCCATGTTCGTGAGTACGAAAAGGGCGAGGAGAGCGTGGCTGGCGTGCCACGTCTCTGGTCCGATTCCGGCGGAGCGCACCCCAGGCCGGTTGACGAGTGGAGCGATGATGAACTGGCCGACGGCGACGCCCGCCGCGGTGCCTACGAACAATCCCACCAGTGTGCTGGTGAGCGAATGAGCGATGAGGGCCCCCGTCGTGGCGCCCACGGTTCGACACAGTTGCACTGATCCGTAGAGGGAGCCCAACCGGCCAAACTTCTCTGCCCCCTGAGCAAGCCCGAGTTGTGTTCCTCCGAGGGTGAATGCGCCGATGATCAGCGCTACAAGTACGGCGGGCAGGAGCGAGTCGAGGCGAAGGAGCCCGGCAATGGCCGGGGTTGCGACGAGGGCGATGGCTCCCAGCAGGGCAGCCACTTTGACGCCGAACCAGAGCAGGCCAGTGCCAACGATTCCACGCTCTTCGTCGCCTGTAGCCACGATGCGCTTGCTCGACGCCGCTTGGAGACCGAGGGCGACGGTGCTGGCGATCAGCATCACGCTCATCAAGGCTGCGAAGGCACCGAATGACTGGGGGCCGAGCAGTCTGGCCGCTACCAAATTGAGCAGGTAAGACAGCACCTGCGCCACAGCGAGTCCGACAGCGACGAGCAGGCTGCCGGAGAGCAGCGACCGAACACGTTCGCTGGGCATATCCCTCCCCGGTTAAGCGCGGTGGTCGATCCCGCGGGCGCTGCAGCAAGACTATGCGAGGCTTCAGGGGAGTCGAGCACAGCGGAGGGAACAGCGGAGGGAGTTGTCGATGCCGTACGCGCGTCTACGTGGGTGGCTCTTGACCGCCGCCCTCGTCATCGCATTGCTAGGGCCCGCGCTCGGTCCGGGTTACGTTCTGACCTACGACATGGTGTTTGTCCCCCAGCAGTCCTTCCTTCCCGCTGCGTTTGGGCTAGGAGAGGTGCTTCCGAGGGCCGTTCCGCAAGACGCTGTTCTGGCGTTTCTCACGTTGTTTCTGCCGGGCGCTTTCTGGCAGCACCTCATGCTGGTAGGTGTGGTGGCAGGGGCCGCCACCGGAGTTGCCCGCCTGCTTCGGAGCGAACCCGCGTGGCAGCGGGTCTTCGGGGCACTGCTGTACGTGTGGTCCGCGTACGTGGTCGAACGACTGGTGTTGGGCTCGTGGCCGCTGTTGGTTGCCTACGCGGTGATGCCCTGGGCACTCTGGCACGCGCTTGCGTATCGGCGCGGTGTGCCGGGTGCGGGCGCACGACTTGTCCTGCTCACTGCGTTGGGATCCCTGGCGCCGAGTGCAGGTCTGTTGACGCTCGTTGTGAGTCTGCCCATCGCTGTGGGCCCTCGGTCGCATCGGTCTGTCGGAGGTCGTTGTCTGGTCGCAGCAGGTGCGCTAGCAGTGCAATTTCCGTGGCTTGTCGCCGCTCTCACGAGTCCGGTGGCCGGGTCTGCGGATCCCGACGGGGCACTCGCATTTCAATTGCGCGCCGAGGGTTCGTGGGGTTCGATCGTGACGGCGTTGGGCACAGGTGGTGTCTGGAATTCCGACGTCATCCCGGCGTCGCGAACTGCGGGACTTGGCCTGGTTGGCACCGTGGTTGTTTGTCTGCTGGCCGTGGCCGGAGCACCTGCACTCCAGCGAGTGGTCGGCCGATCAGGCACCGCGGTTCTGGCCATCACCGGTCTTGGCGGGTTGCTGGTTGCCCTCACTCCCATAGCGGGGGTACTTGAGTCCGCGCCTGGCGCAGGGCTGCTGCGAGACGGTCACAAGTGGCTGGCCCCATTGGCCCTCCTGCTGGCGCTGGCCGCGCCCCTCGGTGCAGGGCGGGCAGCCCGGCGCATTTCCGAGCCGGTGTCTCGGCGCGTTCTGGTCGCGGCACTGATCGCCCTTCCGGTGATCGTGATGCCCGATGCCCTCTGGGGAGTGTCGGGACGGTTAAGCGCCGTGCAGTGGCCATCTGACTGGCACATGGTGCGCGGACTCGTCTCGGACAGGCCAGCCGACACAGCGGTGCTGCCGTGGGGGACTTTCCGCTCATTTGACTGGAATGACCGACGTACTCAACTTGATCCGGCTCCTCGATGGTTGCCCGTCACCACAGTCGTGGATGACCGCCTTCTGGTGGGGACGCGGCAGGGAGTTGTCGATGTGTCGGGAGAAAGTGCGAGTGGGGCAGAGATCCGACGATCCATCGAACAGGGCGATCCACTCCTGCCAGTACTACAGGGACAGGGCGTTGGACTCGTACTCGTTGAAAAGGGGACTCCGGGAGTAGTTCCGGAGCTTGCCGGCCTCTCCCTGATCTTTGACGGAAAACAACTGGCCCTCTACGAGGTGCCCGGCCCTGCTGCACCGCCCGCACCGGCACCGTGGCGGGTTCTCGCCATCTCATTGGCGTGGGTTTTGGCGGTCCTGGCGCTCGTCATCAGCGCTCTCGCAACATCTCAATTGCGGCTTGCGCGAATGTACGGTGAACGACGGATTTCGGTGGTAGGTTGACGCAACTGTCCGTGGAAGGGGACCAAAGTGAGCGGAATTATCGGAGCGATCATTGCAGCCGTTGTTGGTGGGTTGTTGGCCTTCGGAGGCACGTCCCTGTTGGTGAACTCGCAGACTGCTATTCCGTCCCCCATTGACAAGCCGTACATCGTTTACGGCAACAAGTAGTCGAGGAGTTCAGATGAAGCGTGTCATCGGCATCATTTTGACGGGGCTGGGTGCATTCCTGCTCGTCTTGGCGCTGCTGCTGAAGTTCGTCGCGGTGCCGAAGTTGGCTGTGGCGCCACTGGCGCCCGGAACTGACGGCATTAGCACGTCGACCAATATCGGCGTCGCCACGAAACTTTTCTATCCCGGCAAACTCGCCTCAGGAGAGAATCCCACCCGTGAGAACGTGCCGCTCAAGGCGGTGCGCACCACTCGTGGTGATGTCCTCGCTGCGACGACATCTGAGGCCGAGGCCGCAAACCTCGCTATCTACGACTCCTTCTCAAACGTGACTGACGACGAGGGCACCACGATCGACGCAAGCACGATTCGTGTGGCGTTCAACCGCTTTGACTCCCAGTTGAGCAACTGCTGCGGTGTGAACGTCGACGGCGAAAAGGCCAACTTTGTCGGAATTGCACCCTTCAAGTTCCCCTTCTACCTCGAGCAGAAGGACTACGACTGGTACGACTCGGGCATCGATAAGACGGCCCCGGCGAAGTTCGTCGGTACTGACACCATCGACGGCGTCGAGATGTACAAGTTCGAACAGATCATTGCGCCCTACAAATCAGGCGAACTCGAAGTGCCTGGGTCACTCGTTGGCTCGACTGAAGCCTCCTATAAGGCCAACCGGTACGCCGAAGCCAAGACGCTGATCTGGGTTGAGCCCACCACCGGTCAAATCGTCAAGGGTGAGCAGCACCAGCACCAATACCTCGCTGGAACGGATGGCACCACTGAGGCGCTGACGATCATTGAAGCCACCTTCGGAGCGGACCCCAAGGAAGTTTCCGAAACGGCAGCCAGTGCCGGGAAGAGCGCGGGCCTGCTTAAGACTCTCGGTAACACCGTGCCACTGGTGGGCGGAATCCTGGGACTCATCGCGTTGATTCTGGGCTTCTTCCTTGCCACTCGCCCCAAGGAGGGTGAAGGCGATGACACCTCAGCGTCCACGCCTCCGCCTGCAGCCTCAGGTAACGTTAACCTGTCGAAGAGTTAAGCGCCCGGGTACTCCAGATCGCGGTGCCCGGTAGTAACTCTCCACGCAGCGGGCTCCATGCTCCCCACGTCTGGTCGTTGTCGCTCGGCCACTCGGGCTCGATGAGAGCCTCGATGGCAAAACCAGCGTCCACCAGAGCCGCCACGGTGTCACCCATCGTCCGATGGTGCTCGACGTACACCGGAGTGCCGAGTGCATCACGCTCGACGTAGGCGCGGCGATCGAAGTACGACATGGTGGCGGTCAACCCGTCGATTCCCGGATCGTCAGGAAATGCCCACCGCACCGGGTGGGTGACGCTGAATACTAGGCGCCCCCCGTCGCGGAGAACCCGACGTATTTCGCGCAAGGTCGCTGGGAGGTCGCCCATGAAGGCAAGGGCTCCGTGGGCACTCACGACCGCATCAAAGGAAGCGCTCTCGAAGGGCAACCGGTCACCGCTCGCGTGCACCAAGGGGACGACAACCCCTCGTGCTGCGGCCGCGGCCAACATCGCACCGGACACGTCAAGCCCTACGGCGAAGGCTCCTTGTGAGCCCAGCCAGGCCGACCCCGCTGCGGCGCCACATCCGACTTCGAGCACCCTGAGGCTGTGCAGATCGGTGCCGAGGAGCCTAGTTTCCAGCTCCGTGAGCCCCTCTGGTCCCCACACGAGAGCCTGATCGAGAAAGTCGGCGTGCTCAGCGACGTAGGCCGCACTGTCCGAATCCCACCACCGTCGAGCTGCCCGCGCGCTCTGGGTAGCGTCGAGTGGCTCGCGTCGGGCAGTGGTTGCCTCGCCACCCTGACTCAGGGGGTCCATCGCGCCTCCCGTACCCTTATCGCAAGCGCGCTTGGCTTGCGTGTCCTCGGACAGAGAAGGCCACGCTCTCACGTCCCTGCATGGTGTTGCACCGCGCCTGGGCGCGAGGGAGCCGGGTGCGTTCCACTGCGATAACTATCCCTTCGGAGTTCTTCTCTCCATGACCGCTCTTGACATCCCTCGCACCACCGAAATCGCCGTCAACGACATCGGCGATGCTGACGCCTTTATGGCGGCCATCGATCTGACCATCAAGTACTTCAACGACGGAGACATCGTTGAAGGAATCATCGTCAAGGTCGACCGCGACGAAGTTCTTCTCGACATCGGCTACAAGACCGAGGGTGTTATCCCCTCG
The DNA here is from genome assembly GCA_903927265.1 of uncultured bacterium. GTDB lineage: Bacteria > Actinomycetota > Actinomycetes > S36-B12 > CAIYMF01 > CAIYMF01. The sequence continues at coordinate 15,084 of CAIYMF010000097.1, read as the reverse complement.
CGCGAACTTTCCATCAAACACGATGTCGATCCCAACGAGGTGGTCGCAGTTGGCGACATCGTTGAGGCCCTTGTTCTCCAGAAGGAAGACAAGGAAGGTCGTCTGATCCTGTCGAAGAAGCGCGCACAGTACGAGCGCGCCTGGGGTTCAATCGAAGCGATCAAGGAAGCCGACGGCGTTGTCGAAGGCACCGTCATCGAGGTGGTCAAGGGCGGCTTGATCCTCGACATCGGACTGCGCGGCTTCTTGCCCGCATCGTTGGTCGAAATGCGCCGAGTGCGTGACCTGCAGCCTTACGTCGGCAAGACCATCGAGGCCAAGATCATCGAGCTCGACAAGAACCGCAACAACGTGGTTCTGTCGCGCCGTGCCTGGCTCGAGCAGACGCAGAGCGAGGTTCGCCAGAACTTCCTCAACGACTTGGCCAAGGGCCAGATCCGCAATGGTGTGGTGTCGAGCATCGTCAACTTCGGTGCCTTCGTCGACCTCGGCGGTGTTGACGGCCTGGTTCACGTCAGCGAGCTCTCCTGGAAGCACATCGACCACCCGTCAGAGGTTGTCGAGGTTGGCACCGAGGTCACCGTTGAGGTTCTCGACGTCGACATGGATCGCGAGCGCGTGTCGCTGTCGTTGAAGTCGACGCAGGAAGACCCGTGGCAGCACTTCGCCCGCACGCACCAGATGGGACAGGTTGTTCCCGGTAAGGTCACCAAGCTCGTCCCCTTCGGCGCATTCGTTCGAGTCGAAGAGGGCATCGAAGGTCTGGTGCACATCTCCGAACTCGCCGAGCGTCATGTCGAAATTCCTGAGCAGGTCGTTCAGGTCAACGACGACATCATGGTCAAGGTCATCGACATCGACCTCGAGCGCCGTCGCATCTCGTTGTCGCTCAAGCAGGCCAATGAGGGCACCGTCGGCGATTCCATGAGTGAGACGTTCGACCCGTACCTGTACGGAATGCCCGCATCGTACGACGACGCTGGCGCCTACATTGGCCCGGAGGGTTTCGACCCCGAGACTGGCGAATGGAAGGAAGGCTTCGAAGGACAGCGCACCGAATGGGAGCGTCAGTACGACGAGGCGCGCGAGCGTTGGGCAACTCACCAGAAGCAGGTCGAGGAAGCTCGTAAGGCCGACGCTGAGGCCGCTGAGGCCGCTGGCGAAGGTGGCACGTCCTACTCATCCGAGACCCCGGAAGAGGGAGCTCTTGCCTCTGACGAGGCTCTGCAGGCTCTGCGCGACAAGCTCACCGGCGAAGAGTAAGTAACACTTGCTCACCGTTGGCCTGACGGGCGGCATCGGCTCTGGAAAGAGTTCGGTGTCCGCCCGTTTGGCACTTCTGGGGGCAGTGGTGATCGACGCCGACCTGATTGCCCGCGAGATTGTCGAACCAGGCGAGCCAGCGTTGACCGCCATCCACGAGCGGTTTGGCGACGAGGTCATCTCACCCGATGGCACGCTGAACCGACAAGGTGTGGCCGACATCGTCTTCAACGACCCGAAGTCTCTGGCTGACCTAAATGCGATTATGTTGCCGCGAATCGCGGCGCGCACTCGCGCGGAGCAGGATGCCGCGCCCGACGACGCTGTGGTCGTGCACGACTCACCGTTGCTGGTTGAACAGGGTCTCGATGGCGCCTACGACGTCATTGTGGTGGTCGATTGCCCTGACGACGTCCGCGTCGACAGGTTGGTCAATCTGCGGGGCATGACCGAGATTGACGCTCGGGCCCGAATGGCGGCGCAGGCCTCACGCGACGACCGACTTGCGGTAGCCGACTTTGTTATTGAGAACGACGGAAGCCCCGACGACCTGCGGCATCGTGTCGATGAGGTGTGGTTGTTGCTGCGTGAGGCCGCTGAAGAGAACTGCTAGTCGCCGGATGGCCGTAGTCTTGGAGACGTGACCCGGCCCACCACTGACCTTCAGCGCACGGTGGCCCCTTTTGAGGTCGTTTCCGATTTCACACCCTCGGGCGATCAGCCTGCCGCCATCGAGGAGTTGGAGCGGCGTATTGCGGCTGGCGAACAGGACATCGTGCTGTTGGGGGCAACCGGCACTGGCAAGTCCGCGACCACGGCGTGGCTCATCGAGCGGGTTCAGCGTCCGACTTTGGTGATGGCTCCGAACAAGACGCTCGCAGCGCAGTTGGCTAACGAATTTCGTGAACTGCTTCCCAACAATGCCGTTGAATACTTCGTGTCGTACTACGACTACTTCCAACCTGAGGCGTACATCCCTCAGACGGATACGTTCATTGAGAAGGACTCGTCGATCAACGAGGAAGTTGAACGTCTGCGCCACTCGGCTACCAATTCGCTGCTCACCCGGAGAGACGTGATCGTGGTGGCCACCGTGTCGTGCATCTACGGATTGGGTACCCCGCAGGAATACGTCGATCGCATGCTGACGTTGCGCGTTGGCGAATCACACGATCGCGACGACATGCTTCGCCGACTCGTGTCGATTCAATACACGCGCAATGATTTGGCGTTCACTCGTGGCACCTTCCGCGTGCGCGGCGACACCATCGAAGTGTTCCCCGTGTACGAGGAGCACCCTGTTCGCATCGAAATGTTCGGCGACGAGGTTGAGCGAATGATGACCTTGCACCCGGTCACGGGCGAAATCCTCACTGAGGACGAACTGCTCTACATCTTCCCTGCAACTCACTACGTCGCTGGGCCTGAGCGCATGCAGCGGGCCATTGTCGGAATTGAAGATGAACTGCGTGATCGACTTGCCGAACTCGAGCGCCAGGGCAGCCTGCTTGAGGCGCAGCGACTTCGAATGCGCACGTCGTACGACATAGAAATGATGCAGCAGGTGGGGTTCTGCAGCGGTATCGAGAATTACTCGCGACACATCGATGGTCGTGAACCAGAAAGTCCGCCCAACTGCCTCCTCGATTACTTCCCCGAGGATTTCCTCATGGTCATCGACGAATCGCATGTGACGGTTCCGCAGATTGGTGCGATGTACGAGGGAGATCGTTCCCGTAAGAGGACGCTGGTTGATCACGGTTTCCGCCTGCCAAGTGCCATGGACAACCGGCCATTGCGGTGGCAGGAGTTTCTCGAACGCGTGGGTCAGGTCGTGTATTTGTCGGCCACCCCAGGTAAATACGAGATGGAGAAAGTGGGCGGCGACGTTGTCGAGCAGGTGATTCGCCCCACCGGACTTATCGATCCCGAGATCGTTCTCAAACCCACGAAGGGTCAGATCGACGATCTCATTCACGAGATCCGTTTGCGCAGTGAGCGGGACGAACGCGTTCTGGTGACCACCCTGACAAAGAAGATGTCGGAGGATCTCACCGACTACCTGCTTGAACAGGGAATTCGAGTTCGCTACTTGCATTCGGAAGTTGACACCCTGCGACGCATCGAACTTCTTCGCGAACTGCGCCTGGGTACGTACGACGTCCTCGTTGGTATCAATCTGCTGCGTGAAGGACTCGACCTTCCCGAAGTGTCGCTGGTGGCCATCCTCGATGCTGACAAGGAAGGGTTCCTTCGTTCGGGCACATCGCTGATTCAAACGATTGGTCGGGCAGCCCGAAATGTTTCAGGGCAAGTTCATATGTACGCCGACAGCATCACCCCGTCAATGGCCAAAGCGATCGACGAGACCAATCGTCGGCGGGCCAAGCAAGTTGCCTACAACCTTGAGCGCGGCATCGACCCACAACCGTTGCGCAAGCGAATCGGTGACATTACCGACCTGATTGCACGTGAGGATGCCGACACTGAGGCGCTGCTCGGATCTGCAGACACACGCAGAGCCCCAGTGCCTACGGCGGGGCGGTCTGTGCGGGCTGCCTCCCTACCCGAGCGCGAACTGGAATCACTGATTTCCGGCCTCACCGAATCGATGCACCAGGCGGCTGCGGAACTGCAGTTTGAACTCGCTGCCAGATACCGTGATGAGATCAGTGACCTGAAGAAAGAGCTACGCGGAATGCGCGAGGGCGGCAAGTGAACGTACCTCAATGGCTCTGGGCCGCCACCGTGGTCTTCGTGATCGCGATCATGGCGTTTGACTTCTGGATTGTCGAACGCCGCGAGCACCCGTTCACGACGGCCGAGGCTGGTCGATGGGTTGCCTTCTATGCGGCTCTGGCTGTGGTGTTTGCAGGGTTTGTCTTCGTGTACTTCGGCTCGGCTCCTGCGGGCGAGTTTGTTGCGGGGTATCTCACCGAATACAGCCTGAGTATCGACAACCTCTTTGTATTCGTTGTTCTGATGTCATCGTTCGCCGTTCCTCCGTTGCTGCAACATCGAGTTCTGCTGATTGGCGTGGCGCTTGCCCTCGTGTTGCGCACCGTGTTGATTGTGGTGGGCGCAGCGGCTCTCACGCGCTTCACTGCCACCTTCTTCGTCTTCGGCGCATTCCTGCTCTGGACGGCATGGCGGGTGGGCACCAGTGGTGACGAGGAGCAAGACCCTGACGGAAACGCCGTCGTGCGCTTCATTGAGAAACGATTCCCAGTAACGCGGGAGTATCACGGACATCAGTGGACGGTGACCCTCGACGGCACTCGCTACCTGACGCCCATGATGCTCGTGATCATCGCCATTGGCACGACCGACCTGATTTTCGCCCTTGACTCAATTCCGGCCGTATTCGGTCTCACCAGTGAGGCCTACATCGTCTTCACCGTGAATGCATTTGCGCTCATGGGACTCAGACAGTTGTATTTCTTGCTGCACGGACTCCTTGATCGACTGGTCTTCCTTAATCGCGGGCTGGCGGTCATTCTCGCCTTCATTGGCGTCAAGCTCATCCTCGAGGCGTTGCACTCCACGACCTCGTGGCCGGTACCTCAGATCGGAATCGCACTTTCACTCGCCGTCATCGTGCTCGTTCTGGCCATAACCGTCATCACGAGTCTGATTGCTGTCAAGCGCAATCCCAGTCTGTTGGGCGAATCCCCTGCGGTGGAGGCGGGGGAGGAGGCCGCGCATGAGGCGGGGGCTGCCCTCACGCACCTTCCCGATCCCGAGCACGAGGCTCCGACCGACGAGCCACCCGCGGATCCTCGATCCTCGCGGTAGAGTCGCCCAATGGCCCTTCCCCTTCTTCTGTTCGCTGCGGTGTTGTTCGTATTCGGTGTGGTATTCATGCTGGCCGGGCGCTCGGGTGAGCGCGGGTACTGGACACAGCGCGATACCCAAGAGACACCTGGCCAAGACGACACCAGGATTGCTGAGGTCGCCAAACACGTCGGCGACTATGCGATGCACGGTAAACGACCTTCTTTGCGCATCATGGCCGCAGGTTTGCTCATGGTCGGGGCAGCCGTGATCATCGGCATCGTTGGGCTCATTGCCTCGGTCGTTTAATGCGAGCCGGCGCCGCACGTATCGTCGTGGCGCTTGTTGCCTCATGTGTTGCGGTCGTTGCGTCACCGCCAGTTGCTGTGAATGCGCAACCGGTGGGCTACCTACCCGCGCCTGACGTGGCTGAAAATGACCACCCGAAGCCGTATACCGATGGATGCCACTTAGGGGATGGCGACACGGTGCCGATCGCGTGTACGTACGCGCGCGCTTCGGGGAAGCGAACTCTTGCAGTATTTGGAGACTCGCATGCCGCCGAATGGTTTGGTGCGCTGCTACCCAATGCCAACGCTCGCGGCTGGCGGCTGCTGTCGATTACGAAGACGCACTGCCCGGCCGATGACGTCGCCGTAGCCCGCTACCTCACCACGCAGCGGTACGTCGAATGTCCGACCTGGCGGCGGCGTGTATTTGCCGAGATCGCGAAGGGCGCGTGGGGTCACATCGACGTTCTCGTTCTCGGAAGTTGGCAATTCCACACGATCTTTACCAAGGCCACCGGCCCTGCCATTGTCGCGCCAGACCGAATCGCTGCTTGGGAAGCGGGGGAGCGGCGCACGCTGAAAGCGCTGTCACCTTATGTGGGCCGAATAGTGGTGCTACGTGACACCCCAGACATGCCCGTCAGTAAGCCGGCCTTCAACGCGTGTATGCGTGTTCATTTCGCCGATGCGAACGTGTGCGGCTCGACGTGGAAGCGCACGATGAGTGATGCGGTGTGGAAGGCCCAGCAGAGGGCCGGCGAGGGGCTGCCCAACGTCACTTATGCGAATCTGTCGGCAGCTCTGTGCCCGGAGCTGAGCTGCCCTACGGTGCTCTACGGACTTCGCATTTACAAGGACGACAATCACCTCACGCAATACTTTATGCGCCGAATTATGGCGCCCCGACTGCGGGCGCTGCTTGATCGAGAGATGAAACGGGCTGTCGCGAGCCACTGACTATTTTGGGCACCACGCGAGGGAGTAATAGGGGTCGGCAACGTGATTCGCGCCTCCCCACGAGACTGCATAAGTCTGGCCACTAGCGGCGTGTACGAATGTGATATCCCCTGCGTAGGCACCTGCAGTCGCAGTAACCGTGTTCGTTTCCGTTGTCTGAACCGAGTAGGCGTCGGGATTAACGGAGGTTCGCAACCACACTTGCACCGTGGTTGCTGCGTCGAAGTGAGTTGAGGCGTCAGCGGTGAAGGTGATCTTCGACTTGGCCGGGATCGTCGGATTGAATGAACTTCTCTCCACACCTGGGATTGTCGAACAGGTCGCGGTAATCGAGACTGGCGTGGCCGTCGACGCGATTGCCCCTGATCGAGAGCCACCTGTCATCACTCCGATGAGGACGGCACCTAGAACGACCACACCGGCGAGCGCACCGCTGATGCCGATGCGTCGGGTGCGGCGACTTGAGCGGGTCGTGGTGACAGTTGGTTCTGCTCCCATGCCAGTGTCAGGCTGCGTGTCGGTCATCAGGTGTCCCTCGGTCAGCGTTCACGGCAGATAACGTGAACGTACTAGCCGGGCTAATCGGGGCCGGGCGAAATGTACGCCGCTGAATACATTGCGCTGCAACCACGATCGGGACTGTGGGTGGCTGCACGCTCTCGATGCGGGAACTTCGTCGGTCGACAACCTGCGCTGATCGACTACCAGCGACGCTCTCGCCACTCCGCTAGTTGCGGCCGTTCGGCACCGAGTGTCGTGTCTGCACCGTGGCCGGGATAGATCCAAGTCTCATCAGGCAGCACGTCGAAAAGCTTCGTTTCGACCCCGTCGAGGAGCGTCTCGAAGGTCTCAGGTGCTGACCGCCCGATGCCCCCCGGGAACAGGCAGTCGCCCGTGAACACATGCGGCGGTCCTTCGGGGTCGTCGTAGATCAACGCAATTGATCCGGGGGTGTGGCCAACGAGATGCACCGCGCGCAAGGAGCATTCGCCAACCAAGACCGTGTCGCCGTCTTCGACCGACAGATCAACAGGCGAAGGGATGCCCTCAGCGTCAAGGGGGTGGGCAGCATGTCGGGCGCCGGTAGCCTCGATTACGTCGGCGAGGGCTCCCCAGTGGTCAGCATGCTGATGGGTGGTGACCACGGTGGCGATCCCCGGCTCGCCGATGAGGGAGATCAGGCGCTCGGGTTCGGCTGCGGCGTCAATCAGTAGTTGCTCTCCCGTGCTTGCGCAGCGGAGCAAGTAACAGTTGTTGTTGTAGGGGCCAACTGCGATCTTCGTGATCGTCAGATGCGCGAGTTCATGGCTCTGGGCCGGGCCACCGACAGTGACGTTTCCGTTGTAGGACATGAGTAGACGCTACCCTGCTCGTCTCAACTGCGGACTTGTGCCGCCGGGCATCGGTCTGCGCAGCCATCGGCCTGGTTTACCGACATGCGCTCAGTTGAGTCGGCAGTCTGAGGAAGCGGCCGTCGCCCCCGGCATCTAGGCTGAGGGACTCAGAGCAGGGGTGAATTCCGGTGGCAGCGCGAGTGGAGGGCTTTTCGTGGATCGGCTGATCGTGCGGGGTGCCCGCGAGCACAATCTGCGCGACGTATCACTTGACCTACCGCGTGACGCCCTCATCGTATTCACTGGCCTGTCGGGAAGCGGCAAATCGAGTTTGGCCTTTGACACCATCTTCGCCGAAGGACAGCGGCGGTACGTCGAGTCACTCAGTGCGTACGCCCGGCAGTTCCTGGGCCAGATGGACAAGCCCGATGTTGACTTCATCGAAGGGCTCTCGCCCGCAGTTTCTATTGACCAAAAGGGCGGATCGCGTAACCCGAGATCGACCGTCGGAACGATCACCGAGGTGTACGACTACCTTCGACTTCTTTACGCCCGCATCGGAAAGCCCCACTGCCCCAAGTGCGGCAAACTCATCGCGCGGCAGACGCCGCAGCAGATCGTCGATCGGGTCCTTGAACTCGACGAAGGCACACGATTTCAGGTTCTGGCTCCGGTTATCCGCGAACGCAAGGGCGAGTATTCGGAACTGTTTCGCCAACTGCAAACGCAGGGGTTCTCGCGCGCCCGCGTTGATGGTGTCGTGTACTCCCTGACTGAGGTTCCAACGCTCAAGAAGCAGGAGAAGCACAGCATCGATGTGGTCGTCGACCGGCTTGCGGTGAAAGCCTCAGCCAAGCGTCGGCTTACCGATTCGGTCGAAACGGCACTCGGGCTATCCGGCGGCCTCATCACCCTTGACTTCGTTGATCTCCCGGAAACAGACCCACATCGCGAGCGCGTCTTCAGCGAGCATCTTGCGTGTCTTGACGACGACCTGTCCTTTGAAGAACTCGAACCGAGGTCGTTTTCCTTCAATTCCCCGTTTGGTGCGTGTGTCGATTGCAGCGGGCTGGGCACCCGAATGGAAGTCGATCCGGAACTTCTCGTACCCGATGATCGACTGACGCTTGCTGAAGGCGCGATTGCTCCATGGTCGAGTGGACACGTCAGCGACTACTTCGAACGACTTCTAGCAGCGTTGGGCGATGAACTCGGCTTTGACCTTGACACCCCGTGGAACAAGCTCAGTGCCAAGGTACGAACCTCCATTCTCACCGGCCACGATCACGAAGTGCACGTGCGCTACAAGAACAGGTACGGACGTCAACGTTCGTACCACACCGGATTTGAGGGCGTCGTTCCCTTCATCGAACGTCGACACAGTGAAGCCGACACTGACACAGGGCGCGAACGTTTCGCGGGTTACATGCGCGAGGTTCCCTGCCCCGCCTGTGGTGGGGCTCGACTCAAGCCGCTGAGTTTGGCAGTACGCATCGACGGACGATCGATCGCTGAGATTGCCGGCTTGCCGATTGGTGAGTGTGCCGAGTTGCTCGGATCGCTCACCCTCGGTGCCCGTGATCGACAGATTGCCGAGCGGGTTCTCAAAGAGGTCAACGAGCGATTGCGATTCCTGATTGACGTCGGCCTCGATTACCTCAGTCTCGATCGTCCCGCGGCCACGCTCGCAGGGGGCGAGGCGCAACGTATTCGGCTTGCGACTCAGATTGGCTCAGGGCTGGTCGGAGTCCTGTATGTGCTCGACGAGCCGAGTATCGGACTTCACCAGCGCGACAACCGGCGTTTGATTGAGACACTCGTGAGGTTGCGCGACCTGGGCAATACCCTCATCGTTGTCGAGCACGACGAAGACACGATTCGCACCGCTGACTGGGTTGTCGATATCGGTCCCGGAGCCGGTGAACATGGCGGTCGCATCGTCTCGAGTGGAACAGTCGCTGACCTTCTGGCCAACCCCGAATCGTTAACGGGCCAGTACTTGTCGGGTCGACGTTCAATCGAGGTTCCTGCCATACGACGCTCGTCAGACAGAAGTCTGCGCATCGTAGGCGCACGTGAGCACAACCTTCAAGACGTTTCGGTCGATCTGCCACTCGGCTGTTTCGTCGCGGTGACGGGGGTGTCAGGTTCTGGAAAATCGACGCTGATTAATGATGTGCTGTATTCGGTGCTGGCACGCGAGCTCAATGGGGCACGCATTGTCCCCGGCCGTCACACCCGAGTCACCGGACTCGACCAGCTCGACAAAGTGGTGCACGTGGATCAGAGTCCGATCGGCCGCACACCTCGTTCCAACCCCGCGACCTACACAGGGGTCTTTGACCACATTCGCAAACTCTTCGCCGAAACACCCGAGGCGAAGATGCGCGGATACTTGCAAGGCCGATTCTCGTTCAACGTCAAGGGCGGGCGCTGCGAAGCCTGCTCGGGCGACGGAACGATCAAGATCGAGATGAACTTCTTGCCTGATGTGTACGTGCCGTGCGAGGTGTGCCACGGCGCTCGGTACAACCGCGAAACACTCGAAGTTCATTTCAAAGGTCGCACGATTGCCGAAGTGCTCGACATGCCGATCGAGGAGGCACTGGAGTTCTTTGAGGCGGTGCCGCCGATCGCCCGGCATTTGCGCACTCTGGTCGATGTCGGTCTTGGTTACGTCCGGCTGGGTCAGTCGGCGCCCACGCTGTCGGGTGGCGAGGCACAACGGGTGAAGTTGAGCTCAGAATTGCAGAAGCGCTCCACCGGGCGCACAATCTACGTCCTCGATGAGCCGACCACTGGATTGCATTTTGAGGACATCCGCAAACTGCTCGGTGTTCTGCAATCCTTGGTCGATAAGGGCAACTCAGTCGTGGTGATTGAGCACAATCTCGACGTGATCAAATGCGCCGACTGGGTGATTGATCTTGGGCCCGAAGGCGGTTCCCGAGGAGGAACCATCGTTGCCGCAGGAACACCCGAAGAGGTTGCGGCCGTGACTGAGAGTCACACGGGAATGTTTCTGCGCGACCTACTGCCCGGCTTTCCGGGAATTTCGGCACCGAAATCGAAAGCCCCTGCGAGTCGCAAACCACGCAAGAAGGCTTCCGCCGTCTAGTATCAGCGCATGTCTACCGTGGTCCGCCGCCAAGTCCTGATCGGATCCGCCGCCGTGGCGGGGGTCGCGGCTCTGGCCGCGTGCGGTTCGGGAGGCGGTGGCGCCGCATCATCGTCAGCGGCTCCCGACCCTTCATCGGAGAGTCCCACCGGCGGATCTGGCGCGTTGGCATCTACTACCGACGTCCCCAGTGGCGGAGGCGTGTTCGTCGAAAGCGACGGGCAGTCCTATGTGATCACTCAGCCTGTGACCGGTACCTACAAGTGCTTTAGCGCAGTGTGCCCGCATCAGGGGTGCAACTGCAGCAAGGTCGCCGATGGCACCATCGACTGCCCCTGCCACGGAAGTCGTTTCGCCGTAGACACCGGTGACGTGGTTCAGGGCCCCGCCACAACGGGTCTCACACCTGTGCCGATCACCGTCTCGGGCACGAGTATCACGATGGCATAGGTCACGGGTCCTAGGCTGGGGCCGTGGCAGTGCGCCCTTCCTTCCGACCGGCGACCGGTGAGATACCGGATTTGCCTGGCGTGTATCGCTTTGTCGACACGCATGGGCGCGTCATCTACGTTGGCAAGGCCAAGAGTCTGCGCTCGCGCCTGACGTCGTACTTTGCCGAACCGCACACCTTGCATCAGCGAACCCGCACCATGGTGGCTACCGCTGCTGGTCTGGACTGGACCGTTGTCGCGAATGAAGTAGAAGCACTTCAACTTGAGTACACATGGATCAAGCACTACGAGCCGCGATTTAATGTGCGCTATCGCGACGACAAGTCGTACCCCTATCTCGCCATCACTGTGGGTGATCCCTTTCCACGGGTGACGGTGATGCGTGGAGCCAAACGACCTGGTGTGCGCTATTTCGGTCCGTACTCGCATGCGTGGGCGATTCGAGAAACCGTTGATCTGCTTCTGCGAGTATTCCCCGTGCGCACCTGTTCCAATGGAGTCTTCCGTCGGGCCGGGCAGGTGGGACGACCGTGTCTGCTCGGATACATCGACAAGTGCAGCGCGCCGTGCGTCGCGAGAATCTCACAGGACGAGCACCGAGTACTGGTCGATGACTTCATCGCTTTCCTGGAAGGCCGCGCTGATCCGCTCATTGGCCGCCTTCGGCAACAGATGCTCGACGCCTCCGCCGACGAGGATTTCGAACGGGCAGCGCGCCGGCGAGATGACATCGCAGCGCTGGAGCGCGCACTGGAGCGCAACACCATGGTGCTTCCCGACGGGACTGATGTCGACATTATTGGGATGGCGGCAGAACCGTTAGAGGCGGCAGTGCAGGTGTTCTATGTGCGAGGCGGACGGGTGCGTGGCGAGCACGGGTTTGTGGTCGACAGAGTCGATGATGTCGACGAGTCCGGGCTCATCGAGCGACTACTCCAACAGTTGTACGGAAGTAGCGAAGGCTCGGAGATTCCTCATGAAGTACTCGTTCCGATACTGCCGCCCGAACCTGAGATAGCCGAGCGGTGGCTCAGCGAACGTCGAGGTTCGCGCGTTCGACTTCGAGTGCCAGTTCGCGGTGACAAGCGGGTGCTCGGTGACACCGTGGGTGCCAATGCACGTCAACTGTTGGCGCAGCACAAACTCAAGCGGGCTGGCGATCTCAGTACTCGCGCACTGGCCCTTGAAGAAGTGCAATCGGCGTTGTCCCTCCCTGAGGCGCCCCTACGCATTGAGTGCCTGGACATTTCCCATCTGCAGGGAACTGACGTTGTCGGCTCAGTGGTGGTGTTCGAGGACGCTCTGCCTCGTACGAGCCACTACAAGAGATTCGCTATCAAGGGATTCGAAGGCTCGGACGATGTTCGCGCGGTCCATGAGGTGGTCACCAGACGGTTTCGTCGGTATCTCGATGATCAGGTCGCTGCCACTGACCCCGAACTGTTAGCCGAGGGCGCTGCGACCCGCGCGAGTTTCGCCTACCCACCACAGCTACTTCTCGTCGATGGAGGAGCGCCTCAGGTGGCGGCGGCGCAGCGAGCTCTCACGGAGTTGGGTATTGATGACATCTGTGTTGCGGGGCTTGCCAAGCGACTCGAAGAGGTCTGGTTACCCGGCGTACCTGACCCGGTACTGCTTCCTCGCACCAGCGAGGGGTTGTACCTCCTGCAACGGATCAGGGACGAGGCCCATCGGTTTGCTCTGGCGTATCAGAAGCACAAGCGCAGTAAGCGGCTCGTTGACAGCCTGCTCGACGAAGTCCCCGGGCTCGGTGAGGTGCGACGCAAAGCGTTGATGCGTCGATTTGGTTCACTGAAAGCGCTGCGCGTCGCCTCACTTGAGGAGATTGCCGAAGTGCCGGGCATTGGGCCGCGCACGGCCGTGTCAATTCGTCAGGTTCTGGACGCAAATGAGAGCGTGTCCGCCGTGAATGTCACAACCGGAGAGATTCTCGGGGAAGATGGTGCGACATGAGCCCACAAGCGCACTCATCCCCAGAGTTGCTCCTCGTTACCGGCATGTCAGGCGCGGGGCGGTCGACGGCCGCCCGTGCACTCGAGGACCTCGGTTGGTTCGTGATCGACAACCTGCCGCCTTCACTTCTTCCGGATACGGTGGCGCTGCTCTCGCGCACGGCGGAAACCCCCAAGGTCGCCGTCGTCATCGACGTCCGCGGACGTTCGTTCTTCGAAGAGTTCCAAAGCAGTCTCGACGCGCTGGATCGGGACGGAAGTGACGTACGCGTGCTGTTCCTCGAGGCCGCGGACGAGGTCCTGGTGAGGCGCTTTGAGTCCAATCGACGACCGCATCCACTTCAAGCTTCAGGCAGGGTGATTGACGGGCTTGCGCGTGAACGTGCGCTGCTTGCCGACCTGCGAGGGTCTGCCGACCTCGTGATCGACACTGGCGACCTCAACGTGCACGATCTTCGACGTCGCGTTGATGCCGCCTTCGCCGACCCCGAACGGGTTCAATTGCGGGCCACGGTGATGTCGTTCGGATTCAAATACGGCATTCCCGTCGATGCCGACTTCGTCGCAGACGTGCGATTCCTGCCTAACCCTTTCTGGAACCCAGAACTACGCGAGCTCACCGGACTCGACCAAGCAGTCAACGATGCGGTGGTCGACCAGCCCGAGGCGCGTGAATTCCTGCAGCGTTACAGCGCCATCATCGACCTTGTTGCTGATGGCTACCTGCGCGAAGGGAAGCGTTATGTCACCATCGCCATTGGGTGCACTGGCGGCAAACACCGAAGTGTCGCCATCGCCGAGAACCTGTCGACTCGGCTCGTGCGGTCGGGTGTCGAAACCTTGGTGACGCACCGAGACTTGGGTCGCGAATGATTCCGCTCGACGCGCGTGTTCCATCGACCGCGACAGGGCCCTCAGTGGTGGCCCTCGGCGGTGGCCATGGATTGGCGGTCAGCCTTCGAGCACTGCGGCGCGTGTCTGATCGATTAACCGCAGTGGTCGGCGTCGCCGACGACGGTGGATCGAGTGGGCGCCTGCGGCGCGAGTTAGGGGTACTTCCACCGGGAGATTTGCGAATGGCTCTGGCTGCACTGTGCGGTGATGACGGCTGGGGTCGCACCTGGAGTCGTGTAGTTCAACATCGTTTTGAAGGTGAAGGGGAAATTGGGGGTCACTCGCTCGGCAACCTGCTGATCACGGCGCTGTGGGAAGAGACCGGTGACGTCGTCGAAGGGCTTCGCTGGGTCGCTGCTCTGCTGGGCGCACATGGACGAGTCCTGCCGGTTTCGGTCGTGCCCCTCGACATCGTGGCCGATGTCGCCGGCCTCGAACCGAACCCAACTGAAATCGACACGGTCTTCGGACAAGTTGCCATTGCCACAACGCCGGGCCGGGTGGTCGCCCTGCGACTCGAGCCACCTCACCCACCGGCCTGCCCGCAGGCACTGGAGGCAATCGCCTCGGCGGACGCAATCGTGGTCGGGCCCGGATCATGGTTCACCAGTGTTCTGCCGCATTTCCTGGTGCCTGGAGTGACGGAGGCAGTCGCTGCGTCTGATGCTGAACGAATCTTGGTGCTCAATCGCACCCCGCAACCGGGTGAGACTTCAGGTTTCAAACCAGAGATGCATCTTGAGGTCATCCATCGGCTGCTCCCCGACGTGCGCTTTGACACCGTGTTGGCCGACGCGGAATCCGTCGTAGAAATCGACCCACTCGTGAGGGCAGCAGCCTTACTTGGCGCCAAAGTGGTGGTTCGACCCATCGGCTGTGACGACGATTCTTCGCGCCATGATGCAGACCTGTTGGCTGCGGCTTTTGGCTCGCTCCTGCGTCGCTCGACCCGGCATGACAGGATCACCCCATGGCAATGACGTCGTCGGTGAAGGACGAACTCTCACATCTGACCGTCACCAAGACGTG
>CAIYMF010000096.1 GCA_903927265.1 uncultured bacterium | reverse complement strand
GCACGCACGAGTCCTGCCGAGGCGCTTTCCGAACACACCGGCCCGGTACGCATCGTCACAGCCACTCGTCGCGAGGCGGTCGATCACGTGCGCGGTGTCGATGACACCACTCCCCTGCTTCTCGGTGGCTCGCTTCTTCGCGACTCCGAGAAGATCACCGAACTACTCTCCGGGCACTAAGTCCCGAGCTGGCTCAATTGCCACACGCGCCAGCACCGGTGTGACCAGACTGACTCCATGCCCACATTCCGGACCGTGATTGAACCCTTCCGCATCCACTCGGTTGAGCCGATTCACATGACGACTCCCGAGCACCGACTTGCTGCTCTCGATCGCGCAGGTTTCAATCTGTTCAAGATCGACGCACAGGACGTACTGATCGACTTACTCACTGATTCAGGCACCGGAGCGATGAGCCGCGATCAGTGGGCAGCCTTGCAGCATGGCGACGAGTCGTACGCGGGCTCGCCGTCGTACTACATTTTCCGCGATGCGGTGCGCAACCTCTTTCCTTTTGAGCATGTGATCCCCACCCACCAAGGACGTGCAGCAGAACGCATTCTCTTCAGCGTTCTCGGCGGCCCCGGCAAGGTCGTTCCGAACAACACGCACTTCGACACCACGCGTGCCAACGTCGAATACACCGGCGCGACCGCAGTTGACCTCGTCATCGATGAGGGACGCGATCCCCAAGCAGATCATCCGTTCAAGGGCAACATGAACGTTGAGGCGCTACGTGCGTTGCTTCTAGAACGAGGCGATGATGTTCCCGTCGTCTTCATGACCATCACCAACAACAGTGGCGGCGGTCAGCCGGTATCGCTCGCGAA
Organism: uncultured bacterium; assembly: GCA_903927265.1. Lineage (GTDB taxonomy): Bacteria > Actinomycetota > Actinomycetes > S36-B12 > CAIYMF01 > CAIYMF01. The sequence goes on along the minus strand of CAIYMF010000096.1, from coordinate 881 downwards.
CCTGCGTGCTGTGAAGGCCGTGTGCGACGAGTTCGGAAAGTTGTTCTTCCTCGACGCCTGCCGCTTTGCCGAGAACGCGTGGTTCATCCGTGAGCGCGAAGAGGGACAACACGATCGCGATGTCGTCGACATCGTGCGCGATATCGCGAGCTTGGCCGATGGAATGACGATGAGCGCCAAGAAGGATCCAATGGGAAACATTGGCGGCTGGCTGGCGATGAATGACGATGACCTCGCGGCCGCCTGTCGTGAGCTCCTCATTCTCACCGAGGGCTTTCCGACCTATGGGGGTCTGGCAGGCCGTGACCTCGAAGCGCTGGCGCAGGGCCTGAAGGAAGTTGTTGACCACGACTATTTGAACTACCGCATCAGGTCAACGGCGTATGTGGGCGAGGCGTTGAAGCAGATCGGAATCCCGGTGCTGTCGCCCATTGGAGGACACGCGGTTTACATCGACGCCCGTGCGCTCCTTCCACACATCGATCCGCTGCACTACCCAGGTCAGGCACTCGCCGTTGCACTCTACGAAATGGGCGGTGTGCGTACGTGCGAGATCGGCACCGTGATGTTCGGGCAGCAATCCGACGGCACCGAGGTCGCGGCACCGCTCGACCTCGTACGGCTCGCCATTCCGCGTCGCACCTACACCCAGAGTCAGATGGATTACGTGGTCGAAGTGTGCGAACTCGTGGCGGCTACGAGTGAGCAACTGAAGGGCTTCCGCATCGCCGAAGCACCCGCCAGACTGCGCCACTTCACCGCAAAGTTCGAACGGGTAATCTGAGTCACCCCGGCCCCGTAGCTCAGGGGATAGAGCATCGGTTTCCTAAACCGTGTGTCGCGCGTTCGATTCGCGCCGGGGCCACTGGCGTAACCGTTGT